>NZ_JAIVFV010000016.1 GCF_020829445.1 Nostoc sp. CHAB 5836
TAAGTCGGCAAGAATAAACCAAGCTATATTACGAAACGTAAATACACCTTAAACCCTTATAAATGACGAAGGACAAATGACAAATGACAGCTTTAGCCAGTTAGCTTTATTTGCGTCGCTCTACTTAACTGATTGTTAGGTACATCAAATCTAATAGTACTGGCTGCCCAGTCTTTGAAATCGGGGGCTAGCCAGACTAGCTTGCACAGAATTTCATCATTGACCCACAACACCAAGGGAAACCGAAACTGTTTGCGAAACTCATCTCGCATGATGTTGGTACTGATGATTAGTTGGTTAATTTCCACTACAGATTCTAAACCCCTTACCATCAAAGCTTCGGGTTGAGTAACACCAATTTCAGTTGTAATAGCTGTGTACAGTTTGTCAGCCGCAGGTGAGAGCAAAATTTCATGGATATCTGCTGATGAAAATTCTGTTAACAAATTCAGCACTTGTTCTTGCTTTTGAAGAGAGTTGCAACACGCTAATAACAGTGAAAACTCTCCACCAGAAACCATCATCGCCCTTGCCAGCCTCTTAGTGGCTGCTATGCTGCTAACTGTACTGTTTTCCGAACTACTTAAGCTGATCATTAAAAAATCCTGCTTTTGATTTTAAAAGTTGTTGAGCAATATTCAGTTATTTTACCGTATTATTTTTGACTCAAAAGTGTTAGGCGGGTAAATTTGATGACTTTTCCTCTGTAATACTGAGCATTATATGATCAACAACGATATAGTGTATTATCTCACATTTACAATTAAGCGATAATCTAAAGATACTATCAAGACAATGTAAGTAAGTTGGCGCGAAAAAACCTAAATATGTTACGAAACGTAAATAGGCTTAAACCCTTGTAAATGACGAAGGACAAATGACAAATGACAGCCTTAGCCAGTTAGCTTTAATTGCGCCGACCTACTTAGGTAAAGGGGGTAGGCGAAAAATTAGCAATTGAATTATCACTGTATTCTCAGAGATTTTTGTATCTGACAGCAATTAAGTAATTGCTTTTTAATTAAGAGTTAAAAAATACTCAGTACAAGTTTAACAACAAACATTGGAAAGTGGGAAAAACTTAACTGGCTACTGGTTCTCTGTCGCCTAGGGTAAACTCGATGGGGACGCTTTGTATTTACGCTTTAACCACCAACCTGCAACACCAGCAACCGCTATCCCGCCAATGGTATGAGGTTCTGGAACAGTGGCTGAAACGGTATCAGTCTGGTTGAAATCAGCACTCTCGACTTTGCTTGTGGTTTGAGAATTGGTATTATCAATCAGAAGTTTAGCCAACCTACCATCATCACTACTGGCGAAGAGATAATCTTCTTGAAGATCACCCAGAAGCGCACCTCCAATTGAGAAAAATTGCCCGCTTCTGGTGTTAATATCTGTAATTGCCTGAGAGTTGAGAGCAAAACTCAGAATTTCGTCTGATCTGCCAGAACTACTAACTTCAAAAGTTCCATAATTTTTACCACTTCCCAAATCACTATATATAATGTTATTGGGGCTATTAACTTTCTGACTTAGTACATCAGCAGGTGTTGAAACATCAAAAAAATCTAGGGTTTTTGTTCCATTTTCTGAACCCTCAAATCTTTGAAGTTGCAGGATTGCTGAGGAAACTTTTGTGATAGCACCAAGATCGAATGTAAAAAAGTTACGCAAATCTGTTCCGCGTATATTTCCAGTTAGATAGTTAGTATTATCGTTAGTATTAGGCCCATTAAGTCCGTCTTCAGCAGCCCACCAACCTTGATTTGAACTACTCAAACTGACAGTTGCTGCTTGCGCTACGTTCAGCGTTCCTAATCCGAATCCAACAATAGCAGCCGTAATTGCCAATTTGTAACAGTTTTTCATGAGACATCCCTCTAAAATCGAACCTATTTAGGTGAAATTCGCAAAAACTTCTCCTATGCAATCACTGTTTTGCAAAGGACGCAGTTGCTCCAAAATTAAGAGTAACTAAGTATAGCTTTGCATAAAATCGTGGCCAATTGAGGGTTGAAATTTAAACGCATAGGCGCAACTCTTGGAGACGCACTCGCGTTCGCCTTCCCGCAGGGTAGGTTCGCAAAGGTAAACGCAAAGGGGCGCAGAGAATTCCCTACGAATTAATAAAACAATGCTGCTGTTGAGCAGTATTATAATGCAATGAACACAATCATAAGTAATAACACATAAGCTTCAGAGAAAATTTACATAAACTTTATTATTTCTTAATTTTTGGCTTTCAAATTACATCTAGACAAAATAGCTTTTCAGGTTCAAATTTTTTATTCTTTATATAAAGAAATCGTAATATTAATACTTGATACGATTAATAAATTTTTACAAAAAATTATCCGATTTTTTTAAGTAAAACTACTGCAATGAATCCAGTTTGGATTTAAGTAGTTAAATTCGGGAAATGTATTCTTCAATGATTCCGGAAACAGGAGGAAATGTCAGAAAAACTAAATAAAAGGACTTACTGAGTAACCAGGTCATGACCTACCACATAATCGGTAAATTACTACAAGGGCGTTATCAAATTATCCAAAGCCTGGATGCAGGGGTGTTTGGACAAACATACATTGCTGTAGACGTAGATGATCCACAGAATCGCAAATGCGTTGTTAAGCAGATCAAGGTTAGCAGTTGCGAATCCGGCTACTTGGAGATGCTGAGGTTACTGTTTCTGAGTGAAACTCAAACTCTCAAGCTTCTAGGAAGTCATGACCAAATTCCTGAATTCATCGCCTGCTTTGAAGAAAACGAGCAATTTTATTTAGTGCAAGAGTGTATTGAAGGACATCCGGTGGCGGCGGAATTACCGATTGATCAAGGGTCGGGGTGTCTGTGGACTGAAAGGAAAGTTGTAGAATTTCTGATAGATGTCTTAGGTATTCTAGAATTTGTTCATTCTCAAGGAGTGATCCATTGCGATATCAAACCGGAAAACTTAATTAGACGTAGTAGCGATGCCTACGGCAAGGGCGAAGCCCTACGCAAATTAGTTTTGATTGACTTTGGCTCAATCGAGTCGATCGATTTTGGCATAGGTGTGCAATTGCCTATTTATAGAATTCCTGTCACTTCATTGGGGTACATACCGCCAGAGCAATTTATTGGTGAAACACAGCCCAACAGTGATATTTATGCTTTGGGTATGATTGCCATCCAGGCTTTAACTGGATTAGAGCCACTACAATTAAAAGCTGATCCTTATACTAATGAAATTTTTTGGCGTTCTCCAAACACGCCAGTTAACGATTATCTCGCTGCTGTTCTCAGCCAAATGATCCGCTACAATTACCAAGACCGCTTTCAGTCTGCGGGTGAGGTGCTGCGGGTACTTAAACAAATGGTATGGGAAACTCAGCCATCACAAATATTAGAAGAAGATTCTGAATTTTCCTTAGAAGCGACGGTTGAAGATAATTATTTTCCAAATCCGACATCCGAAAAATCATCTCCGTTATTAACAGGAATGAAAGTAGGACTGGTGGCTAATTCTTTAGTGATGGGATTTGGTGTCTACTCTTTAGTTAATAATTCACCTGCATACTCAGAAACAGATACTTTATATCAAGCGACAAAAGAATATCAAGGAGGGGACTTACAAGAGGCGATCGCACTCGTTAAATCAATCCCTTCCCACAGCAGTGTTTATCCAGAAGCACAAGCGACAATCGAAGAATGGCAAGAGCAATGGCAAGTAGCTGCACAGCAATACCAAATAGCTGAAACAGCTTTGAATGAAAGCAGATGGTCAGATGTTATTGATGCTGCTGCTAAAATTCCAAATATTTTATATTGGCAACGTAAAACAGATAAATTAGTTCCGCAAGCATCTGTCAACATTGAAGCACAGACGCAAGATTTATTAGCAAAAGCTTACGCAAGTGCCGAGATTAGAGATTTTTCTGCTGCATTACAATATCTGCGTCAAATTCCTAAAGAAAGTCATGTTGGTGCTTTAGTTCAAGACAAGTTGGCTGAGTACAATCGAAAGCGGCAGATCAGAGCAGCTTATTTTTTACAGAAAGCCTATAAACAAGCATCTGTTGGTAATTTTAATCGAGCCGTCAAATTTTTGAGAAATATTCCCAACGATACTTTAGTTTATGCTCAAGCTCAAGTCAAATTGAATGAGTATACTCAAAAACAACGCGTGCTGAGTAAACATCAAAAGGTAGCTTCTGCAAAAAGAACAAATTCATTTGTTCCTAAAAAGTCAGCTACTAGGGTTGAATATCTTCAGGAAGTAAATTACCTGCAAGAAGTGAATATTCGGTAGTTTTAGTAATTCGTAATTAGGTTGGGTTGAAGGCAGAGGGCTATTTCATTCTCATCTAGCCCGCCTCAGAATTCATTCTGAGTCTAATAGCGAAAGTCGTCTTTAGACGACTGAAAACAGGTTATATAGCAACACACTTGGGTTAAGCATTTCCTCCTTCTCTTTCTCTCTTCTCTCTGTGTTCTCTGCGCCTTTGTGGTTCGTAAAAAAAAACAGTTTCAGCCCTTTTGTGAACCGTATTGGGTTATATAGCGCTTCTCACTTGGGTGCAATAGAGACCTAACCCCCAGCCCCTTCCCTACTAGCGTTGGGGAGTAAGATTCAAAGCCTCTCTTCAAACTACCTCTAACAAACTACCGAAAATGTTGGGTTTCGTTCCTCAACCCAACCTACGATTATCCTTAACTGAACCCTATTGGCTTAAAGTGTTGTCTGCGGTGGATTTGTGGAATTAGGAATTGGGATAATTGGCACGATTACAGGTCTTGGTTTCTCACCTTGCAGTTGAATTTGGGCTTGGTTGCGAGCATCTATTGCTTGTTGGTAATTAGGCTTGTATTTTATTGCTTGATCGTAAGAAGCGATCGCATCCTGATAGCGTTTCAAATTTAATAGGGCATTGCCTCTGCTATACCAGCTTTCGGAATGGTCTGGTTTATAACGAACTGCCTTATTATAAGACGCGATCGCTTCTTCGTATTTTTGCAATATATATTGGGAATTGCCGAGATTATACCATACTTGATAGTCATTTTGCTTAATGGATGCTGCTTTATTATAAGATTTTATTGCTTCTTCATAGCGTTGATTTTGATGCAGCGACCAACCCAAATTGTACCATGCTTGATGGTTTCTGGGATTTAATTTAATTACTTGATTAAAAGATTCAATTGCTTCGGGATAACGTTTCAGATTGAGCAGTACATTACCTCTTGATAACCAAGCTTGATAATAATTTGGCTGGGATTTTACGGCTTGGTCATAAGCTGTAAATGCATCTTGGTAGCGTTGCAAATTGACTAGTGCATTCCCCCAATTATACCAAGCTTGCTCGTAGTCTGGTTTGAATTCAACAGCTTTTTCGTAGGCTGCGATCGCTTTTTCATATTGGTTAGAATTCTGTAAAGCTAATCCTTTTTTGTACCAAGATTTGTAATTATCTGGTTTGAATTCAATCGCTTTTTCATAAGATTTAATTGCTTGGTCATATTGGTTTAAATTACTGAAAGCTTCACCCTTAGCATTCCAGACTTCTGAGTTTTCATTATTTAATTGTAAGGCTTTGTCAAAAGAGGCGATCGCTTCTTGATATCGCTGTAAACTTGCCAATACCAAGCCTCGTCCGCTCCAAGCTTCAAAATAACCTGGCTGAATTTGAATTGCTTTGTCATAGGCAGCTAAAGATTTTTTGTATTTTTTTAATTTGTATAATGTTTTGCCTTGACCATTCCAGCCTTGAGCATAATCGGGTCTAACATCAACGGCTTTTTCATATACTGCTAGCGCATCTTGATAACGTTGCAAATCAAAAAGGGTATTTCCTTGTTTGGATAATTCTATGGCGTTATTGGAATTAATGTGATTCCAAATAAATATTGATGCTACACCGCTAACACCAATTAAAAATATCGCTAGTAAAATTTTACCCAGTATACCTTTTTTTACTTGAGGGTTATGTATATTTTTTGGTGGATAAATAGGAGTTAATGCTATTGTTTGGGCAGGTGGTTGTGTTAACTCTTTGAGCGCTTGTAATGCTACCTTTGCCGAAGAATAGCGTTGCCGAAAGTCGTAGCACACCATTTTATCTAAAAATTGAGCGAATTCTCGCGTTACCGTGGCTTGATTCTGCCAGATAATTTCATTAGTATCAGCATCTTTGACAATTTCCTCTGGTGATAATCCAGTGAGAGCTTGAATAGCAATTATTCCCGCAGCATAGATATCACTGCTTAATTTTGGTGTACCATGAGCTTGCTCTCCAGGAATATATCCAGGCGTACCTATAGCAACGGTAGCTATAGTTTGACTTTCAGGATTAATGACTTGAGTAGCAATTTGTTTAACTGCACCGAAATCAATTAAAATTAATTTGCCATCATCTTGGCGTCTGAGGATATTGCGGGGATTAACGTCACGGTGAATTACATTCTGTTGATGGACAAATTCTAAGATGGTCAAAAGTTCTTGTAAAAGTGAAATTACTTGGTCTTGACTGAGGGTTTTGCCTGGTGTTAATTCTTCACTCAGGTCATGACCTTCGATCAATTCCTGTACGAGATAAAATTCGGCATTATCCTCAAAATAAGCTAAAAGTTGGGGAATGCGATCGTGAGTTCCTAATTTATATAGAACTTGTGCTTCTGTATCAAATAAACGCCTAGCTGTCTCCAAAGTTACTGGATCACTTGCCTGGGGTTTAAGTTTTTTAACGACACATGGAGGTGAACCGGGTAATTGAGTATCACAAGCCACAAAGGTTTCACCAAAACCCCCACCTCCCAAGTTACTAATAATTTGGTATCTTCCTACAAGTGTGTTTCCCAGCATCTCGTTTGCCTAGTTAAGTGCGATGCGATCTGATTTCAATCTTGCCACAGGTTAAGGAGTGGGGAGATGAGGGGGATGAGGGGGATGAGGGGGATGAGGGAGAAAGAATAACTAATACTCCAATGCCCAATGCTCACTTGCTCTGCCCTTAAGAGCGGGACGCACCAGAAGGGATGCCCAATACAACTCTTGGAGAGGCTGCGCCAACGACTTCTCTACGATACGCTACGCGATCGCTCGGTACAAGTGCCCAATGCCCTATTCAATATGATTCCTATTAGTGATAATATTCGTTGTCGAAGTAAGCCGATTATTAATTACTGGCTGATTGCTATTAACCTAGCTGTCTTTTTCTGGGAGCTTCAACTAGAATTTGGTGGTGGATTGGGCTATTTTGTCAATACCTGGGGTGTGATTCCAGCGCAGATTAGTGCGGCAATTACCGATGCTCTCTTCTTCAACAACTCTGCTGCTTGGATAATTGTAATCTGGCGCATATTTACACTATTTTTTGGGATATTTCTGCACGGCAGTTTTAGTCAAATATTGGGAAACTTACTATTTTTGTGGGTTTTTGGCAAGACTGTAGAGAATATTCTAGGACACGGACGCTATCTCGCTTTTTATCTGGCTGCTGGTGTGATAACCGGGTTAGCACAAATTCTGGTTGAACCGAGTTTGACAATACCATTAATTGGGGCAAATGGTGCGATCGCAGCTATTTTAGGAGCATATGTTATCAAGTTTCCTAAAGCTAAAATTTACACAATTTTGCCGCTAATAATTTTGTATATTCCCATGCAAATCCCAGCTTTTTTCTATATATTTTGGTGGTTTGGGCAACAATTATTTTATGGTATTGGCAGTTTAAATATTCCCCCCCTTGGCGTAAATCAATCGGGCGTTGTCTTCTGGGGGCAGGTTGTAGGATTATTGATTGGTGCAGGTTTCATCCGATTTAAGAGATAAATAGCAATACAGTTCAGTTTTAACCAACCTCGCCACAGTACTTGGATACCAATAGGAGTTTTATGTCGATGTTCAAGATATCCTCTTCCGCCGTCATTTGACAGTGTGGTTCGATTAGCTTGGAAAATTCCACTTTTGAGTTGGCAAAAACTCATAAGCCCTTTTGAGTATCCTTTCCCCATTAAACATTTCTGACAGTCCTTTGCCAAATCCTTGACTTAAAGCAAAACCAATCGACATTGCACGCTCATTCAATCGGCGATCGCCGTTCCTCGCAAGTCGCAAAATTTTTTTTCCCACCAGTCCAACATAATTTGTTACCTTTAGCACCCAATTTTAATTACTGTACCCTATCTGCTGTACTTGATCCAAATCCTTTGTGAGTAAGCCTTTTAAGACTTAACGAGAAAAGTCTTATATATCATAGGACTTACGCAAAGGGAACGGAAAACGAACCACAGAGAACGCAGAGTTCACGGAGGAATGAGAGTTTGAGAGGGTTTTTGCGTAAGTCCTATATCAATACGCTTGGGTTAAGAGAATAGTAGGTTGGGTTGAGCGTAAGCGTTACCCAACAAAGTCTCGATAATGTTGGGTTTCGTTCCTCAACCCAACCTACACCAGATTTAGTTTTTAGCCTTAACTGAACTGTATTGTCTTATATATGCCTTTTGGCTGAAATGTCTAAATTGTCTTTGCTTAATCAAATATTCAGTTAATAGTCAGGATGATTGCTATGGTAATAGTTTAAATTGTGAATTTTGAATTGTTTATGTGCCTTTTGATGGATTGCATTTGTTAGCCGAAAAATCGATAATTATAAAAATAACGGATGCCTACTCTTCAAATGGATATTGTTGAGTTGTGAGCGGTGTGCAAAATGCAAAATGTTGATAAAGTTAACTTTCAACTCACTGATGAATTAGAAGTTCTCCGGCAGCGTGTAGCTGAGTTAGAGCAATCAGAAATATGTTATCAACAAAAGCAAGCAGCTCTTGAGGAGCAATTAACAGAATTAGAAATAAAACTTGCAATAGCAGGACAAAATCCCCAGACTCAAGTTGTTGAGGATGATACGGAATGTCATCTTGAAGAGGGGACATCCACAGCCTTGAATTTGCCCATCGATGTGGCAGTAATTTTACGCCAACTTCAACAAGAAATTGCACAAAGGCAGCAGGTAGAACTCTCGCTGAGGGAGAGTGAAGAAAGACTCAGGCTAGCTCTAGATGTTTCCCAGATGGGCTTATGGGATTGGAATATTGCTACCAATAAAGTCATCTGGTCTGAAAATTATGAACTACTTTTTGGTGTGGTTCCAGGTAGTTTTGACGGGCCTTATGAGGCGTTTCAGAAGTGCGTTCATCCTGAAGATAAGCAATCTGTAATGCAACTTATCGCCCAGGCTCTAGGACAAAAGACTGACTACAACGATGAATTTCGCATAATTCGCTCAGATCAAAGTGTACATTGGATTTCTGCCAAGGGAAAATTTATCTATGATGCTCAGGGACAAGCAGTGCGAATGATCGGAGTTTGTATGGAAACTACTTTGTGCAAGCAGGCAGAAGAAAGTACTCGCGAACTAACGAGCCAAGTCCAAGAACAGGCAAATGTTTTAAATGCCATCCTGACTGCATCAGTCGATCACATTTATATCTTTAATCAGAAAGGTCGCTATCAGTATGTAAGTCGTGATGGAGCTACTGTACTAGGTTTAAAGCCCCAGAATATTATCGGAAAAACTTTGCAAGAACTGGATTTCCCCACAGACCTTGTAGAACAGGTAGACAATCAACGACAAGCTGTAATGAAAACTGGGCAGCCAATTAAGGATGAGTGTAAATATCTTACCGCCGATGGATTGCATTATTATGAATACATCCTCACACCATTACGTAATTCCAACCAAACTATTGAAGGTGTAATTACTGTTTGTCGCGATATTACCGAACACAAACGGGCAGAAAAGACTTTACGTGAAAGTGAAGCGCGATTTCGGCGTTTGTTTGAATCGAACTTAATCGGTGTCGCTTTTTGGACTATGGATGGCTTCATTATTGATGCTAATGATGCCTTTCTTCAACTAGCTGGCTACACTCGTGATGAGTTTGCCACTTTAGGTAGAATTAATTGGAGAGAACTTACTCCTGTGGAGTATAAGCATTTAGACGATCGCGCCCTTTTGGAAGTGCAAACTACTGGAGTTTCCAAAATTTATGAGAAAGAGTACCTCCACCGCAACGGGAAGCGAGTACCAATTGTTTTGGGGATAGCCTTGCTGAATGACTCCCAGGATAATGGTGTTGCTTTTTTACTAGATATTACCGATCGCAAATCAGCTGAAAAAGAATGCGATCGCCTCCTCAAATGCGAACGAACAGCACGCCAACAAGCAGAAATCGCCAACAAAATCAAAGATGAGTTTCTGGCGGTTCTCTCCCATGAACTGCGAACCCCACTCAACTCCATCCTGGGATGGTCGAAAATCTTGCGGACTCGTAATTTTGATCAAAAAACCACTAGCCGCGCCTTGGAAACCATTGAACGCAACGCCCAATTACAAACCCAGCTAATTGAAGATTTGTTGGATGTGTCTCGCATCCTCCAGGGAAAATTAAACTTGAATATCTGTCCAGTCAGCTTAGTAATGGTAGTTGAAGCAGCACTAGAGACAGTACAACTAGCAGCACAAGCCAAGTCAATTCAAATTCAGACCATATTTGATCCCAATTTGGGACAAGTGATGGGCGACCCAAATCGGCTTCAACAAGTTGTGTGGAATTTGCTCTCCAATGCAGTAAAATTTACACCAATAGGAGGACGGGTAGAAATTCGCCTCATGGAAGCTGGTAAATTGGCTCAAATTCAGGTCAGCGATACAGGTAAAGGAATTCCACCAGACTTTTTGCCTTACGTGTTCGATTACTTTCGCCAAGCTGATGGCACAACTACACGCACATTTGGTGGATTAGGTTTAGGATTAGCGATCGTGCGTAAGGTTGTAGAGATGCATGGGGGAGATGTTCAAGCCGAAAGTCCTGGAGAAGGATTGGGTGCAACCTTCACTGTTGAACTACCGCTTTTGGTCAGAAGTGAACAGGTTCGGCGTGAGGAGAATGAGTGTTCAGCTTGTGCGCCTGATTCCCCACTCCCTCCAAACACTCAAATTTTGGTGGTGGACGATGAACTAGATATCCGCGACTTAGTTACCTTTATTTTGCAAGATTACGGTGTGAAAGTAACCGCCGTAGCATCAGCAGAGGAAGCATTACAAGCGCTGTCTGAGTCCATACCAGATGTTTTAATTAGCGATATTGGAATGCCAAAGACAGACGGTTATATGCTGATGCGTGAAGTCAGGGCGCGATCGCCCCAACAAGGAGGACGCGTCAGAGCGATCGCTCTGACAGCCTATGCAGGGGAAATAAATCAGCAGCAAGCACTAGCAGCAGGATTTCAAATGCATATCTCCAAACCAGTAGATCCAGATGCATTGGTCAAGGCGATCGCTGATTTGATTCAACCAACATGATACAGGTAAGCCTCCGACGGCTGTGCATCACTTTAAGTAGGTCGGCGCAATTAAAGCTAACTGGCTAAGGCTGTCATTTGTCCTTTGTCACTTGTACTGAGCGAAGTCGAAGTATTGGTCACTAGTAAACATTTTAAGGCTATTTACGTTTCGTAACATACTTTGATTTTTTCGCGCCAACTTACTTAGTGTTGTGCCATGTCTACTGCTTTCCTGCTAGACTCTGGATAGTCCCTATGCTTTCAGGAATTATGGTATCTGTAGAGCAAGTCATGAAAGAAGCCTTAGCTTTGCCCAGTGCAGCGAGAGCATTGTTGGCAGAAAAGCTGGTTGAAAGTCTTGAATTTGATGTAGACGAAACACTTCAAACACTGTGGACAAATGAAGCCAAGAAGCGTAGAGATGAAGTTCGTAGTGGTGCAATTAAACCCATTCCTGGAGAGGAAGCCTTAGCTAGGATAAGACAACTTTTGGAGTAATGAAATAGTTCCAAATCACATAGTCAAATATAGTCAGACGTTTGCAATTTAGGTTTAAGCAACCCTACTTTCAGCATGGACACGCTTAAATAGTGGAGTTATCCGCCTTGGATGTACTACCAAACATCCCCTATCCCTTAGAATAGACTTGATAGAGTCGAAACCTTCAGGATTACTTTTTCTGCCGATGTTGAAAGATGCGTTCACGTCGGCATGAATCTTCAAACCGTCTTGACTGACATACCACGCACGTTTGACACGTCTTCCTGAGAATATATGTTTTATCTTCTTGTTAGGTTGATAAGTTGGGATGATGTCCCAATCAATGGCAGAACTCTTGCTGGTGTAGCTTTCTTCTGCAACCTTGACGGTGATACCGACTCTTTCTAATTTCAGAGTCAGCATCTCGATAAATTTGGCGTGTGGTATTTGAGTAAAGTTTTGGTTTGTGCGCTTACCTAAATTAATCCGGGTTTTCCATTGTTCATTTTTCCCTATAGATACGTGGGTTACGCCAAAAGACTTGAACTCATCCACAATCCTTTTTGTGGCTTGATGTAAATATGAATCTACAAATTGATTGCGATTACGAACGATGTTTGCAATTCGCTTTGATTTGCCTTTACCCTTGGCAAGAATTCCTCGAAACTTGGCAACCTGCTTATTGTAAAATTGGTTTGCTGATTTCAATGGTTTACCATTTACAATAATTGGTTGTATTGTTGGGTCGTTAAAAACAATGGTCGCTAGATTGTCTAAACCAATATCAATTGCTGCATTGAGATGAGGATTCAAGCTACAAAAGAATTGTGACGATTCGAGAATTTCATAGACTACTTCAACAACAAAGCATCCAGTTTTTGGGATAATTCGTACTTCACACAAGTCCTCAAACTTTAGTCCAGGCTTTACCGGAATCCTGATTGGTGACATTGATGGAACAACTGAACCTTTACTAAATTCTCTTTTACCAATCGCTTGATTATTGAACTTAACTAAGTTTTTATCTTCAAGATAATTAGGTGGCTTTGGAATACCTGTGAACTTAGTTGAATCAAGCTTATAGGCTGCCAATGCTTTGTAATAAGCAATCCACGCATCTGCATTTTGCTTTAATACGAGTTGGGCTACCTTGGCTGGCATCGCTTTGTAGTTCTCGTTTTGTTTAAATAAAGCGTCTAAGCAGATTAATGTTTGTGTTCCCCACCCATAGAAAAAACCTTGACGTTGTGTGAATTGAGCAGTGTTATAAAGCTGTCGGGAAACCGTAGTAATACGAACGCAATAATCAAACCACTCATGTCCATCCTTGATTACGTGCTTTTCAACTTGACGCATATTGATCAACTTTGGCATTAAAATTAGTTTATCACTACAGAGCCAGTCAGATATGTTTGACTACAAAACGTAATTAATCTGTTGGAGAATTTAATGCTTCCACAATTTTTTCGGTTTTGCGTTTTGCCCGGCGCTGACCATATAATCGTGCTGCAAAGCTAGTAATTATCGCCACCAAGTCTTGCATTAATTCATGCAGAGCGTCGAGTTGAATTAGCACAAGCATTTATTAATGCAGTTGAGGATGTAATTTTCCAAATCATCCACTCACCGACTCGCTGGGCTGTTGTTGAGGAAGACATTCGTCGATGTCTAACGCGCAAATTTCCCTATGGAATTTTATACACCATTGAGGAAGATTACGTTTTAATTTTGGCGGTGATGCACTGTAGCCGCGAACCAGGATACTGGAAAGAGCGTGTTAAAGATAAACCATCGGGTGAAGAAACTGAACTTTAGGATGAGTAAATTGAGCTAAACTGAACCAAGTTTGCCAGTACGATAAATATAGACAGGATCTACTTTGAATTCTATCTACCGTTTTCATGGAAATGACTGAGCAAGATGATTCTCACCAATTGAGTGAACCGACCGATGGAGCGACTACCAAATCGGTCGATAATTCCTGGAGAAACCACATTGCTGGTGTCTGGAACAAAGCAGCAACAGGTCTAACGCAACTCTTACCCGTAGAACAAGTGGCACAAACAGTTGTTGAATGGTTTAGTGTGAGCGAAACTCAGGTTGCAGAGATTTTAGAGAAAATCCGAGCCGAATTGCCAACCACAGAAGCGCTGCTAATTGGTAAACCCCAAGCCGGAAAAAGTTCCATTGTCCGGGGATTGACGGGAGTTTCTGCCGAAATTGTCGGTCAGGGATTTCGTCCGCACACGCAACACACCCAGCGCTATGCCTATCCTTCCAATGACCTGCCGTTACTGGTTTTTACGGATAGTGTCGGACTTGGTGATGTTAAACAAGATACTCAATTAATCATTCAGGAATTAGTTGGTGATTTAAACAAGGAGACTCGATCCGCTACAATCCTCCTTATCACCGTCAAAATCAATGATTTTGCAACTGACACGCTACGACAAATTGCTCAACAGCTGCGCCAGCAGTATCCAGACATTCCCTGTCTGTTGGTAGTTACCTGCTTGCATGAAGTTTATCCTGCCGATACCACCGATCATCCTGCCTATCCACCAGATTATCAGGAAGTCAACCGCGCATTTGCCGCAATGCAGCAAGCCTTCGCAGGAATAAGCGATGGCTCTGTACTCATTGATTTTACCCTAGAAGAAGATGGCTATAATCCGGTATTTTATGGCTTAGAAGCACTGCGAGATTCCTTAGCAGAACTACTCCCACAAGCAGAAGCCCAGGCGATTTATCAGCTATTAGATCAAGAAGAACCTGGGAAGCAACTTGGTAACCTTTACCGAGATGCTGCACGCCGTTATATTTTGCCATTTGCAATTATGTCTGCCACTCTGGCTGCTGTACCTCTGCCATTTGCGACAATGCCCGTACTCACTGCCTTGCAAGTATCAATGGTGGGTTTGTTGGGTAAATTATATGGACAGACAGTTACTCCATCTCAGGCGGGAGGCGTTGTGAGTGCGATCGCCGGTGGTTTTTTAGCACAGGCCATTGCACGGGAGTTAATTAAATTTATACCAGGTTTGGGTAGTGCGATCGCAGCCTCTTGGGCAGCCGCCTATACCTGGGCACTAGGGGAAGCAGCCTGCGTTTACTTTGGTGATTTAATGGGAGGTAAGAAACCCGATCCCCAAAAAATTCAGTTGGTGATGCAAGAAGCATTTCAAGCCGCCCAAGAACGGTTTAAAAAATAATTCGTAACTGTAAGTAGAGCGACGCAAATAAAGCTAACTGGCTAAGGCTGTCATTTGTCATTGGTCATTGGTCATTTGTCATTTGTCATTGGTCATTTATAACGCAATACGCTTGGGTTAGCGTCAAAAACCTTGTATTGCGTAGGTTGGGTTGAGGAACGAAACCCAACCGAAGAGCGGGGTTTGTTGGGTAACGCTAAAGTTCAACCCAACCTACAATTATCCTTAACCCAAGCGTATTGATTTATAACGGGTTTAAGGTGTATTTGCGTTTCGTAATATAGTTTGGTTTATTCTTGCCGACTTACTTATTGCGCTATATTGTTTCTCCTACACTTTTTCCTTTGCTGATGGCACAATGCCAAACTTATTTAAACCTGCATCAATTGCTCTAAGTGCTTTAAAATCCTCTTCTGGTAAAGGATAGCTACTACTGCTGAACAAACCCCCACTGACAGCAGGCTGCTTTTCCAAAAAAGAGAAAGCTTGGCGAAATTGATGCCCTTGGGCTTTAATTGGTGAATCAAAGTGGCAAGGAATAATCCACTCAAAGTCCCAACTAGCAACTTGATCAGCCCAGTCAATAGTTTCTTTCGGTGCGCGGTTGAGAATCAGCGTCTGTAAAATTGGTGCGACAAATAAACGTCCATTCCCCCGCAAAGCATCAAACGATCGCTGCCAATCTCGATGCCATTTAAAGGGATACAATCCAAAATAAGCTTTCTTTGAGCGTTCTGGTGCTTTCAGGGCATCTTGCAACACCTGACTCCATTGACGTATATCTAGTGCATTGGGTTGAAAGTACAAAGCAAACAACGAGATGCGCTGCCAACCCTGACGGCGACTTACCTGAATGTCTGCAACAATATCATAAGCATGATCTTTGGCATGGAATAGCAAAGGATATGAATCTAATAGAACGATCGCAGGTGGATCTTCTGGGATAGAAAGCACAGAATCTGTTACTAAAAGAGTATGCGATCGCTTGTGAAAAAAAGCAACTTCCGCAAACCGACCAGGGCCAAGGTCGATGGGGCCTAGCATCGCATAATCAAACTCATCAGCAAAGGGGGTTTTGCTACTATCTTCCGGGAGTACTTGAGTTCGTTTTAGGGGTAAACCAAGCCAGCTAAGGGGGAGATTTAGTGGAAAACTCCACTGATGGGGAGCCACAAACACCTGTGCAGTCTCAAAGCATCTGGCGAAGGGGCCGACGAAGACTTTGTGTTCTATACCAGAGATAGTTGGTAGGATGATGTACAAAACATTGCCATGTTCTGCTACCAGCTCATTCACAAGCCGGATGCACTCTGGGGTTGGTGCAACAGGTGCATAAACGAGAAGACCCCCAGCTTCGAGCTTAACCACAGTCATGCGAATTGGTACAACAACGTAGAAAATGCCCTGAACCTGGTCAAAATTCCAGATTGTGTCCTTAAGCACTTCTTTACGGATTGTTCGCCGTTTGCCATATGGGTAAAGTGGCACAACAGGCCATAATCTCCATGAAAAGTCTTTTGGATGTATCTGTTGCCCATTGACTATGCGTTCATCATCAGCCACTCTACGACCCCCTCCAAATTCCCTGAGCAAATTGTTTTTATTTGCTATCCCCAAAGTTGGAGTTTAGCAAATTGTTGAGATAATAATACCAATTCGTAATGGGCTACGCCCCGCTACGCTAACGTAATTCGTAATTCGTAATATCTTTAATGTAGAGCATTCACGATAAAAATCATGAGCAAATATAAAATTATAACCCCTGAGCAAAGTTATACTTTTAGTGAATATTTTTTGTTAGCTAACCCAACAATAGATATAGTCGCTGAGTTTGAGTATGGCTACGATCGCACAGAGCTACAATTCCCAAGATATTTTGCTGATATTAGCTATTTAGAATTTTTACAAACAGGACTTACAGCGCAATATAAAGCTTTTTAACCCAACGGCTGAGATATCAATCAGAGAATTTATGATTGCTCCTATCCTTGCTGAAATCTGCGATCAGACAAAAGCTCAACTATATAGTGAGTATCCACTTTATGTGGATGAAAAGCTCAAAGGTACTTTGGATTATTACTTACATAAATCTAACTCTCTATTGGTGATTGAAGCAAAACAATCAGATATCAGAAGAGGCTTTACACAGCTAGCAGTAGAATTAATAGCTCTGGATCAGTCTCTAGATGATCAATCATCAATTTTATTTGGCCAGTTACTAATAGAGATGACTGGAAATTGCCCTCATCCCCCAACCCCTTCTCCCAGATCTGGGAGAAGAGGAGCGAACATCGGGGAGAGGTCGGGGGTGGAGTGCAATGACTGTGGTTAGCATAACTAATTATGTGGACATGATGTGATTTTATTTTGCGAGTGTTTCCGGAAACGAAGGAAAATTTCAGTAATGTTAAGAGATAAATTCATTATTATGTAGTTGTCTGGAGAGTTAAAGGCGATCGCATATTAATTTCTGATCCAGCCATAGGCAAGGCGTAGCTTTCGCATCTAGAGTTTGAAGCTAGCTTGTTCTACACCGAGGTATTGTTGTTGAGAAAAACGCTCATCACTAACTCATGGCAATTGGTGATTTTTACTACGATTTAGCCTAACTGCCACTGTATTTTTAATCTCAAATTTATCAATCTGCTAGATATTAATAGAGAGAGAAATTACTGCTGAATCAACTTAGTAATATTTGGTGTTAATTCGCTTTATCTATATTACTGATTTTGAGAATTTTGTCTAAATTTAACCTGCTAGATATATTTTATTAAAATCATTCCTTCATGGGTTGTTTTACTTCATTAACTTGATGAACATTAAAACTACCTATAATGTTATTGCCAACCAGTAATTTGATTTAAAAACTGTGCTATCTACGATTAATAGCTGATAAACATTAAATATTGATGATCAGTTTACAGTGATGTTATTTAAAGACGCTAAAGCCGTAGCTCTTGCAAATCAAGAAATACAAGGCTAACAACTATCATTTTATAATTGAACATATTCAAAAAATATCTTCAATACTATGGCTGTGAACGTTTTTTATTCTCTATTTTTATAAGTTGTTTTACATCATAGTTAATGGTAATATTTTTTAGTGCCTCGACAATAATAAAGGTTTTAAATTGAGATTGGGTGAGGGGTCTTACCCCTCATAAAATAGCAAAGGGGGACAAAAGTAAAACTTGCACATTACGCAAGCAAATATCGAAATATATTCCGTAAGTTTTACTGATAAATCTGCTAACTCAGTAAATGAGATTAACGACAAAAAATAGTATAAGTACCAATGGCATTGTTAACGCTAAAAGATAAAAAATTTTATATATGAATCTGAAAAATCTAGAAATTTGCCGGAGAATGCTTAATTAGCCAGTAAGAAGAAATACAGGCGTGTGAACAAAGAAACTTTATTGAATTATGAGTTGAGAAAGTTTATGGGGATTGCCAGTTGAGTGAGCTAAGGGACTTCCAAATAAAAAAACATCCCACAACAGACGCAAAAATTATCTCTATTTCTTCTCTCTCCGTGTTCTCTGCGCCTCTGTGGTTCGTTTATTTGGATAATTTATTTCTTGAAAGTCCCAAAGACCGTTGTCGGAGGAATTCATGAATTGCTCTTACCTCAGTACCTCAACAGACTAGGAAATACTATAAGAACACAAAAACACCTCAATTGAAACATCAACAATCGCAGAAACTAAACTAGTTTACTTCATCCCAGATAACTAAACACTATGATGAATCAAGACATTGCCGGCATTAGTAATAACTTAGATAAGACAGTCAAGGCTCAACAATTTGACAAAGTAGTTGAAGCTATTCTTGCTGGAAAGTATTCCTGGGCCTGTGTTTTAATGCTACGATTTGCTGGTTATAATCCTCTTCATTACATTCCATACCGCACCTACAATAGATTACTGAAAGAAAACTCCCAAGCGAACAGGACAAAACAACAGCAAAGTGAAAATCTAAAAATGCTGAAACATACTAATGATTCTAGGTCTGATAGTAATGTGTCATCAAGCTGCTTGAGCAAAATTCAAGACCTAGCTTATCTGGAAGTAGTCGGAAAGCAAAAAACAGAAATCCGTAGTGGTAGTTTAGACCAGAGATTGACACAGCAAATTAACGAACATCAATCAAGCAAATCACCATTAAAACCAGAAAAAGCTCAAGACGTTTCCTTCAAATCCTGTGGATTCAATTAAAAAGTATTTTGAATCAATAGATTCCGCCCTAAACTCCATTGAGTGTCTGAGAGCCTGCTATGCTAATTTAAAATTTATAGCATGGCAGGTTTTCTATAGCAGTCATTGATTGGATAATTTTTTACAAAAATCTGCCAAAATGGCAAAGATATACTTACGAGATTGGTAAAATAATAACAACTACAACTTCAACTAAAATAGAGGTGATTGGCAAGCAAGTTAATCTTAAAACATAAAATCAATCATTAGTTCTGACTATGAAATCAATCAAACTGATTACAAAAGTAATCGACATTTCATGGAGGAAATAACATCTACACCAAGACAGATAATTTAACCGTTTCTAATTGGTGGTTCTATTTTTGAGGAAGTCTGAGCTGAGGAAAGATAATTTGGGGAGGTGGATTCCCCCAATCCAAATTTTACACAGCTTTCACCGACTGCAGACGGTGCGAGTAATGCTTATAAAACTTCCTGTTTTGTGGTTGGTGTTGCTTTAGTTAAATATTGCAAACGCTTAACATCAATCCCAGGAACAGAAATAGAAAAGTTACGGTGAAATCGTTGTCGTGGCTGGTAGAACTAATAGCTCATACGCTTCTCTTGCGACTATTGTAATCCTAGTCCTCCCAACCTGGATTATTTCTAGTTGCTAAACTTTCGATTTATATAGCAACCACTGGAAGTTCAAAACTTAAACAGCTTCCAGTTTTTTTATGTGTAAATAAAAACAAGGTGGGCAATTTGCCCACCTTGTTTTTATAGAGAATATTTAATCCAAAAATTAAACCTTGGCTAATTCTGGGGTAGGGCGCTTGCTGTTGCGAATTGCTGTAATAGCCTCACCATAATCCTTAGCATTAAATACAGCTGAACCGGCGACGATCGCATTAGCTCCAGCTTCCAAAACTTGCCAGGTATTATTTGCCTTCAGTCCCCCATCCACCTCAATCCAAGGGTCAAGACCGCGTTCATCACACATTTGACGCAACTTGCGGATTTTTGGTAATACACCGGGGATAAAGCTTTGACCACCAAAACCAGGGTTGACGCTCATGATTAGTACTAAATCGCACAAGTCTAGAACGTGTTCAATTAGCTCTAGAGGGCTACCAGGATTAAGTACAACACCAGCTTTCTTACCAAGCTCTTTAATTTGTCCCAAGGTGCGGTGCAGGTGTGGGGAAGCATTATGTTCGCAGTGTACGGAGATAATATCTGCACCCGCCTTCGCAAATCCTTCTACATACTTTTCTGGCTCCACAATCATCAAGTGGACATCCAGTGGCTTGGTTGTAACTGGACGAATCGCCTCCACAATCAGAGGGCCTATCGTAATATTAGGTACAAAACGACCGTCCATGACATCAACATGAATCCAATCCGCTCCAGCTGCGTCCACGGCGCGAATTTCGTCACCTAGACGACTAAAATCGGCTGATAGGATAGATGGAGAAATGACAATGGGCTTTTGAGATAGGTTTTGGGTCATGGCTAGTGGGTTTTTAAGCGTCCTCGTCTGTAAGTATTGTAACAAAACATTGAGCAAGACTCATAATTTTTGGATTTTAGATTTTGCCCAAACACAGATTTGAGATTTTTGCTTCAATCCCAAATCCCAAATTCCAAATCTAAAATTGAATGACAAATGACAAATGACAAATGACTAAAAAACTAACTTGGATAATTTGGGGATTAAGTGCTTCTTGTCTAAGTGCGCCGGTAATTGCTTCAGCTTTAGAATCTGGACTGGGAACTAACGGCATTGATGCTCTGAAGCTACACCAACCTCCTTATAATTTAATCGGTCGTAAGATTGCTATTGGTCAGGTGGAAATTGGCCGACCGGGAATGTTTGGGTGGGATAAGGCGGTGTCTAAAAATCGTGCCATATCTTTGGCAGCAGTGTTCTTACGGAATGGCCCAGCTAAGTCTAATAGCGGTGTTGACCCTCACGCCTACAATGTGGCTGGTGTAATGGTGAGTCAAGATAAAGCTTTGCCAGGGGTTGCTCCCGGAGCGCGACTGTATTCATCGGCGGTGGGTTCCACTAAAAACATGGGTCAGCCAGAAGAGTGCTTATCGGCACAACACATAGCACTACAAAATGGTGGCGATGTCCGTGCCATTAACTTTAGCTTTGGTGAACCATTGAGCCGCGATCCTAGACCGGAGGCTATTTTAGACGGCAACGCTTTACTAACTTTATGTGTTGACTGGTCTAGTCGCGTTCATGATGTTTTGTATGCGATCGCAGGCAACCAGGGTAAGGGCGGTATTCCCATTCCTACAGATAATTTTAACGGAGTTAACGTCGCTTTTTCATCCCGCCGAGGGGGAGTTTTTAACAAAGTAGACGTGGCTAATCTGGCGGGTGTTAACCAAGGTGTGAGTGGAAGACTAGCTGGAAGGGAATTTGATCTGGATGGGCGTCGCGCTATCAGTTTAGTTGCTCCTGGGAATAACATTACTTTGCTCAATCCAGATGGCAAATTGAACAAGGTTACAGGTACGAGTTTTGCAGCGCCTCAAGTTACAGCTACTGTTGCTGTGTTGCAAGAACTTGCTGACCGACAAATGCGAACAAAACAACCCCACTGGAGTATCGATGCTCGGCGTCATCAAGTAATGAAAGCTGTATTGCTGAATTCAGCAGACAAAATCCTAGATAGCGGCGATGGCTTACGGTTGGGAATGACCCGGACGCTAATTGATAAACAAAATCAAAACTGGTTAGATTCTGATGCTTATAAAGATCCAAAGATTCCCTTGGATGCTCAAATGGGAGCGGGACATTTGAACGCATTTCGCTCTTATCAGCAATTTATTGCTGGTCAATGGCAGCCATCAGCTGCGGTACCGGCTATTGGTTGGGATTATGGCACAGTTGATGTTGGAGCATCTGTTGACTATATTTTAGCAAAACCGTTAAAGCAGGGAAGTTTTGTTGCTCTCACCCTGAGTTGGAATCGATTGGTGGAACTCAACGATAAAAATAAAAACCAGCAATATGACGTGGGCGAAAATTTTCGCGATCGCGGCTTAAATAATCTCGACCTCTACTTGGTAAAAGCTGATGCTCAAAGTTCAGATGCTAGCGCTGTTTGCTCCTCAATCAGCCAAATCGACAGTGTAGAACATATTTTCTGCCCTGTTGCTGCCAGTGGCAATTACAAAATTCGCGTCCAGTTTCGTCAAAAACTCAATGAAGCGACTCAGCCTTATAGTTTAGCTTGGTGGAGTGTACCTATCAATTGAAAGAGGGTAGCACAGATGTGTATCTCCAGAAAACTTCTATATTAGACATAGGAGTCAAAAATAATGTAGAGACGTAGCACTGCTACGTCTCTACAAGGGTTCTGGGTAACGCATATTTCGTCCTTTGCGTCCTTCTCCCAGGGGGAGACGCACTCGCGTTTGCGGTTCGTTTTTTCATGATTTTGCGTAACTCCTGGGCCAGTAGGATTCAAAGCCTCTCTTCCAAAACAGAGTGTATTCCATACATAGATAGAGGCGTAGCGGCTTCCCGCAGGGGTACGAGCGATCGCGATATTTTATCTATAAAAATCCAACAGAAGTGGTTATTTTGTGATTACGTAGTCTACAATACCCTCATACATAAATCAGAAAATTCTTAAAAACCAAAATTTTCCAGAAATCTTCTGTATTGCCCCCTTAATTAGGAATTAGCAAGTCTCACAAGTTGTGTTTAATTCCTCTGAGCGACTAATTTGCTGTTACAAAAACTGTAACAGTCCATTTTTCTATTGGAGCAAATGCAATAGTTAATCATTGACACAGTATCTGGGTCAACCCTAAGCACAGATCGGGAATCTTTGCCAAGTGAGGTGGTATAATGAATCGACATAAATTGAGTGATGCGAAAGAAAATTTCCTGCAAAGACGTTATGGTGTGAGTCTAGGCAGACGTTATGCTCTGGCAGCTGCAAGTGTTGTTCTATTCAGTGTATTAGGGTGTTCTCAAGTCGATAGTAATAAAAGCGCCCTTGCCCAATCTAGTTTACCTCAGCCAGAAACTCCATTGCAAAAAAAAACACTCAAGATTGATGCAAAAATCGTTGAGTCTAGCAATAAGTTTGGCTTCAAACTCTTTTCAGAAGTTCTGAAAAATGATCGGGGTGAGAATAATATTTTTATCTCACCTTCGAGTGTGGCGATCGCTCTAGCTATGACCTACAACGGCGCTAGCGGCTCGACTCAACAAGCAATGGCAAAAACCCTAGAATTACAGGGGATAAATCTACCAGAAATCAACTCTTCTTACGCGGCGACATTAAAGCAGCTTTTAGATAATTCTGATCGGAAAGTGCAACTGAATATTGCTAACTCACTTTGGGCAAATCGAGATGTTAGCTTTGAGCCAGACTTCCTCCAGAGAATACAGTATTTCTATAAAGCCAAGGTTAGCAACTTAAACTTTCAAGATGCCGCCGCACCTAGTATTATCAATAACTGGGTCAAAGAAAATACTAGCGGCAAAATCAATAAAATAGTTGAAAAAATTGAACCAAATCAAGTGTTGTTTCTGATTAATGCCATATATTTTAAGGGAAAATGGAGTAACGAATTTGACAAAAATCAAACCGCTCCATACCCCTTTTACATCACATCTGGCAGGCAAAAACAGCACCCGATGATGTCACAAAATGGTGACTATAGATACTATGAAAGTAACCAATTTCAGGCAGTTAGTTTACCTTACGGCAAAGATGGTAAATTCAGTTTTTATATATTCCTGCCCAAACAGAACTCTAACCTCAATGCCTTCTATCAAAATTTGAGTATTAAGAACTGGGAAAAATGGATGACTCAGTTCAACAAACAAAAAGGGTTTATTCGTTTACCCCGCTTTAAAACAGAGTATGACATTACACTCAACGACGCCTTAAAAACTTTAGGGATGGAGGAGGCTTTCAGCAACAAAGCCAATTTTTCACGCATGGGTAAAAATTTTGCCATTAGCGAAGTTAAGCATAAAACTTTTGTCGAAGTGAACGAAGAAGGCACTGAAGCGGCTGCGGCTACTTCAGTGGGAATAGTAACAACATCTTTGAGACAGGAACCAGAACCATTCCGAATGATTGTTGACCGTCCTTTCTTCTTTGCTATTAGGGATAATCAGACGGGAAACGTTTTGTTTATGGGTTCCATCATTGACCCACAGTAAAAAACTCCAAATTTTTTGATTTTGAATTTTGAACTCTAGTAAGTACGTTGGTGCGAAAAAGCTCAAATATGTTACGAAACGTAAATAAGCTTAAAACCCTTACAAATGACAAATGACATTACGAATTACGCAAAGCGGTACTAGGGTAATGTTGCTTCTGAAATACTCAATGTGTTGTTGGCATCAGATTTTGGGGACTCGTTTACTGCAACGGGTGCAGTTGTCTCCTCAGTTGTGCTGTCGTTTGTCTCGCTGCTTAGGCTCCCTGGACGCAAGGCGCTTAAAGCCGTCTTAATCACAACAGCAGTAGGTACTGCCACAATTACACCTAACAGCCCGCCAATTCTTGCCCCCGTCAACACCGAAATTAAAATCCAAACTGGATTTAAACCCGTAAAGCTGCCTAAAATTCGCGGTGCAATTAAGTTTTCGAGAATTTGCTGGACAATTACTGCTGCGATCAAGACTCTCACACCCATTGAGAAATCCTGCAACGCTACCAATAGTGTAGTTAGGGTGATGCCCACAGAACCGCCAAAGGGGACGAGAGCCATGAGGCCAATAGTTAAGCCGAATAGCAGCCCAAATGGTACTTTCAGCCACAAAAAGGTAGGAATCAGGGCTGAGGCCATACAGGTAGATAAAATCAACTGGGTGATAAAGAAATTTTGGAAGCTGAGGCGGACTGTTTTGGAGAAAGGATCGCGAAATTTATCAGGTAGCCATTCCACTAAACTTTCCCAGAGTTCACCCCCATGCTGTAAAAGATAGAAAGTCAAAACCATCGTCAACAAAATATCTAGCAGACTAGTGACTGTGAGTACAGCCAGATTTAAAACTTGTCCAGCGATCGCTTGCAATTGTCCTTTAACGCGATCGTTGATTTGCACTACCAGAGCATCGAGGTTAATCGGTAAGCCAAAAATCTCAGCTTTTTCGTTTAATATCATTAACTGAGAGCGTCCAGAGTCGATTAACTCCGGCAAACGAGCCACCAGTTGTTGAGCTTGGGTAAGGGCCAGGGGAAAAAGTGTAACACCCAACGCCAATAAAATCGATAAAGCTAAGAGAAATACTAAGATAGCGACTTGCTCGCGTTTAGCACCATGATGCTCCATCCAACTCACGGGGTAGTTGAGCAGAAATGCTAGCACTGAGGCTCCGACTAAAATGACTATGAGAGAATGGAAATAATTAAAAAATACCGAAAGTGCCCAACCATTTAGAACTAGCAACGGCACGAATAGAGCGATCGCCCCGATTCGCACTATTGGAGTGAATGTTTGCCACCAGTCGAGTAGCTTGCGTGTCTGCATTTTGAGCTGATTGCGGAATAGAACTAAGTTAAATCTTTCTTTACAGTTTATTATCTCTAACTATATGAGTCTTATTCATCCTTCTAGTTCAGGAGTTAGACTAGCCCCTATGGAGAATTTGGAATCGATTGAGAATGGGGAGTGGGGAGTGGGGAGTGGGGAGTGGGGAGATGAGGGAGATGGGGGAGATGAGGGAGATGAGGGAGATGGGGGAGAACAAGGGGATAAAGAAAGTGTTTTTCTAATGCCCGATGTTCAATGCCCAATGCCCAAAACACAGTTGCTTTTATATTTAGTTCCGATTATCGGTTTTTTTCCGTCCTTGTGGACTCTCTATGGGGGCCAGGGTAGTCGGGAACAACTTGCTGTTAGTCGTCTGTCTATTACTTTGGCACTTACTTGGCTGTTGGGATATCTTTTATTCGCTACCGGAGCAGCAACTTCAGATTTTTTTCCACTACGTCTATTTATCCTGAATAGCTTTCTCACATCGGGTTACTTTTTAGTGAGTGTCTGGTTGATTTTGCGCCTAATGCAGGGCAAATCTGGGCGTTTACCAGGGTTTAGTAATTTAGCAGAACGAGTGCTTGGTAAGTATTTATCTTAGTTTTTTCGGGGGAGAATTTCCCCGTATTTTTACTTATTTTGGAGAAAATTACGGTTTATTTATCTATATATCTAGTCAAATCCAGTTTATTATTGCCATACTTCAGTAAAACATCTCTAGATTGGCCCAAAAGAAGAAAAAATGCTGCTATAAGTGTTGTGGTTGACACTACATTAAAAATGTTAGCACTGATAATTAAGAGTTAGCTATTATGGGTTGATTTGTTTGGATGTTTTTAGTCTGCAAATTTACCGAATTTGATTAGTGAGTAAGTGTGAGGAAGTCTGTGACCATTCAAAGAAGTTCGGCGGAAGAAAACCAGTCGGGAAAAGCCTCAAAGCTCAATACAAAAATTTCCCAGAACTCGAAATCAGGACGTTGGCTGTGGTTTTGGGTAGGTATGAGCGGTATTGCGATGGTGTCAGCAACTGCGGGAGCGCTTTTGGCGGTGTCTTTGACCAGTACGCCTTTGCAACAAGCCCAGTTAAGTCCACAAGAAGAGGCGGTCTTTGATAGCGATCGCATTTCTGGAGGTGTGCTGCGATTTTCAGAATTAACTCGCCCGGTGAATCTCTTGGTGATGGGGATGAGCGTACTTCCGCCAGATATCCAAAACCCTCCTGAAGAAACTAAAAATCTGAGATACCTACCTCAAGTAAACTCCTTTGATGGTCTTTCCGATGTGATGCTCTTGGTCAAATTTGATCCAGAGACGAAAAAAATAAATATGCTCTCCATTCCCAGAGATACCCGCACACAAATAGAAGGGTATGGAGTGAAAAAAATTAATTCTGCCAATATGGAGGGTGGGCCAGCTTTAACTGCCAAAACCGTTAGTAATCTCTTAGGTGGGGCGGGAATTGATCGCTATGTCCGAATTAATGTTTTGGGAGTTGGTAAGCTGATTGATGCTTTAGGTGGGGTAACAGTTTACGTCCCCAAAGATATGAAATACCAAGATGATTCTCAGCATTTGTACATCAATTTAAAGGCGGGTAAGCAGCATCTCAACGGCGATCAAACACTGCAATTGCTGCGGTTTCGCCATGATGAACTGGGTGATATTGGTCGAATTCAGCGCCAGCAAATGGTTATGCGTGCTTTGATGGATCAAACACTCAATCCAGCTACTGTTGCTCAATTGCCTAAAGTTCTGGATGTAGTGAAAGACCACATTGATACTAACTTGACTGTTGAAGAGTTAGTGGCGTTGATGGGTTTTGGAGTGCGGACAAATCGCTCTAATATGCAAATGTTAATGCTGCCAGGTCGCTTTAGCGAGAAGAGTGAGTATGATGCTAGCTATTGGTTGCCTAATAAAGATGGTATTGCGAAACTAATGAGCCAACACTTTGGTTTGGAGTCAGAACAGGAACAGCTTGCAACTACAACTGACCCAAGCTCTTTGCGTGTAGCAATTCAAGATAGTACAGGTGGCGATCGCTCTAACCTCCGACCATTAATTAGAGCTTTGGAAAAATCTGGATATCGCAACATCTATGTGGCCAAAGCATGGGGTGAACCTCTAGAGGTAACTCACATTGTCGCCCAACAAGGAGATGGTGACAGTGCCGAATCAATTCGCAACACTTTGGGATTTGGCGAAGTCCGCGTGGAAAGTACTGGCAATCTTGGCTCAGATATCAGTATCCAAGTAGGTCAGGATTGGTTGCAAGAAAAATCTATTTTAGAGAAGTCGGGGACGAAATAATTCGTAATTAATTACGAATTACAGACCTTCAAAGAAAAAATATCCCAAAACTGACGAAAAACCTCTCTATTTCTGTTGTCTCTGTGTTCTCTGCGACTCTGTGGTTCGTTTATTTAGATCAGGACTTATGCAAAAATTACCAAAAAGCGTCTGGTAGAGAAGAATGCGTAAGTCCTATGGATCAACACGCTAACTGGCTGAGTTCTTGGAGTTTAGCTTTTACCACACCATTGGTTAATAATTCTTCTGCCTTAGCTAAACCCTCTAACATATCTGGACAAATACCACTCCGCCATAGATAAAATCCGCCATTCCACAAGGCTGTTTGCATCAATTCACTTGGTTTACCTGCCAAAACCTCTTGAATATTCGTCACCAGTTCTTCAGTAGTTCCAAGGGGTACGTTCTTGGTAGTAAAGCCGTAATCACGCGGTACGAGGTGTAATCGTTCTACCTCTTGGGATGCTACAGATGAAGATAAGCTGATGATTGCAGTGCGATCGCGCGGTAAGTCACAACTACCTTCCAATCCTTTCACTAATGTAAATTTTGTGACTCCTCGCAGCCCTAAAGCTATCTGAAACATTCCTTCTGTCGGCGGATGGACAAACCCAGCAATTACATGAGCATCCCCAGCATAAGGACACCAAATTAGCTCCATTGTCGCTAAGGGCGGACGTTTGCCGAGTTGATCGCGGTATTCCCAAATACTTTTAGTTAAGGGAAAATGCTGAGGTAGATAAATAAAGCCGATTCCCGTTTGCTCAAATACCTGCTGGGTTTTTGCTAGTGGTAGGTTAGTCCAATGGACTCCTAAACCTTGCCAAATATCTATCAGGGGTAAGCCGTACTTTGTTGGTAGGCGATCGCCTCCGTGCATGATCACTGGTTGTCCCACTGCGGCGAGTAGTAAAGCGGTTACGGGACTAATTGGTGCTGTGCGGCTTCTGCCATCATAGGGGATGCCAAGAGCGATCGCTGGTCGCTCAGAGGCTATTGGTTGCAGTTTTGGCCCCAGTTCATGATATGCATCTAACATTCCGGCTAACTCTTCACCCGTGGGCCGCTTGATTCGATGAGCAATCAAAAACGCTCCGATTTGGGCTGGTGTCGCTTCAGCTAGGAGCATCATTTTGGTCGCGGTGGCTGCTTCAATACGAGTTAAATTCTCGGCTGTGTGGTTTCCACTGCCTACTTTTTGCAGGAATTCCCGAAATAGATTGCTCATTTGTCCTTTGTGAATAAACGAATTTTAGAATTTAAACGCAAAGGAGCGCAGAGGTACGCAGAGAATATTCATACAAAATCAGCTTTTTGCTATACGACATATACCGTGAAGTTGACTAGGTTATCTTGACCGAATCTCACTGAATCAGCGTTCATGAGGCGATATTGCATACCTGGAGTGAGAGAGTTGTTGTTTAAATAAATACCATTTGTACTCATGTCAACAATCATGTATGCATTTGTAGAACCACCAGGCAGGCGGTTGCTGTCTTTAGGGTACACTACAAAAATAGGGTATCTCAGAGGGTAGCTTTGGAAAGTTGTGACAACAACCTATTGAACATCAACACCTGAAAGAATGCGCGGACTTGTTTGTTTCAGTTTTTCGTAATCCTCCTTGGAATGAAAACTGGGAGATTGAATCAGCTTTGAACAGATTGAAAGATTTTTATAATATGCCTTACTCACATAGTATTGTTGCAATCTTAGAGGATAGAATTGTCGGTTTTGCTATTGGTTATATTGAAATATGGTTTCAAGGTAAAAGCTTTTACCTGAAGGAAATGTGTATTGATTCCACTAGGCAACGAAGCGGAATTGGCACGAAAATTATGGATGTACTTTCCCAAAATTTAGTGAGTCAAAATGTCAATAAGATTTATCTATTGACAGCACGGGATAGTCCAGCCTCAGCGTTCTATGATCAGTGTGGGTTTTGTTATAACTCCAAAATAATTATGATGTCAAAAACAGTGCAATAGCCAATGTTGAGTAAGGAACTTTCGCCGTTGTAGAGTGGTGGCTAGTACCGCAAGGCAAAATTAAAAATTAAAAGGGTAGGTGAGAGGCTAATACTGCGCAGGTTTTGGCAAAAAAATAAAAAATGTGTAGGTTGGGGAGCCACTGCGCCCTTGCGGTTAAGAGACTTGTTCGCTTTTAGCGTTCCCGCAGGGTAGCACGTGGCGTTTGAGGAACAAAACCGAACGGAAGAGCGGGGTTTGTTGGGTAACGCAAAAGCTCAACCCAACCTACAAATATTAAAAACCTAAACCAATACGCTTGGGTTAAGGATTTTCTGGAGAACCATAGGCCCGTAGAGACGTTGCATTGCAACGTCTCTACACTGTCCACTGGACAAGGGTTTTAGTCTTATCTGAACTGTATTGGGTTATAAACCGCGTCTACACAAACAAAACCGACCCCCGTGGGTTTCAAAACCCTGATTTGACCTTAGTCCGCTTTGCCTGTATAGCCGCGAATTCCATTCGCCAAGGCTTAAGTTGACACGTATGAGCATTGCTGTGCCCGTACCGGGTGGTCTATTTACCTGAAAATAGCTGTAATAAAAAAGTACTAATGTAATTGTGACTACTTAATAATCACCTTACCACCAGCTTCTTCGATGCGCTTCTTAGCATCTTCAGCAGCATCCTTAGCAATACCTTCTTTAACTGCCTTGGGCGCAGCTTCTACCAAGTCTTTAGCTTCTTTCAGACCCAAACCGGTCAATTCCCGGACAATCTTCAGCACGGCAATCTTCTTATCAGCTGGAACTGATTCGAGAATCACTTCAAACTCAGTTTGCTCAACGGCTTCTTCAGCCGGAGCCGCCGCCGCACCAGCCATCATCATCATACCACCAACGGGTGCAGCAGCACTTACGCCAAAAGCTTCTTCAATTTGCTTGACTAACTCAGAAGCTTCCAGCAAAGAAAGGGTTTTTAGTTGTTCTAAAATTTGATCGGTTGCAGCAGACATTGATATAACTCCTGTAATTTTGATTATTTATTTGTCATTAGTCATTAGTCATTAGCTTTTGACTTTTGACTGATGAACACCAAGTCTATTCAGCAGCAGTTTCTGTGCTGCTATCAGCTTCAGCAGTGCTTTCGCTGCTGCTATCTTCGACAGCAGAGGTTTTGGTGCTACCACCACTTTGCTCTTGGTCGGCCACAGCCTGCAAAGCACGAGCCAGTGAACCAGGAACTTCGTTGATACCCACAGCAATCTTGGTAGCTAAGGCGTTGATAGCTCCAGCAATTTGGGCGATGAGTTGTTCCTTAGATGGCAAATCTCCCAGTACCTTGACATCCGGTTCTTTAAGTAGACGACCTTCCAGTACACCACCACGAAGTTCTGTCTTCTTGGTAACTTTTTGGAATTCTTGGTACGCCTTAATTGCCGATGAAAAATCTTCTTTTACCAGCAAAAAAGCGGAAGAACCATTGAGCAATTCCGACAAAGGCTCCCATTTTGCATCATCTTTAATGGCAATGCCCATTAGGGTGTTCTTTGTCACCTTACAAACAGTGCCACTGGGACGCAGCCGCCGCCGTAAGTCTGTGATTTCCGAAACTGTTAGCCCCTGATAGTCAATTACCAGTGCCAGAGTTGACTCACTCAAAGTTTCTTTGAGGTCAGCTACTATCTCTTTTTTATTTTCTAGTGTTCTACCCATTCCAATCTCACCTCCTTAAAATAATCGGTGAAGTGCCCTACTTGTGCGTTTTTTCTAAACCTGAACCCAAACAACAAACCCCAGCTAATTTAGCCGGGGTTGAGTATTAAAACTCCCGATGCCATAGTTATCACACCTTTGTAGGCGGTAATTCTGACAATTAGAGTTTTAACCTCGGCAGGGTATTTGAGCTATTAGCACCTGCTGTCTCCGGCTTTGCCTATTTAATTTAAAGTTAGGAGTGAGTAGTTAGGAGTTAGAAGTTTTATTCTTAACTCCTAACTTATAACTCATAACTCTTTTAATTTAAAGTTAGGAGTGAGTAGTTAGGAGTTAGAAGTTTTATTCTTAACTCCTAACTTATAACTCATAACTCTTATTAACTTGCTTCGCTCAGTTTTAAATCTCGTAGAGCGCTGATATCAATTTTAATCGATGGCCCCATTGTGGCTGACACATAAAATGTGCGCCAATAACGACCTTTAGCTCCCGAAGGACGATTACGGTCAATCGTCTCCTGCAATGCCTTCAGGTTGACTAACAAATCTTCAGGCGAGAAGGTTGCCTTACCAAACATAACATGGACAATACCAGTTCGGTCAGCTCGGAATTCTAATTTACCAGCTTTGAATTCTGCGATCGCACTTCCTAAATCAAATGTTACAGTTCCACCCTTGGGCGATGGCATTAAACCACGCGGCCCAAGCAACTTACCCAGCTTTGCCACTTGTGGCATCACATCTGGTGTGGCAATCAGCTTGTCAAAATCCATTCTACCTTTCTGGATTTCGTCAATCAGTTCTTCTGAACCTACTATATCAGCACCAGCGTTGCTGGCTTCGTTTACCTTTTCGCCTCTGGCTATCACCGCCACCCGGACGATTTGTCCTGTACCTTTGGGCAGTGCTACCGTTGTCCGCAACTGTTGGTCTGTATACTTGGGGTCAATTCCCAACCGGATATGCGCTTCCGCCGCTTCGGTAAATTTAGCTGTTGCTGTGTCTTTGAGAAGGGCTAAAGCCTCTAGGGGATGATAGTCCTTATCTTCTACTTTTGCTTGCAGTCCCTGCAAACGACGCGATATTTTTGGCATTTTATTCTCCTGGGGTAATTCCGAAGCTTCGCCTCTCCCCCGATACAATTTTGGATTTTAGATTTTGGAGTAGGAAGTTAGGAGTGGGGAATGACGAGTTACTAATTAAAAACTCATAACTCATAACTCATAACTCATAACTTTTTTAGTCTGTGACTGTTATGCCCATATTTTTAGCTGTTCCTGCCACAATCTTCATTGCCGCGTCGATGTCGTTGGCATTAAGGTCGGGGAGTTTCGTTTGGGCTATTTCTTGCAATTGTGCTTTAGTAATTGACCCAACCTTCTTTTTGTTGGGTTCATTGGAGCCTTTTTCAACTTTCGCCGCCTTCCGAATCAGCACTGATGCGGGTGGCGTCTTGAGTACAAATGTAAAACTCCGGTCTTCAAAAACCGAAATTTCTACAGGTATCACCATTCCAGCTTGGTCTGCTGTTTTGGCGTTGTACTCTTTACAAAACATCATGATGTTGACACCATGTTGACCCAAGGCGGGCCCAACTGGCGGTGCTGGGTTGGCTTTTCCAGCATTCAAGGCCAGTTTAATGACCGCCACTACTTTCTTCGCCATTTGTATTTAGCTCTGTTTCTCTACCTGATTAAATTCCAATTCTACTGGTGTATCCCTGCCGAAAATCGAGAGCAAGGCTTTAAGTTTACTCCGTTCTGGGGAGACTTCAATCACCTCACCTTCAAAGTCTTTAAATGGGCCAGAAAGCACCATTATCTTATCACCAGTAGCCATGTCAATTTTGACAACAGCTTCTTGTTCGCTGGTTTGTTTGAATATACGTTCAACTTCTGAAGAACTTAGTGGTATGGGGTTGACATGACCTCGACCCTTACTGCTACCACGTTTTTGTTCTGAACCGACAAAGTTGATTACATGAGAGGTGTTGCGTACCACCTGCCAGGTATCATCGTCCATCATCATCCGCACCAGCACATAGCCAGGGAAAACTTTTTCTTCTGTATGCTGGCGACTACCATCTTTGCGGATTTTCACCGATGGCGTTTGCGGAATTTCTACCTGCACAATTTTGTCAGCGACATCAAAAGTTTGAATGCGTTGCTCTAAGTTAGTTTTTACCCGCTTTTCACAGCCTGAGGCTACTTGCACTGCATACCAGCGTGCTTCTTTTGACGCTGTTTCTGCTGTTTCTGCTGTTTCCTCCGACTGCAAGATTGAGTTGCGCGGTTCGTCTGTTGCGAAAGTCATCAGAACACCTGTTTAGCTGCCCAAGCAAACAATCCATCGACCAAGTATATCAAAGATGCGGAGAGCGCCACCATTAACAACACAGCAGCGGATTCGCTCACTATTTGTTGGCGACTGGGCCAAACTACTTTTTCAAGTTCTTCTTTAATTCCCTGGATGAAGTTGCCAAAGCTAAACCCATTTGTGGTTTCTGGCAATTCTGCTTCACTTTTTTTGGCCACGACCGTTTATCCCCCTTTGTCACTCAATTTTGGATTTAGGATTTTAGATTCACCCCATGCTTTAAGGCAAAGGCATTCAACTTTGGATTTTGGGTTGTCCATTTTTAGATTTTTTGTCAATCCAAAACCTAAAATTTCAAATCTAAAATTTGTTCGTCCAGATTTGCCGTTTCGACTCTATTTCACTTACTGGAAGCAAAACAACTGCAAACTCAATAAATTTACCCGAAATATTAGCGCTAACTGCTATGTTAGCAGCTGCGTAATTATTTCGGGCTTTGTTTTTTGCTCTTGAGCGCGCCCTGGAGGACTTGAACCCCCGACATCAGGTTTTGGAGACCTGCGTTCTACCAACTGAACTAAGAGCGCACAAGCTGTTTTTGATTCAGTGATTGCGCTGAACTAAATTTCAGTTTAACGCAATATGCGATCTATATCATACCTCAATTTTGTCTGGGAAACAAGTCAGCGGCAGATGCCGCTTGAAGAAAAGAGATTTCTCCCTTGACACTCTCCGACCACTAGGATGAGGAGATTCTTAAGACCTCACAGTCTTAATATCCTGTATAAACAGGTTCCCAGGCTCACCACGTTTGCCCGGTAGGGCGTAGTGATATCTCCTCAAGGTTTTTCAGGCGTAGACTTTCCCCCAGTCCGGGGGTAGGTTTTTAAATCTTGTACTGATTAAACCATCCTAACATGGTTGAGTCCTTTAGGACTCAATTAGCCTTCATCACCCAGCCTGAAGTACGGAATACGCAACTACGTTGCTGTTCCTCAAGGGTTTTCGGCATATCTTGTATAAATGATTGAAGGATGAATCACAAAGGGCGGTCAAACCGTTGCTTGATCCGGGTTGCCTTACCTACGCGATCGCGGAGATAGTACAGTTTAGCACGGCGTACCTTACCACGACGTAATACTTTGATGCTGTCAATCCGGGGAGAATGCAACAGAAATACTCGCTCAACGCCCACACCTTGGAAAACCTTACGGACTGTAATAGTTTCGTTGATACCACCATTGCGCATGGCAATCACTACTCCCTCGTAGGGTTGTACGCGGTATTTTTCGCCTTCCTTGATTTTTACTCCCACTTTTACGGTGTCGCCCACATAAATGTCGGGCAAATTCGATTTTATGTGTTCCGCTTCAATGGAGCGGATAATCTCTTGAGCGTTCATAGTCTTTTTGTCTGCTTAAAAAAAACTCACAATCATCAATCATAAATCGATAATCCTATTTCAGTCTACCTATTTGGAGATTGATAATTTTACTGATACAACAGCCTAGAGATCAAAGCTATATTGCAGAATGCTGTACCACTGGGAGAAATTTATGAAATTTAGCGTCGTCATCAGTACCTATAATCGCTTGAATTTGCTGCAAAGAGCAATTGATTCGGCTCGTAACCAAACAATCGAGTGCGAGGTGGTTGTTGCTGACGATTGTTCATCTGATGACACCCAAACTTATCTCAAAAGCTTAGGGGACAAGGTTGTTTACCATCGTAACGAAGTGAACCTTGGTCATGCAGCAACGGTAAATGCTGGAGTTGCCAAAGCTAGCGGCGACTGGATTAAGTTTTTAGATGATGATGACTATTTAGCGCCCAACTGTGTAGAAGAGATGGCAAAGGCGATCGCACTTCGTCCTGATGCTGTAATCTGCTCTTGTGTAGCGGCTCAGGTCGATGGCAATGAAGTTGAACTCTCTCGCACTCCCCAAGTTGGCCCCGGTTTAGCTTTTTATATCCCAAAAGCTGATATTCACTACGGTATGCTTTTAGAGCTTGTACCCTTTGGCACGCCTGTACAAGTAGCTTGTCGGCGTGATGCTTTCCTCCAAACTGGTGGTTGGGACTCCACACTTGATGCTAACTGCGATGACATCGATTCCTGGATTCGGATTGCTCAGTTTGGCGATGCTATTTTCTTAAATCAGTGTCTTGCTTACCGGACTATCTGGACTGGTGCGTATAATCAAAAGTTTTCTTTGTCTCGGCGGTTGGCGACAAATATTTTGATGAAGGAGAAGATTTACGTCTTGGTGGATGAACAACACCGCTCAAAGATTCCCGTCTTTGAAGATATAAAAAATTACCTGAAACTCCATTGGATTTTAGTAGCGCTCAAGCAGGGAAATATCAAGAGTTTTTTTTCAATGATAGATCCGTCTATACTTTCTCCTCAGTCTTGGAAGTTTTTGCTAACTGCTATCTTATCACGTCGCACTCAAGGGAACAATTCTCAGGTTCGTAAACTTGTATTGATTGAGTGGTAAATGATGTACGGTCAAATAGATATAGGAGTGAAAAGGAATGTAGAGACGTAGCACTGCTACGTCTCTACAAGGGTTTCAGGCAACGAATTATTTTAATTCTGTGCGACTGCTGGACTTCACCGTTAGCGCTCAGTTTAACTCCTCGCGCTAGACGAGGACGTTACTACCAACTACCAGATTTGTCGCCGTGAAATTATTCAAAGTCACCAAGGTGTAAAAGTAAGAACCAATACCATAGTTAGAGTAATTAACTTGTGTAGAAGTACCCGATTGCACAAACTGTAGGTAGCCATCACCGACGGGATTGCTGCCTGTGTAGCGGAGATTCTTAAACGCCTCAGTAAGGACTAACTTATCCTCGTTCTGATTAAAGTCAGTGATGGTATCATCCACATAATAACTCAAGGTTTGGTAGATAAACTGGTCACGACCACTACCGCCAGTCAAGGTATCGGAATCTGCACCACCAACAAGGATGTCATCACCAGCACCGCCAGTCAAGGTATCATTACCTGCACCACCCCTTAAAAGATCGTTGCCACTTTTGCCGTCGATGCCGTCAGCACCCGCCTGACCATTAATAACATCGGCCGAGCTGTCAAAGCCATTGACATTGTTGTTGAGGTCATTGAGAAAGGTAACTATGTTTTTGTTAGAGATGGTGCTTTGGGTAGAGTTGGCATCGAAGACATCAAAGCTTTTACTAATGGTGTTTTGCCCATCAAATAGGATATTGCCGATGGTGGAGAGGTTATCTAGGTTTTGCAGGGAAAAGTTTTGCAGAATAATTTTGTTATCAGCTACCCCTTCAAAAGTGATTTCCAGATTGTTACCATTCTGGGTGAGTAACAAATTTTGGGCTGTCAATCCAGTACCTTGGAATTTCAGAGTATCCAATTCGGCAATGATTGCTGCCGAGGGATTTGAGCCTTTGCCTAGTCCACCAAAATCAGTAATAGTATCAACACCGTCACCTAAATTGTAAACAAATTTATCGTTGCCACCGCCACCAGTGAGGATATCGTTGTCTTGATTCCCGGTGATGGTATCGTTCCCGCCTTTAGCGTTAATTATGTCAGAATAGTTTTTGCCCACTAGATTATCAGCGCCATTGGTTCCATTCAGCCCGTTGAACTCTAATGCACCAATATCAACTTTACCCTGAGATATTCTGTCAAATCCAGCGCCGCGTTGGTCAGTGGTGATCCCTGCTGGAATCAGAGTATTACTACCTGCATTGATGGCAGGACTATCCCCAATTAATGCATGAGTAAAGGTTCCACCACCGTTATTTTGTAGGGGACTGAGTTTGGGGTCAATGGGATTGGCGCTAGTGCCAACGAGGGTGCTGGTAGTAAAACTAGTGCTACCTGTGTTGTCGCCAATCAGGTTGTTGCCGGCATCAGTGAAATTGCCAAAAACATCAAAGGTAAAGATAGGGGATTCATCATTGTTGTACGTATTGTTGAACCTGCTTACAGTGTTACCTGCAATGATAGTGTTGCCAACTATGGCAGTCCCCTTTAAGTTGTTAAAAACACCACCACCCTGAAGATAATCACTACTGTTGGAATAGCCTTCGGCGCTGTTATTGGTAATGGTGCTGTTGCTGAGGGTGAGAGTTCCGGAGTTAGAAATGCCACCGCCGTCAATATACGCAGTATTGCCAGAGATCGTGCTATTGGTCAGGTTAACCGTGCCAGAGTTAAAAATACCGCCACCGCTTTGCGCTCTACTACCAGAGACAGTGCTATTGGTCAGCTTAACGGTGCCAGAGTTATAGATGCCCCCACCGTAAGATGGGTAAAAATTAGTACCGTAGCGATGATCAACCTCGCTGATCGCACTATTATTAGAGACGGTGCTTCCCGTTATACTGAGGTTGCCTGTGTTGAATATGCCCCCGCCGTAGGCAGGGTTGTAACCGAGGTATACACCATTATTAGAGACAGTGCTATTAGTTAGGCTAAGGTTGCCTTTGTTAAGGATACCCCCGCCTAATAATGAGCCTATATTACCAGAGATCGTAGTATTAGTCAGGCTGAGAGTACCTCTGTTGAAGATGCCGCCTACAGCGCCGTAATTATTAGAGACAGTGCTGTTTGTCAGGCTAAGGCTGGCATTGGTATCAATCAAAATACTGCCCAAGGGCCCATAACTATTAGCAATCTTTAAGCCATCAATAGTTGCATCTGTGCCTGTGCGCGATATCTCAAACACGCCTGAGACATTACCGCTAATGGTGAGCTTAGATACCCCAGTCCCCAAAATCTTCAGATCATTGGTAATCGTCAATTTTCCAGAGGTGAGGGTGATGATATCTGGGGTGGAATCGGTGAACACACCCGCAAAGGTAATCGTATCTGCTCCAACAGTAGCATTGGCATTGAGGATAGCTTGTCGCAATGACCCTGCCCCAGAATCGTTGGTATTAGTCACCACTGTGTCAGTATTAGCTGGTTTAGTTGGGGGGGGTTGAACTTCATAAGCACCAATATCAACAACACCGTCAAATATCCGGTTAAATCCAGCACCGCGTTGGTCGGTGGTGAAACCCGTAGGAACTAAGGAATTCTTGCCAGCGTTAATGGCGGGACTACCTGGAAGTAAGGCATGAGTTAAGGTTGCACCACCGTTATTTTGCAGCAGTCCGAGTTTGGGGTCAATGGGGTTAGCACTTGTGCCGACGAGGCTGCTGGTGGTAAAGTTGGCGGTGTCAGTATTATTGCCAATCAGGTTATTGCCGGAGTCAATCAGGCTACCAACCACATCAGGGTATAGATCACCGGAGGTGGAGTTGTCGAAGTTGGCTGCGATGATAGTGTTACTAACTTTGACATTACTATCAACCTCATTATAGTTATTAAAAAGACCCCCACCATTGCCATTACCATCACCATCGGAGTCAGCAGTGTTGTTATTAATTGTGGTGCTGATTAGAGTAAGTTGATTGTCTGCGTAGTTGCCCCCTCGATCAGAGTTGCCTGTGTCATTGTATATACCACCGCCACTCAAGTTTGTCGTATTGCCAGAGATGGTGCTGTTAATTAGAGTAGCTGATCCGCCATAATCACCAAATTCCGGCGTTCCGTTAAAAATGCCACCTCCACTCAACTTTGCCCTATTGCCAGAGACAGTGCTATTAATTAGTCTGAAATTCTGTGCATTATTATAGATGCCACCCCCACTCAAGTTGGTCGTATTGCCAGAAACACTGCTGTTAATTAGGCCGAGAGAAATAGAATCAGAATCATTAAAAATGCCGCTTCCGCCTGTATTGCCATAAACACTACTTTCCGTTAGTCTGAGGATACCACCATTACCGTTATATATACCGCCTCCAGTATTGCCAAAGACGCTGGTGTTAGTAAGACTGAGGATACCGTTGTTAGAGATACCCCTTTTCTTTCTATTGCCAGACACGTTGCTGTTAGTGAGACTGAGGATGGAATATGTATTGACCTTAATATCGCCCCTAGCGATCGCCAAGCCATCAATGGTGACATCTGTCGCTAGTCCTGATATCTCGAATATTGTAGGGACATTCTTCCCACGCACGGTAAGATTAGATGTCCCAGTCCCCAAAATGGTAACATCGTCAGTAATTCTCAGTTGCCCAGAGGTGAGGGTAATGGTATCTGGGGCGCCCTTAGTGAACACTCCGCCGAAGGTAATAGTATCATTTCCAGCAGTAGCATTGGCTAAGTTAATTGCTTCCCGCAGTGTAGTGATGCCGTTGTTGCGATCGCCATCATCTGCATCCCCGGTATTATTTACCGTAAATGTTCCTAGTACTCCTGCGTAAGCTTTCCGCGCCGTTTCTGTAAATGCAAGGTTTACTTCCATATCAGTGGTGCTACCTGACAACTCCCAGTTACCGCCTAATGCTGCACTGCCGATCAACTGACTAGAAGCAGCAATATTCGCTCCCGTCAGTTGGTGCAGTTTGGCAAGAAATTCTGCCCCCACATCACCAGAAGCTACATTGCAACCATAGATGAGTAAGTTGCAGGAGTTATCACTTTTGGGTGAGGGCGAAAATATCTTCTGCCATTGTTGGAGTTGCTGGCTATGGTATTCGAGGGTATCGAGTCCTAAGTGAGTGTTACCCAGTTGCAAGCTACCAGGGGCACCATGACAAACAAGATGAATGCTGCTGAGGTTTTGGTTAGCGCGAGTTGCCAAAATCTCCGTAATTTGCTCAACACCGTTGTGTGTCGGGTCAATAACGAATACTTCTGTGTGGGGGATAACACCGTTGACTAAACTTTGATAGTCTTCAACTGCCGTGTCGATGAAGACCAGGCTATGGGTATATGAGGTGGGTATTATAGAATTTAATTGGAAGTGTGGAGTATGTAACGTTGCCATTTTGTTACTTCAAACTAAGGTTATGAGGTCAACTAAAACTGACTTTAGCCTTGTAAATCCTGGGTTTTCACACACTTAATAACATTCACAATTACTCCCTTCCCGCCGAAAGATTATCCATTATGTATTATATAAAAATACATGAGTAAACATGACTCACCTTCTACTCAGGGAGATGGGGTGACAATCTAGGTAATTGATTGCGCGACGCTGTTACTACAAGTATATTACATTGCTCGATAATTTTCTAGCGGGATCTAATTCCAAACAGAAAATTCTGAGCGCGGACTTGCGGCGCTCAGAATTTTGGAGATCAACTTTGCGTATAAACATGGAATGTTTATTTGCCTAGCAGCTTAAAAGCGATAGTTGCGATCGCGCACCCACATACTAACTGGTACTGCTTTACCCTGTGGATCTACTTTCGCCTTCACCACAATGGGTGGTACTTGTCCTCTGCGGGCGCGTTGGGCTTGTAAGTCGTTGGTAATCTGCTGCCGTTGGTTTTCTCTGATGTAATATGTTTCTAAGCCGTAATTAACAGAGCCATCTTGATAAACACCTTTTAAGGCTACTTGGTTGGCTCTAAGAGTTGTGGGGCGATCGCTACTTACTCGTAACGGTCTCCAAGCTCTAGGAACACCGCGACCAGAGGATAGTTGCTCTTGTAAAGTCACGTAGATATTGGTTCCTTCAGGCAATCTTCTGCCACTTCCACGACCTTTGCTAACTAATGTTTGCCAACCAGACAGCCTACTTAAAGTTGAGGTACGGGATATGTTGTAATCTAATGCTAAGGTGTTACCTTCTAGGACATTGCTAGGGTCTACAGGTACGGTTTGCAAAATCACCGTCTTGCCTGTCACATCTGTATAAAGCGCTTGGGCTGGAACTGCCATAATTAGTCCTGTTTGCAGCGCCAGGGGAGCTATTAACCGCCAAAAAGGTAAGGGCTTATTCGATTTTTGTTCAGTAGCAATCAAGTAATCCCGAAAAGTCACCTTGCTGGAAAATTCGGCTTCGGGAGACAAAACTTTATTTTTAGATTCAGAAGAGGTATTAGTCATGAGCGTAGTCCTAAAAAGCAGAGGTCTTGAGGAGATAAAAAGTAACGAGATTAGGACTGACGCAGAGAAACTTTAAAAACTTTGATGGACAGAGATTTTCAGTTAGGAGTTAGGAGTTAGGAGTTGGGAGTTAGGAGTTAGGAGTTAGGAGTTAGGAGTTAGGAATCATTCAATTTTAGATTTGGAATTTCGGATTGAAGAAAAAATCTAAAATTTAAGTGAACCTTTCCTGACTTCTGACTTCTGACTTCTGACTTCTGACTTCTGACTTCTGACTTCTGAATTCTGACTCCTGAATTCTTTAATTTTTTGCCCTACTTTTTACTCGTAGAGCTAGAGCCACCAGGTAAGCGGCGTTCAAACCAGAGTCCGGCGCTAATTAAGGCAGAACCGCACAAGACAAAGACCAGTGACCTGAAAAGTAAGTCGGTGTCATACTCTTGCACGCGACTGATAATTTGCAGTGTAATTAACAGCATACCGCCCCAAAAGGAACTTCTGTTGCTTAATTTCAATCCTTCTTGAATTAGTCCCCAGGCTAATGTTGCTAGAAGTACATTGAAAATAAAAATGCCAAGTTCATCAATCCGGCTGATAGTTTGATGCCAAAAAGGTACTAGGGTAATAAAGACAAGAAATGTACTAGTGACAGCAGTTCTGAAAATAACTTCGCGGCGGGGAGGGTTATTTCTTTGGCGCAGCAGAAACAACCATTGCAATACTGCCAAGCCACTGAGAATCCCCAAATCGATGATTGGCAGAGACTCGAATAAGTTTGTTAAATTCGTTGGCTGATTATAATTATAATTTGGAGATTCCCAGACCCAACGAAAAGACAGAACATAAAAAACAGCGCCGAAGCTTACCAACGCTAAATTACGGGCCAGAGATTGAAACAACCTGTAATTTATGGTTGGGAACAGCAAGTCATCATAACTCCAGAATAATGCAGGTGGGAGTACAAAAGCAAAAGATGCCACCCAAGGGGCTATATCAGCATAATTTAGCAGTGGTAGAGGATTAAGGTTAGCTTGTAAGGAGCTAGCAAAAACAAAGGCTGCTAGACCAAAAATCCAACGCGAACGACAGAAGTAGGCTAAGGGTACAAACACCAGCCATGCCAGCAAAGGCATATGCTGCACCACTAGACGCGACCAAGTTAACTCACCTGAAGAGTACCACAAGTCTTCTAGTCCAGTCCAGTAACCGATTTCCACGAGGATAATTGACAGAATTCCTAAAGAATTTAAGGACAAGCTGAAGGCCATCACCACAACACCCAACCCCCAGGCGAGAAACAGTTGGGAAGTTGAACCAACAATATTGAACATCTGGGCCATCAGCAGTAAATTTGCACCGAAAATCAAGGCACTTAAAATTAGCAACCCTTCTCCCAGTAAGCGTTTACTTCGTTCTGGTTTCTTTCCTTCAGGTGGTCTCCAGGTGTAAAATCCAGCGATCGCGATCGCGAAAAACAAACTCATCATCAGAATAAATTTGACTTCTCGTGACCCTCCCTGCCAGTTTCCTGCTACAAAGGTAATTATGCCTAAGCATAAAAGTATGCTCCCGACAGCGATCGCGATGGCTTTATTGCGATCGCGTGCAGCAGCTTCCAGGTTTTTAAATTGATAACGTTCCGCTATTTGCTCATACAGCGAAGAACTAATTAATCCTTCATCCCTCCATAGTTGTGCTTCTTTTCGTAATTTTTGTGGAAAACTATCTAAGATCATGACCTTCTCCGGTGCAGTGGGGTAGCTTGGCCATTGCGATCCCAATGGCGGTCATTATATTTTGAGTATGAAGCCAAAAGCCTTAATTACATTGTTCTTGTGTAACAGTTTTATCTTGATTCTGATACAAGCTAATTCGTAATCTACATGGAAAAACCTTCTAATTTATTACTTAAAGTTTCGCGGCGTTTGTTTACTAATCTAGATGAGCAAAAAAAATTTATTGAGGCTTTAATGAATCCTCAGGCTTTTTCACCCAGTATTATTTGGTGTCAAGAAAAGCCCGATATTTCGCCTTTCTCTGTGGAAACACCAACCTATTGGCAACCACAATTTATAGACCGCTTATCTCTGGGAGAAAAACCTGGTCAGCATCCCTTGCATGAAAAAGGATATTTTTATTGTTTAGATTTTTCTTCAGTGTTTGCAGCTACTATTTTATTAGCTATTCCTCAATCAGTGCGTTTAGTTTTTGATATGTGTGCTGCACCTGGAGGTAAAAGTATCTTTGCTTGGAAAGGTTTACAACCTGACTTACTCATCAGTAATGAAGTAATTGGCAAACGTCTAGGAATGCTAATTTCTAATTTGAAACGTTGCCAGATTAGCCCTAGTGCAGTGGTTAATAGAGATTCGAGTATATTTGCCCAAATGTTTCCCTGCTCTAGCAATCTAGTCATAGTAGATGCTCCTTGTACTGGACAATCTTTACTTGCTAAAGGTGAAAAAGCGCCTGGATGTTTTCATCCAACTGCTATTAATAAGAGTGCAAATCGGCAAAAGCGCATCATAGCTAACTCTGCTAAACTTGTTTCACCACGAGGCTATCTTGCTTATATGACTTGCACATATTCACCTGAAGAAAATGAGCAAGTTTGTGAATGGTTTTTGGAACGCTTTCCCCACTTTCAGGCAATAGAAATTAGTAATTTATCTAAATATCAGTCGCCTTTAACTACAATGCCTTGTTATCGGATGTTTCCTCAAGATAAGTTAGGCGCTGGTGCATTTACAGTCTTGTTTCAAAATACTAATGATGATGAAGATGTTGATCAAGTAGTAGATTTGAATACAATATCTTCGCTGTATATCTACCAAAATATTAAAAAGTTAACTTAGTACAGCTTTCCATAAAATCGTGGCGAATTGAGGGTTGAAATTTAAACGCAAAGGGACGCAAAGGGAAGCGCAAAGGAACGCAAAGAGAATTCGCTACAAATTTATGAAATATTGTACTTAGTTAGGGACTTGCAATTTAAAAAATACTCAACTACTTCTTGTGGGGTGAGCGACACGAGCGCCCGTAGTCAAGGGCCAGGGCTATTTCATTCTAGACATAAACCACCCGGAACTGAAGTTCCTCTCTTATAGCTAAAGTCCGTTAAAACGGACTATAACCTTTTCTCAGTCGTCTTTAGACGACTTTCGCTATTAGACTCAGAATTAATTCTGAGGCGGACTAGATGAGAATGAAATAGCCCTGAGTCAAGGGCGCTCGTGTTGTTAGAAGGTGAAAGTTGTTCTCAGCGTACCGATAATTGCATCATCGTTATCGCTGTTTTGACCAGGAGAGGTCAACCAAATCACACCAGGGGTGATTGAGATGTTATCTGACACGCGATACTTGTAAAAGCCTTCAAAGTGATAAGGTATATCATTACCAGCAAAACCTGGTCGGTTAAAGGAATAGGGTTCTGCACCAGCAAAAATACCCAATACATTACCTCTTTTGCCGAAGTCAGGCAAGGCTACCCCAAGACCGTAGCTCCAAGCTTCATAATCATCACCAGCACCAAATCCTGAGATATCGTGGTAAGAAATGAAGCCACTAACTGACAGTTTGTCGCTCGGTCTGAAGGCTGCCGATATCCCATAGGAATTACTGGAAGATGCGTTTAGATCATTTGGATCATTGAGGCTGTTAGTGAGCCTGTTAGCTTGATCAGTACCTACGACGCGGCTAGCACCAGCAGTCAAACCACCGCCTGCATCAAATAAGCCGATACTTCCAGCACCATGATAACCGTGAACGTAGGTAGCAGCGATCGCCAAGCGATCGCCAACACTAAAGTTCAACTGTCCAAGAGCTGCATAGTTCCCCTCTAACAAACCTTGATTTGGGCCAGGATTATTAGCATTTGACGCTAAGTAGCCTACAGTCAATGAACTTGGTTTGAAAAAGCTGCCACCGCTACTAAAGGGTAAAGTCAGTGCTAGACCTGCACCACCACCAATGCGATAGATCGGACTTTCAGAAGCAAAGGTAGACAAAGCACCATTACCGCCATCATAGTCCTCAAAGTAAGGGTTGTTAGTGGCAACATAATCGCTATGAATACCTCCGGTGGCCGCCAAATAAACTTGGGCTGGGCCTATGGGTACGTAATACGCCAGCCAGTCTATATTGACACGGTTGTTATCAGTGCTGCCGAGTTCAAATGTCTGTTTACCTTCAGCAGTACCAGTAATAGGAACACCATTATTCCCCACTTGACTAAAAGCTGTAGCATTACCGGCTGCAAGACGGGTGTGTAAAACGTCTTTACCTGTGAAGCTGGTTTGCAAATCTAAACGTACCCGATCTTGGAAGACAGTATTGTTAGCATCGCCAGTATTACCGCCAAACACATCAGTAACGGCAAAAATAGCTTCACCCACCAATTTTGTGGTAGTAGAAAACTGATTTGCTTCTAGTTCCGCAGTCCGTGCTTCTAGAGAATCTACTCGACCACGCAGAGTTGCTAGTTCTGCCGAAAATTCCTCTTGCAAACGCTGGAGAGTCGCTAAATCCTGTTTTGATACCAAGTCAGCAGTTGCTGTCGCAATCAGTTCATTAACCCGATCTAAACAAGCATTCAAACCTGCGGCAAACTCATAACGAGTCAGTGCCCGGTTGCCACGATAAGTGCTATTGGGGTATCCTGCGATACAACCGTAGCGTTCAACTAGGGATTGTAAAGCTTGGAATGCCCAGTCAGTCGGCTGTACATCAGAAAACTGAGAAACCGATGTGACTTGAGACAGTGAATTCTGGTTCTTGCCTTCGCTGCTGTAGCGATCAACTTGTTCTAAAACCTGATTTCCATCAGTTTTTTGAGCAACTAACTGCTGATTAACTTTTGGTTGCTCTGTTTGGATCAATATTGAAGCAGTAGAAGCTATTGGTGCTTCTGTCTGAGCAGCTTTTGCCTTTGTATCTTCAAAAGAGCTTGCTACTTCAGCAGCCATAGCTCTAGCGGAAACTAACACCGTCACTCCCAAAACTACTGGACTTAGTGCCAGAGTTTTCCACAATAAATGAGACATTTTTTATTTTCCTTTCCCAAAAAAGACCCCAAATCAGTGGGTTCAAGAAAAAGAGAACAAGCAATTATTCTACTTATTATAAACATTATCAGATTGCTGTTACGTAAGCTATATCTAAGAGAGTTTTCCTGGATGAAGAATCGTAAAGTCTTGCAGATAGATGCCTTGTTTGCCAAAAGTCACTCCGATATTTAGCTTGGCAACCTCAAAGGCCAATTTCTCGTTTGAGATACTCAAAAATACTTTCGCTGGCATGGATAACACAATCTGGCTGCGAGAGAGATCATGAGTTCTTGCCTTTGACAAGTTTCTATTTTTCTTAACTTGACACCAATGACAAGATGTCCACCCCACAAGAGTTTGATTCAATTTGGTTATGCAAATTAGATGTGTTTTTAGCTGATCAGCACTGTTGAAATAGCTCCTTAAAGCTTTTTGAGGCTGCTTCAGGTTTGGCAACGATTTCGACAATTTTATTGCGTGCATCTGCTTCAAACAGGGCCTCAACAGCAACTTGCGCCACTTTTTGCCTGGGTATACTACCGTCAAACAGTGTATCAGCACTTTGCATGACGATCGCGTCGGGATTATCTTCATTCTTCAACCCACCAGGCCGCACGATCGTATAGGTAAGACCACTTTTCTGGATATACTCTTCAGCTTGCTTTTTCCACACCAAAATCAACCAAAACAAGTTCAGTGGATGGAATAATTGCGAGGTACACAAAGAAGAAACTAAGACAAAATGCTCAATTCCCTTTGCCTTAGCAGCATCTACTAAATTTTTAGTTCCTTCAAAATCTACTTTATAGGGGCCAGTAGGGTCAAAGCTAGGTTTTGCCCCAGTTGCAACTAACACAACTGTGCTATCTCCCAAGGCAGCAGTCAAACTTTCTGGTTGTAAAACGTCGCCTACTACTAATTCAGCTTCAGGAGACAGAATACCCCTAGCTTTATCTATATCCCGCACCAGAGCGATGACGGGAATATTCCGCACTATCAATTCTTGCACAATCCGGCGACCTGTTTCACCCGTTGCCCCTGCTACAAATGCTTTCATGAGAAATGCTATCCTGGGAAACTATTGTGTGCTTGTTCTGTTCCTTATTTTAGTAATTCTATGGAGGTAATGGTAGATTAATGAGGTTTCGGTCAAAATGGGATCTAAATGCGAAATCACCCAGGCGCGTGGGGAATCATTAATATAGACGAACGCCAATGTATACAGTAATGCATTTATGCTTTCAAAAAAAGGCGAATATAAATCCTGGGAAATAACAGAAGCAGTTTTACCTGTAGCGTCTAGCGAAGAAGAAGCCAAGGACACGTTAACAGAAACAAATGTAGCGAGGCTGACCAAATTTTCCGGCCGTTATCAAGATTGTATGGAAATGGCTGCCCCAGTAGATCAGGTTGCTGAGTATCTCAATGGTCACGCATCATGGTTTTCACGCTGCGCTGAACCCATGAAGGTACAATCACTTGGGGAAAATGGCTATGCTTTAATAATTGGTCGTTTTGGTTCTTTTGGTTATGAAGTAGAACCGAAGATTGGTTTAGAATTGTTGCCTCCAGAGGAGGGTATTTACCGCATCCGTACAATCCCCATTCCTGACTACCAACCGCCTGGTTATGACGTAGATTATCACGCATCTCTACAGTTAATCGGAAACGATGCTTGCAGTAGTATTGGCGAGGTTACAAGAGTGGAATGGGAGTTGGATTTGATAGTTTATCTTCACTTTCCCCGATTTATTCAGCGATTACCTAAGTCTATAATTCAATCTACAGGCGATCGCTTACTTAATCAAATCGTCCGTCAAGTCTCCCGCCGCTTAACTCGTAAAGTTCAGGAAAATTTTCATAAATCTTTAGAAATACCGTTTCCTGGGAATTCCAAGCAAAAGCGCTGAGTCAACAGTCCTTTGTCATTTCTCATCCACCAATGACAAAGGACTAATGACAAATGACAAATGACTATGCTTTAGTGAGAATTCTTTGGACAATTTGCACCCCAGTAACAGCCTGCCAAGCAAAAAGTCCCAAAAGCGTGAAATTGATCAAAATGTGAGTAGCACGCGCCCAATTTGCCCCTTTCTGCATATAAGGCGACAAAGCAGCAGAAAATGCTATTAGACTTGTCATACCTAGTCCTGCTAACAGGTGAGGTTGTACAAACAACTTACCATTATTGATGTAAGTGACGGCCATCCCTCCAATCGCACCTGTGACCATCAAAGCTAGGAGTATAGACCCGATTTGGTAGTGTCTGAGGTTATATCTACCTTTAATCAGTTCTTTCTTTTCTTCCCCCTGAGCATTTCTGGTACGCTGTACTTGTAGTCCCAAATAGGCAGCATAAATTGAAAATACTAATAGCACCCACATAAGCACCGGGTGAAAAAAGTTCAGCCAATATTTTACCGACGTAGAAAGTTCCGGACTCATGGTGTTCTCCCCTAATTATTAAATCTTCATAAAAATTAGCATAACTCGATTTTCTGTGCTTAATGTTGCACAAATTAAAAGAGACTCTCCCATCTCCCCCTGCTATTTTCCTTCGCCCTCTTGCCAAAGTGGATAAACAATCTCAGACTAAATTTTGAGGGTAGACGAACAAAACCCCTGTGTGGGATCTCATTCATGACTGAAAACAACGATACTTTGCTGCTAAAAGCTGCTAAAAGTGGCGATATCAAGGGGCTGTGTGCGCTACTGGCTGCTGGTGCCTTGGTGGACGCGTGCGATCGCCAAGGCACCACGGCGTTAATGTTTGCTGCTAATTTAGGCTACACCGAAATTGTGCGATCGCTGCTGGATGCTGGGGCAAATATCAACTTGCCCAGAAAACTCTATGGTTTGACGGCTTTGATGTTGGCTGCTAGTGCCAAACAGCTTGACATTGTGCAGCTTCTACTATCCAAAGGTGCTGATGTCAATGCCACTAATGAAGATGGCAGCACAGCTTTAATGGCAGCAGTAGTCAAAGGTCATATCGATGTAGTGCGAGTCTTATTGGCTGCTGGTGCCCAAGTTAATATCGCAGATAAAGATCGTGATACTGCCTTGAAACTCGCCGTTAAGCAGGGAAAAATAGAAGTTCTACAAGCAATTCTCCAAACTGGTCTCGATGTTAATATCCGAGATCAGGAGGGTGAGACACTCTTAATGCTAGCGGCAGACTTGAGATATCTAGAAGTTGTGGAAGCACTGCTAGCAGCAGGGGCTGATGTGAATTTGAAAAACGCCGATGGTGGAACTGCCCTATCAGCAGCAGTGGCAACTGGACACAGTGCGATCGCAGCAGCTTTACTTGATCGAGGTGCCGAGATTAATCTCCAAGATCAAGATGGTGAAACTGCCTTACACCTTGCCGTTGTGGAAGGCTACATTGATGTCGTGCAATTACTACTTAACAGAGGTGCAAATGTCCATATCAGGAACCACCTGGGTGATACGCCACTGCTTGTAGCAGCATTCCAGGGACACAGCCAAATTGTCGAGGCACTGCTGTGTTCTGGGGGAGATATTAATGGGAAAAACCTTGGTGAAGTACCTTTGACGTTGGCTGCATCACAAGGACACACCCAAACAATGAAGGTGTTGCTAGAGTATGGCGCTGATGCCAACACTCCGGGGGATGATGGCAAAACTGCTTTGATCAAGGCAACCGAACGCAAGCACACAGAAATTATACATTTGCTGCTGGCAAAGGGGGCAGATGTGAATTTTCAAGACTCAGCCAGGGCAACATCATTGATGTGGGCTGCCTCAGCAGGCGATGGTGAAATTGTGCAATTATTACTCCAAGCTGGGGCAGATGTGAATTTGAAAAACCGGGGTGGTTATACTGCTTTGATGATTGCAGAATTTAATGGTTATAAGAATGTGGTGCTGAGTTTGCAAAAAGCCGGGGCACAAGAATAGCCACCTGAATTCTTCATCTAAAATATTTTCAAAAATATCTTGACAAATCATTAACAACTCTACCCAGTTTATCATCGTTCAGATACTCTGGCTTTACTCCTGCTCCTATTAAGCTGACTTTTCCCGTTAAGTCTCAAAAGGCTTGCTCACAAAGGATTTTGAATAAAGCACAGCACATAGGGTACAGTAATTGAAATTGGGTGCTAAAGGTGACAAATAATGTTGGACTGGTGGAAAAAAATTTTGCGACTTGTGAGCCAAACGCCGACGCTATTGAAATTCTCAATCCTCTTCAGGTTCGCATTTTGAAAGCTAAATCACCCAAATTACCCAAGATATTAACAGTTATAGCAACGGACAGGGAGTTTAGGACAGCAATAAAATCACAAAGTACGCTGTTGAAGGCGCGTTTCCCGCAAACACCCTCTAACGGCTTTAGCGACTGCTATAGTTGGGCTGTGGAAGCGATCACTCGTTTAGGGGGTTACTTAGAACATCGATATAAAACCCCTATTGGTATCCAAGTACTGTGGCGGGGCTGGTTAAAATTGCACGATCTCTGTGAAGTTTGGCAGCTTGCTAGAGAGACTTAATGGGAAAAGTCAGATATATATAACAATACGGTTCACTTAAGGCTAAAACTCTTTTTCTTTAACGAACCGCAGAGGCGCAGAGGGCACAGAGAGAAGAGAGAAAGAGAGGGAAGAAATGCTTAACTGAACTGTATTGATATATATAAAGGTTTAGATACAAATCCTAATCCGTTCAAAATCATGGCTTTGACCACATGACTTGGACTGACTTTTTCTCCTTTCTCTTCACTTATTAAGTAAGTCGGCACGATAAAATCAAGGTATGTTGAGTTTTATAAAAACCCTGGAAGAAATAATTTATAAGCTCTCAGATGCTTTTACACTTCGTTACATAAGTGGATTTTTTAACGCCGACTTACTTAAGTCATTTATTATTTTTACCATACTGTTCGGCTTTTTGTTGATGTGTGACAGTTGAGGGTGCGGAATGTGAAATATAAAGGTTTCATGAACTTGATTGTTGGTTGAGCAGAGATGTCCTCAGCTTTTACATAAAATTAACTTATGTATATTTCAGGATAAGCCTATATCACAAAATTATTTCTTGCATAAGAAGGAATTGCATTCTTGTGAATAAAAAACGAAATTTAACAAGATATGTCCTTTTCAATAAGTGAATAGAATACATTTGTACAAATAATAAATTTTTGGTTATCAATATTTTAAAATGTATTAGCTTTTACAGAAAGTTACATATTGAAGATTTTGTAAATAAGTTTACTTTACCTGGGAATAGTGATAGATAAATAACTGTGTTGACTAAATCAATAAACAAGGCTTAATAAGATTAGTTGAAATAGAAATTTGGTTAAAACGCCTATTTATTTAATAGTATAAATGTTTCTTTAAAAGGGCTACCTTTTAAGACTTATCCACTGTATAAATGGATTATTAGGTGTATCAATAACCTATGGAAAAGTGGCCGATAATTACAGTTTTCTCAATCTCTTGTATGGGTCTGGTATTTTCTCTTGGAGCTAGAGTTCCGATTGACACAACCATAAAATCAGTTGAATTACCTAAAGAACCTAAAGAACTAGACAATTTTTTAAAAGAATCAGAGCAAAAATTTAACGACATTATTCCTGGAACGGAAAAAGTTATTCTTTGGGCAAATCCCTTAAAAAAGCAAAAAACAAAAATAGCAATTGTTTATATACACGCGTTCTCATCAACGAGAAAGGATATGTATCCTTTATGTGAAAATATTGCTAAAACTTTAAAAGCCAACCTTTTTGAGACCCGATTAACAGGTCATGGTCGTGGCAGTAAAGCATTAGCGGAAGCATCAGTAAATGATTGGATCAATGATACTGTTGAAGCTGTTGAAATAGGCAAAAAAATAGGAGAAAAAGTAGTAATTATAAGTTCCTCTACAGGGTCAGCACTTACTTTCTGGTTAGCATCTGAAGTTCAAAACATGAATGATGATGTTGTAGGATTAGTGTCCATATCTCCAAATTTTAGTCCTAAACAACCCATTAGTAATGTTCTATTATGGCCTTGGGGCAAAACTCTAGCACAAGTATTTATAGGTTCTAATCGAAGTTGGGAACCTCTAAATCCAGAACAGGGAAAATACTGGACAACGAGTTATCCTGTTGAAGCTCTTTTGCCTATGATGGGAACAGCAAAGATCGCTAGAGAAGCAAAAGTTGAAAATATCAAACAGCCAGTCCTAATAATTTTTTCACCATTAGATCAGGTAGTTAATACTAAAAAAATAGAAAATATATTCAGTCGATTGGGAACAACTAACCAACAAAAAACATATAGGAAGGAAATTATATATATTAATGAAAGCCAAGATCCTTATAATCATATTATTGTTGGCGACATTGTATCTCCAATGAATAATGAAATCATCACTCAAAATATTCTGAATTTTCTTGAGGCGTTGCTATAAAATTTAATCTAAATCAAAAATATTTACTGTATTTTATAAAAATAAATAAAACATGAGTAACCCTTATTATTCAAATTTTTAACGAACAGTGAGAACCAATTATTATTACATTATATTGAGTGACATTCGGATAAAGTCAACTCCTAATAGAATAAAGTTGGAATACAACGCAAAGTGAGGAACTTCATGGGCTTAATCAAACTGAGTGATGCGATCGAGAACCTCCGAGAAGAACTTAGACTCGCTCAGGAAAAAGGCAAAAACAAAAATCTGCAATTTGATACTCAATTGATAGAGCTTGAATTAGAAATAAGTGCAGAAGACGAATCAGGTGCTTCTGGAAAAATAAACTGGTATATATTTGGAGGAGGTGTGGATGCCAAAGCGAAGGACGCTAGCAAACATAAGCTCAAGCTTACATTGAGAGCTGTTGATGCAAGTGGTCAACCAATTCGAGTTTCAAAGTTACAAGAGCAACTTCCTGGCTGAAAATTTGCTTCATAGTGTCGAATTTACCTATTTGATTGCATGGATTCCCGACGAGTTGCAGAACTACATAACCCACATCAGAAATCAGGTGGGACTGGCTACCTAATTCGAGATAATATCATTCTGACTGCTCACCATAATATTGCTCCGCTTGGTCAGCCTGGAATTCTTGGAACTCGTTACCATATCCGTTTCATTGGAGATTATCTTCAGGGAAGAATTGACTGGATAGAGGAAGCGTGCTGTTTATGTTGGGATGCCCCTGATCCAAAATATGACCTTGCTCTCCTCAAACTTAGTGATAAGCCAAAATTCCTATCTTCTCAAGAGCCTGTTATTTGCTTCGGTAAGATACTAAATAATACACTATCAGCCGAGGGATTTGGTTTCCCTCTTGCTCAAGAAATTAAAAATCGTCAGAATCCTGAACCACTTGAAGGACGCTTGAGCCGTATTGCTGGTATAAAGGAAGGACAACTTCGGCTACAAGTTACCTCTCCTATTCCAGATTCTCCCAATCAGTGGCAAGGAATTAGCGGAACTGCATTATTTGTTGATGATTTTCTAGTTGGTGTCGTTGTTGAAACTAACAAGAGTTTTGGTGAGAAGTTATTGTGGGCGACACCTATTTCATCTGTAGCTACTGATAAGGAATTTTGTGAGCTTGTCCTTGGCGAATCGAATAAGTCGCTATTTCTTGAAGAGATTGAAACAAACGTTATAAATCAACCTTCTCGAAGTTCCACTGCTCTCTCTAAGGGAGAGAGTGAATTGCGTCAAAATTTGCTTAAGTTAGTCAAGAATCAGTGGGTCAAGCCAAAGCTCGCCGATGAGTTGGAGATTATTCAATTATGTTTAGAAGAAATACCTGAAGCAATTAGTCAAGAAGCATCCAATTACCTATCGCAGGAATCAAGTAAAGAACTACAAAAAACTAAAGTAATTGATCTCTTTGACGAAAACAATTGTCTGCTGATTTTGGGAGAGGCAGGATCTGGGAAAAGTATAACTTTAATGGAACTTACTAACACTTTGATTACGCGTGCCAGTGACGAACCTGAAGAAAAAATCCCTGTCATCTTTTACCTATCTTCTTGGTCAAATGGCAAAGATATAAGAGATTGGCTAATAGAGCGATTAGATATGGATTATAAGGTTCCTGAAGAAGACGGCAAGTTGTTGGTTGATGATAATAAGCTGGTTATACTGTTAGACGGGTTAGATCTAGTTCCAAGCCAAGATCGAGATCGTTGTATTGATTTTTTGAACAATTTCACTGACATAAAGCGACAAATCGTTGTTTGTAGCCGATGTCAGCAAGACCAAAAATATTCTAATAACTCACTTTTAAACTTTGATAAAGCAGTTAAATTAAAACCCCTAACAGAAGAAAAGATTGAGAGTTATTTAAAGAAGTTAAATAAAGACAACAGATTGGACGGCTTGAAAGAAATAATTTCTCAGGATAATACAATAAAAGGGCTAGTTAAATTACCCTTATGGCTCAGTATCATTGTAAAAGTTTATAATAAGGATATTTTTAATCGATTACTTCAAGAAGACAATATCAGCATTAAACTATGGAAAAAAAAGTTATTTGAGCAATATATTAGCTATATTTACAGCATCAAAAACAGCCATATTAAATATCTAGATAAAGCTTCAAAATATTCAATCCTCAAAAAGGTAAATAATACTGATGAGAGGCTGAAGATGCTGCAAAGAAAAACGCTGACTAATCTAACTTGGTTAGCACAAAAAATGCAGTCAGAAAAATATAAAGACAGTATATTTTTTATTGAAAATATGCAGCCGAACTGGTTAGACTCTCGAACTCAAAAACAAGATTATTATTTTGGAGTCTTACTGATTAGTGGACTATTTAGTTCTTTAATTGGATTTGTTCATATTCCACTACAACCAGTCGATAATTGGAAATATACTCTGTGTACTGGACTACTGGGTGGATTTTGTGTTCCATTATTTTATGTGTGGGATTATCTTTTTAGGAGAAATCAAGGAAAAGAAATTAACCCTGCTAACAAACTGGTGTGGAGTTGGGGAGCAATAATTAAAAATCTGAGACAAAATTGGTCAGTTTGTTTTCTGATTGGCTTAGTAGTTGCACTACCATCTGCTTGGCTTGAGGTTCATGGAATAATTGATTTATATAAGAGCGGTATTGAGAAAAATATTATCCGTCACTTAGACTCAATCAATCTAATCGCTTTGGTATTAATTTATACGTTACTTGTTGCAGCGATTATCTGGTTAGTATATGGATTTACTGCTAATTTAGCCATTGGAGAACTCTCCAGCCAAATAGATCCGAATCAAGGCATCTGGAACTCGCTCAGAAATACTCAACTTGTTGGATTAATTGCTGGGATAATTATTGGGCTAATTTTTTTCTTAGTTGGTCTTTTCGTCCAAAAACATCCGATGGTTTCAGCGATCAAGTATGGAATAGGTTATGGATTAATTGCAGGATGGTTTTTGGCAATTTGTTCTTCTAGTGGTAAAACCTGTATTAAGCACTTTGCTTTGCGTCTTATCCTTTACAAAAATAAGTTAATTCCCTGGAATTATGCTCAATTTCTGGACTATGCGAGTCAGATTGTCTTGTTACAAAAGTCCGGTGGTGGGTATCAATTTTTTCATCAAGAGTTCCAAGAATATTTGACTGAAAGAAGTAAAAAGTCAGCCATTAAGGATTCTGATTCCTGACTCCTTTAAAGGTTAAACTATCATGGGTAGAAAATCTAAGAGATTCAGTGAATTGCTTAGACAACGAAAAGGATGGATAGGTCTAATTCTTCTAGTCACCAGTTCCCCGCTAGCTTGGGGAGGTATATCTTTATGTGCTTTCTTGGCTGCCATAACAGGCAAAAAAAAGTTTTTGGCAATGGGAGGAATAATATATGCTATTAGCTGGGTGCAGTTTTTTCTGGGTGTCTATTTAGCAGGATCGGAAGGGGTGACTAAGGCTAAGAATTTAAGAAAAAAAATCTTTAAAAGAAAGCAGAATGAATAGGTATTGAGTTAGCACAATCTCAAGTTGGGGTAGATATGGCGAAGCTGTCTTAAGAAACAAAGAAAGCAAAACTCCGTCGTAGCTGTTGTGAACTTACTACGGCGGAGAAAAGAAGAATTAAAACACCAAGAGAGAGCAGGCTAATGCTTACGTCACAAGGATAGAAAGAAAGCAAAAATGAAGAATTAAATTTTACTTTTTACTTTTTATCTTGTACCTTTTACCTTTTACCTGGTCTCCCCCTTGGCATTTCCTACTGTGCTAGATGTGCAAAATATATAGTTTTTAGTTTAAGAGAAAAGTATTCTAAGGATCATTTTTTATGTATCATCCTAAAGGCTAAATACAAACTATTCACCAAAAAAGGTTGATCTGTGAGCATTTGGGCGATCGCTACGAAAATTCCCAGAAAAAATAAATAAAAAATTAAATTTAGTCTAATCACAGTGATAAATCTCCTGTCCATCATGAACTTAAGCATTGACTCATGACTTGACTAAGTAGAGCTTTGCATAAAATCGTGGTGAATTGAGGGTTGAAATTTAAACGCAAAGGGGCGCAAAGGGAAGCGCAGAGGAACGCAAAGAGAATTCGCTACGAATTTATGAAATATTGTACTAAGTACAGAATTTCACAAGTTCGTAGCGGTATTAAATCTCGCAAAGCCTTACTAATAAGTCGCTCAATTCGTCACGTATTTATGAAATGCTGTACTAAGTAAAAATAGCTAATAGACATCTGGTGAAATTAAATATGCGTTACCCAGAACCCTTGTAGAGACGTAGTACTGCTACGTCAAAACAATTCTTTTTCACTCCTATGTCTAATGACTATAAAATTTGCAGAACAACTAGTGTCATATCATCAGTATTTTGCTTACCATCACCAATGAATTGCTGAACTTGGTCAAATAGGTAATCCACAATCTCCTGTGGGCCATTGCAGTACTTACAAGCTGTATTGAAGCTAGTGACAAAGTTTTCTTCATCGAAGCGATCGCCAGCAGCAGCAGCAGCATCGGTCAAGCCATCTGTATAGTAAATAATTGTATCCCCAGGCTCTAACTGTGCTTGGGCATCTTCATATTGGCTGTTAGCATCCAAACCGATTAGCATTCCCAAGGTATCTAAACGGCTGACAGTTTTTGTAGCTGCGTGCCACCACAAGGGAGGATTGTGTGCTGCATTGCTATAAGATAAAATTCGGCTGTGGGGATTATATTCTGAATAAAATAGCGTTACAAAGCGGTGGGAATTTTCCAAATCCGCATACATAACTCTATTTAAGTTTTGCAGAATTCTGGCTGGGGAATTACCATGTAGCACTTCTCCCCGTAGCATTCCCCGCATCATCGTCATAATCAGCCCGGCGGGGACACCTTTGCCCATGACATCTCCAATAACCAAACCCCAGCGACTAGTTTCTGTGCTGCTTTTGGTCTTAGGCTGAATCTTATTGTGATTGGTAGCAATAAAGTCGTAGTAGTCTCCGCCAACGCGATTGGCAGGTTTACAACGTGCCGCCAGGACTGCACCAGGCACGGTGGGGCATTGACGTGGCAAAAGTCGTCGTTGAATTTCTGCGCCAATTTCTAGTTCTTGGTCTAGGCGTTCTTTTTTTCTTAGTTCTACAGCTAGTTCATCGTTTTCGATCGCTACTGCTGTTTGGTCTGCCACTAACCTAACTAACTTTTGCCTAGTTTCTGTCCAACTATATTCTGGATCGCGGCTCAAGACGTAGAGCCATCCCCGTTCTGTATGCTTCACCAGAATCGCTGTACCAAAAATTTGCACATCTGGCCCTAAATAGCGATGCATCTGGTCATCCAAAATCCCTGTAGCACTAGCTAAGGGGGCACTATTGGACATCAGCCTAATTTGACTGCTGGCTATTTCTAACGCTTTGCGGATATCCTTTCGCTGGCGACTATCTTGCCAATGTAACTGTTCTAACCTGACTTGACCATTAGGTTTGTAGAGAAACAGGGCGCTGCCATCTGCATCTGTGACTCTTGTTGCCATCAACGGAATCAGTTCCAAAAACTGATTCAAATTATTGAAACTTCTCAGGGCAAATCCTAAAGAACTTAGCAAATCTTGAATTTTGTTCTGTTCGCGGTGCAACCTTGCCACGAGTTCTTTGAGTGCCACGACTGGTGTGACATCCGTCGCGGCACTACTATTGTTGTCAGTCGGTTGAGAGGGCAGTTGAGACACAGGCACGGGTACTATTGCACTTTATATTGGCAGATTTTAGATTACTTATAAATCTTTTAGTTTTGGCATTGCTAAACCATATTTAGACAAGAGTTGTCATTTTAGCAAGAGTATAAAGACGTAACAGGCAAATTTTATAAGTATTTTATTTGCTTTTTGTCTTTCCAATGGAATATTAGTCATTTCAAATCGTGTATTTTTAGTCTAAACACCGCCCGTAAAAATTACTATTTTTGCTGATATTTCCGAAATTTTTTCATTTTTTCATAACTTCCATTTCCAAAGCATATCTCTAACACTCATAAAAATACTTTTTTCAAAGAATAATTATTGAAACCTCTCGATTTGGTACAGAAAAAAATATCTGTAGATACTTTCGCAAGTAAAAGCTGAGAATACACTTGGAAGTGTTGAACTAGCTTACTTACACCAATTGGCTTTTTGAGTCTACAGTGGACGATTCTGCAACGTTCTGACGATCGCAAGCCGTCCTTTTCCTCATGTTGAGGCTGGGCAAACACCTGAAGCTAAGTAAGTCGGCGCAATTAAAGTTAACTGGCTAAGGCTGTCATTTGTCATTGGTCATTTGTCATTAGTAAGGGTTTTAAGATTATTTACGTTTCGTAACATACTTAAGTTTTTTCGCACCAATGTACTTAGTTTTGAAGGTTTGTAGTAAGGACTTTAGTCCTTACTAGGAACTTGCTTACCCATCAATTGAAACTTGACAGACTATTAATCTTAAGGAAGGAAGGTACGCGCAGGGTGCTTAAGTAAGTCGGCGAGAAAAACCAAACTATGTAACGAAAAGTAAAATCTCTGTATTTGGCTCGTGGTTGGGCTTTAGCGCTAAAGGGCAACTACAAACCAGTGATGATTATTTGCATCGAGTTACTTAGCTCAAGTGATAATACCAGATCAGTTATCCCTAAATTGATCAATTTCTCAACAAAAATTTTTCACACCAAATTTTTCAATTAGCCACTCAAGAGAGCTTCGACAAACTCATAGCTGGAAAAGGGGCGCAGGTCTTCAATTCCTTCGCCAGCACCAATAAAGCGAATGGGTAAACCTAACTGTTGCACAACGGCGAGGGCAACGCCGCCTTTGGCTGTGCCATCGAGCTTGGTTAGGACAACGCCACTTAGTTGGGCAGCTTGGGAGAATACTTCGGCTTGCCGCAGTCCATTTTGACCTAAAGTGGCATCTAGAACCAAAAGAGATTCTACTTTGGCATTTGGGGCTTTTTTGTCGATAATTCGCCGGATTTTACCGAGTTCGTCCATTAAATTTTTCTTGTTTTGCAGTCGCCCAGCTGTATCTACGAGAAGTAATTCGGTTTGACGCGCTTGGGCGGCTGCGATCGCATCAAATACAACTGCTGCTGGATCTGTATTCTTTCCCGGATTGGCAATGACTTCCACACCACTTCTACTACCCCAAACCTTCACCTGTTCCACTGCGGCGGCGCGGAAGGTGTCTGCTGCTCCAATCAAGCACTTGTAGCCAGATTTTTGTCCCAAGTGGGCAATTTTGCCGATAGTGGTAGTTTTACCGGCACCATTTACCCCAGTGATTAACCAAATATTTAAGGTTTCTTTTTCTGGAGTAAAACTAGTTTTGTGGGATGTTTTGCTTGGTGCATCCAGCATATCCCGGAGGATTTTTTTCAGGTAAGCGATCGCTTCTTCAGGTGCGGTGACTTCTTCTCGAAGTTTTTTCTGTAGAGCATTGATAATAAAGTCTGTCGCCTCTACACCCACATCAGCTTGCAACAGCAATGCCTCAATTTCCGTCACGGCAGCAAGGTTAAGGGGCCCTTGACCAACGATCGCCTTCAGTTGGTTAAGAATACTACGACGAGTTTTGTCTAACCCTTGCCGGAGCTTTTTCAGCCAGGTAATTTCTTCAATAGAAACGTCTTCTGCACTTCTACCTTGAGCTGCTAGAACTTTTGCCGACCAGACAAACCCATCATCAAATTCCAGTCCGGGAATTTCCTCTCCTGTCTCTAAAGTTACAGCTACTGGTTGTACTACCTCCGGCTCTGGAACTTCAATGGCGGTGGCCATTAGTTGTTCTAGCTTGGCTTGCCGTTCTGCCGCCGCCCGTTCCAAGAAGGATAGTGCTGTTGGTTGTGTTACCTCTGGCGTAGCTACTGGTTCGGTGAGTGTTGGTTCAGCTTGATTTACTGTTAGTTCTGGACTGGAAACATCTGGCTCTTCAGCAATTGCTGCTACTGAGGAATCTTCTGTAAGTTCTGCCTCCGTAGCAGGTGGAATAACTTCTGGCTGTGCTGTTTCTACGGTTGTACTAATAAATTCCTCAGTTGCTTCTAGTTCAGTGATTTCCGCAATGGCCACTTCCGGTTGTGCTGATGGTGCTGAGGTATCTGCTGAATCAGCAGGGGATTCTACTATCTCAGCTTGTTGTTTTTGCTGAATATTTTTGTAGGCAGCTTTCGCAAACGCTAACAAGTCTGCCGTCGTGTCTGGTGCAGTTTCAGCAGTTAGTGTTGATGTTTCAGCTGGCTCTGGCTGAGGTTCTTGTACAGGAGGAGTTTCTTCCTGCTTCTTCTCAGAGGGAGTGTCAGAGGAATCGTTATATTGACGACGGAACCAATTAAAAACCATTGCAGCAGTATTAGTTATATGGGACTACTATTTGATTTTTGAAAAGATACGTAGATACGTAGAGGAGCCAGTCGTGTGGGCGGGTTTCCCAACTTGAGCTAACTGGCGTTGCGTTAGCGACAACGTAACGCACCAAATCCTTAAGAATGGTGCGTTACGCTGTCGCTAACGCACCCTACAACTGAATTTTGTTCATAAATCAAATCGGACTGCTATATGAGTATAAGTTATAAGTTATGAGTTTAATTTAACTTGGGGCATTGGGCATTGGGCACAAGAGGCGAGGTCTAGGGCAGAATAATAACTCCTAACTCCTAACTCCTAACTCCTAACTCAGCACTCCCTCATACCCCTCACTTTCGCAAGTAACTATAAAAGGCTATGCTGTTTTTTCTGCTCAGTAACTCGGCGCAAAACACCGTTAATAAACCGATGACCATCGTCTCCACTGTACCGTTTGGCTAGCTCCACAGCTTCGTTGATGGCGATACTGTCTGGAACTCCTAAGAACTTCATTTCTGCCACAGCGATTTGCAGGATATCGCGGTCAATTTGAGCGAGGCGAGTTACTTGCCAATCTACTAAGGCAGTAGTAAGGAGTTCATCTATAATGTGTCGATTTTCGTTGACGGTAATTACAAGCTCTTTAGCGTAATTCCGGACTCCCTTGTCCTGATTAGCTAACTGAATCAATACTGGGAAATCAACTGCCGTACCCAACTGATTAATTGCTGTCTGGGTGCAGGCGATCGCTTCTTGCAGCATTGTTCTGGCAATATTCAGGTCGGAGGCTCGAGTTTGGCTACTTAAGAGGCGATCGTTACTGCGTTGCAGTTCACCTGCGGCATTATCGAGGGTATCTTGTACTTCTGAGGTGAGAGTGCGTACTGCTCCTAGCATCAACTTGGATACTAGTTGATCCTCTTCCAATTTCTCTAATTTCTTTGGGTTGACTGGCAATTGGCTAAGGCTTAAAAGCGCTAATTCACGAGCAATTTGCTGGGGTTTACGAGGTTGCATAAAACTGAGGGGTGATTGTGCGAGATGTGATTAATTAGACTGGACAAACTTTCCATAATATCAATTTTTGCACAGTCAAACAACAACATTGCGTATTTGCTTGTAACCATGCCAGATTGATTTCAAATTTCTTCGACGGGAATAACCTGCTGCTTGATTTCGTCGTGGGACTCTTTCGGGAAAACCAAGGGTGTATTGGGCGCGACAATGCCACCTGATACAACTATTTTAAAAGCGTCTTCAATGGACATGGAGAGGTTAACCACCTCGTCTTCAGGAACGACTGCGTACCATCCCGTAGTTGGATTCGGGGTAGTGGGGATAAAAACACTTAGCACGGGGCGAGACATTTGGGCTTGAATATCACTGCTGATTGCACCAGTGACAAAGGCGATCGCCCAAATTCCTCGGCGAGGATACTCTACCAAAATTACACGGCGAAACTTGCCATTAGAATCTTTTAGGATTGTTTCTAAAAGCTGTTTTAGAGTTTTGTATACCTGTCCTGCTAAAGGAATTGCCTGTAATAACCGCTCACCAAAATCTAACAACCATCGTCCAGCAATATTCCGAGCCATTAAGCCCATCAATAGAATACTTAGTAGTGGCACAGCTAATCCTACTAATAAATTCAGTAAATTTACTAGAAGTGGATTTAATCCATCAAAAGGATTAAGTTGTTTGGGAATTTGGGTGAGGAAGTTGATTACCCAAGTAGCAATGGTAATTGTCAGCCAGATAGTGGTTGCTAAGGGAATTACTACCAACAAACCAGCAATCAGGTCGTTTTTTAAGTCCTGTTTTAGGCGATCGATTACCAAGCCCCGATTCTCCTGTTTTAAGCTAGAGGAACTTTTGTTATTGGTATCTAAGTCGGTCGGCGTAATTAAAGCTAACTGGCTAAGGCTGTCATTTGTCCTTCGTCATTTACAAGGGTTTTAAGCCTATTTACGTTTCGTAACATATTTAGGTTTTTTCGCGCCAACTTACTTATACCAGCAGATTCGTCCAATTCCGAAGACTTGAGCTTTAGGAAGTTTTTACCGCAAGTAACTTTCCAAAAGGCTAGTGGCAAAAGTCAAAAGTCACGCATTCAAAAGTCAAAAAAATAATTGTATTCCAAGCTCTTGCGCCAAGAGGATGTTACTTTTCTTTATAAGACTTGTAAATGAATGTTGCAAGTCTCTGAGGTATTACTAATCTACCGCGCTCAATCAAAAGTTGCTCACGGTTGCGAAAGTACGACTAGGTAAACTAAGGGATTATTTTATCTGATCAGTTAAGCAGAAGAGGCTTTTATGAAAATGTTCTGTTATGAACATTAATTTATTCTGGTATTTTTTGTTTAGATGTAACACGCCGTAGGGGTTACTGTGTATACACAAGTCGGTAGACCTCTCCCCAAACCCCTCTCCGACGCACAGAGGGGCTTTGAACATTGACTCCCTTTCCCTCGTAGGGTTGGGGCTGTTCTTGTTAGGTCTGAGAGCGCTTTGAGCAAAATAAGTAACTTGTGTATACACCGTAGCCCCGTAGCCCCGTTCACGGGGAGGGGATTAAGGGCAGCCAGTGCGGTCTTGGAGGCAAATGACACGTTCGCGCAGCGTCTGGCAGAGAAGGCATAAAAGTTTCAGAGAGTTATTGCGTAAGTCCTATTAACCTACATTCCGCACTCTCAACTGTCACAATCGGTTTTTACTGTTTTTTAGACATAAAAAAGCTATTAAATATACATAAAAACAGTAAAATAACTTAAAAATGAAGATGCACAAGCATAATCTGCAACTACGACAATCACAAAAACTTAGTAATTACACTATTTAATATGAAGCTGCATAATAAAGAACCCCACCCTAACCCTCCCCGAAATCGGGGAGGGAACTGGATTTTTCGAGAATTGCCGTTGCGTCTAAATTAGGTTTTGGTAGATACTTAATTTCCCAGACTTTGAGCAAAATCAGATACTCGTAGAATGCTTGCAATGTACACCAAGCGATTCCGGCGCGTCCATCTAAACAGCCGCCTAAGATAAAATACATATATACAAACCGTAGCAACGGTCTGGCGGGTAAACGCAAAGACAAATCTTTCAGGGCGCGGCGTTTTTCGACTTCCGATTTGCCGAAGAATAAATCTCTCCAGTTTACCTTGCCTTGCTCCAATTGATACAATGTTTCTTGAGCCTCATCTGTAGAATAACGGTTATGCTTGTCAATCCAGCGACTCAAACCTTTGCTACAAGTGTAGTGAGGGTATGTTTCTTTTAAAAAGCTAGTTGCACCCTCACAAACTTCCCGTTCAGTGTGACCGTAGTCTGTAAACCACACTTTCCCGTGGCGGAAGAGTCGCATTTGGTAACGGGGATACTGTGTGCTGTAGCGAATCCAGCGATTCATGAACATGACACGTTCAGCCACGTAGTAACCGATGTAATCTGGATTCTGACTTACCTTTTGGCATTCCGCAAACAGTTCTGGTGTCATGCGCTCGTCAGCTTCGAGAATGTAAACCCATTCATGCTTCGGAGGGATAGACTCTAACATCCAGGTGCGTTGGCGTCCGTGGCTTTCAAAAGCGTGTTGGACGACGCGGATGGGATAGCGGCTGGCGATTTCCACAGTGCGATCGCTACTGCATGAATCCACCACAATGATGTCATCTGATGGCATCGCCGATTCGATACAAGCAGCAATATCTAGTTCTTCGTTATATGTCAGTATGTAAATTGAGAACATTACCCAAGTTTTATAGCGATTTTACTGAGTGATCATTGCCTTTTTAAGTAGGTCGGCGCAACTAAAGTTAACTGGCTAAGGCTGTCATTTGTCATTGGTCATTAGTAAAGGTTTTAAGCTTATTTATGTTTCGTAACATACTTGACTTTTTTCGCACCAACGTACTTATTGTTATTAGCTATTAGGCACATGGCAGTATCAGCCGTCAAGAATTTTTAGATACCTCCTACTGCCATGTCAATAATGAATTAGCGTGCAGTCGCTCTAGGTTTACCACCTTGTACAGCACCGCTACCTCTTAAGCCTGTCCAGCCGATGATAATGTAACCAATGGACAATAGCAAACTGCTAATCCCAATCCGCAGTCCAGACTTCCAAGCAGTATCTTTAGCTTGTTTCTCTGCTTCGTCTCTGCGCTGACGAACTTGGCTCAGTTGTTGAGTTCGCAGTGTCTGAATATCTGTTTGTTGTTCGATAGCTTTGTCAAGTACTTGGGGATCTGTTTTAGCTTTCTTGAGCAACTCTTTGATATTTGCGGGAATTTGAGCGCTCTCAAGGGCTTGCTTATATCTTTGCTCATCTTTGAGG
>NZ_JAIVFV010000170.1 GCF_020829445.1 Nostoc sp. CHAB 5836
AAAATCTATGCACAAAGCAAAGAAAAAACAGTTACGCAGTTGGTTGAAGACTGGATCGACAGGTTGCCTAGTCCCAAGATTGACGACTCCTTATCCACCCCACTCCCTAATCAATCTGACGATTGATTAGGGAGTGGGGTAGAATCGTCGCCATCCGCTCCCTATCCCCACCTTATGAGTACATTGAAGGTGGGGACTTGGGCGACACGTTAAATTTTAGATTTTATCTAGGTAAATTCAATTTAAAATCCATCTGGGAAAGAAAATCTCCAAGCAAACTTGCTCCACTTTCTACAAAATGCACAATTTGCTCTCAAACTCTTATGGATTGCATTCATTTAACGGGAATTCGCTGCTATGGCTACACTGGGTATCTACCAGAAGAACAGGTGCTAGGACAATGGTTTGAGGTGGATGTGAGGTTATGGTTGGATATCTCCACAGCAGCCAAGACTGACGCGATCGAAGACACTTTAGATTATCGCAGCGTCATTAGCTTGATACAACATCTAGTGAAAACGTCTAAGTTTGCTTTGGTGGAGAAATTGGTAACAACGATCGCAGATTCTATTCTCGAAGAGTGCGATCGTGTAACAAAAGTCCAAGTCACTCTCAGCAAACCTACCCCGCCTATTCCAGACTTTGGGGGCAAAATTAGTATTGAACTGACTAAAAGTAAGTCCAACTTCTAAAGCACAAAGTGGTTTTTTCTCAATATCTATCGTACCTATGCTGAGAACCTCCGGCTTAAAGCCTGTGGATCAAAGCTATCTGCCTGATTTATCAGGCATTTTAGAGTCCTATTCTTGGTAGCAAAACGTTCTAGATCCCCCTCAATCCACGCCACTTGCTTCACTTGGGGAGACCCCAGACGCTCTCTACGAGACGCTAAAAGCGAACGCAGACTCGCTAACGCCTTTGGCGTCTCCCCTTCTCCCTTGGCGCTAGCCTCTCCCCTTGGGAGAAGACCGCAGTGGCTCCCCGATAAATTGGGGGACCTTGAAAGGTTTTGCCCCCCAATTTATCGGGGGGTTGAGGGGATCAATAAGTGCCTAAAATCACAGCTAACCACTTTTCAAACAACCTCTAAGAGCCTATTTATAAAGTAAATATTAAGTAGGGTGTGTAGGAATTTAAGGGTTTGAGAAAGTCTAATTTAGCCGTAACGCACCATATTTCCAGGCGCGTTAAAGCAGCGCGTAACGCACCCGACAATTTAAGGTTTACTTTCTAAATGGTTTTTAAGACAAGACAGGTTAATAACATGATGCCATTTGATTATTGGTCAATATTTATATCAAGCAATAAGACAAGGTAGTTAAAAATTGTTTATGATAAAATAGTGATTTTTAGATCGAGTTGACACGGACACCAAAAATCTGAACCTTAGCAAACAGGTGATTGTAATATGTTCACCCGCAAAATCCTAGTTGTTGAGGAGGAAAAAACCCTACCCTCAAATATTAGAAAAAGTTTACAAAAATTAGGTTATTCGGTTTCAGAAATAACAAAGTCTGGTGAAGAAGCAATAAAAAAGGTAGCAGAAACTCATCCACATTTAGTATTAATTGATATCTGCCTAGCTGGGGAAGTTGACGGTGTACACGTAGGGAATATTATCCAGAATCAGTTCCATGTGCCTGTAGTATATGTAACGGAGCATTTGGAATATAAAACATTAAATAAAAATCAGCTAAGTGAGCCTTTTAGTTACATAGTTAAACCATTTATTGAAAGTGATTTACATTTTGCGATTGAAATGGCTTTCTACAAACATCAGAGCAACAAGATATTACACGAAGAAAAACACAGGCTGGCGGCAATTATTAACAGCATGGGCTGTGCAGTGATTGTCACATATGCAAATGGTTGTATTGAAATGATGAATCCCATAGCAGAACTAATCACTGGTTGGAAGGAAAGTGAAGCTTTGGGTAAAGATTTAGTAGAAGTCGTTAACTTAGTTGACAAAGATGTCGGAGAAAGAATTGAAAATTTAGCTATATATGTAATGGAAGCAGGTAAAGTTTTAAATTTACCAGAAAACTGTACATTGATTACCAAAGATGGCCAAGAAATAGCAATTGGGGATAATGTTGCACCGATCCGTGATCAAAATGGCAATATTACTGGCGCGGTTTTAGTTTTTCAAGATATCACCAAACGGAAGCAGACAGAGACCCAACTGATCCGCAATGCGTTTTATGATGGGCTAACAGCATTACCCAATCGTGTTTTATTTTTAGATCGGCTCAGACAAACCATTGAACGTAGCAAACGCAAAAGCGATTATTATTTTGCAGTTTTATTTTTGGATTTAGATGGCTTCAAAGAGATTAACGATCGCTTTGGGCATGGAATAGGAGATGATTTTTTAGTCGCGATCGCTAGACGTTTAGAGTCATGCTTACGTGGTGGCGATAGTGTAGCACGATTTGGTGGTGATGAGTTTACTGTTCTTTTGGAGGATATTAAAGACATTACCGACGCTACTAATGTCGCCAAACGTATTCAAGACTGTTTACGATTGCCAGTTGACCTCAATGGATATCAATTATCTACTACAGCTAGCATTGGTATTACTTGGAATTTTAGTAATTATGAAGAGCCTGGAACTCTGCTACGGGATGCTGATATTGCTATGTATCGAGCTAAACGCCAGGGAAAAGCTACTTATGCCATATTTAGTTAATTAGTAATTTCTGCTGCTACTTCAACTTGAGTTCGACGTAATAAAAAGTCTGAGAACTAGACAGAGTAACTTTTGTAGTAATACAGTGCCGTGCGTCTAGATGTCAGTAAACTTGGAGAAATGAGAATAAGTATGGATTTAGGCACAATTCGTACTTCAAGGAGTATGATGAATTTGTGAGAAATTCATTAGTGATGAGTTGGTTGATTTTTAAGGAGATTAAGTACATTGGCACGAAAAAAGTCAAGTATGTTACGAAACGTAAATAAGCTTAAAGCCTTTACTAATGACCAATGACAAAGGACAAATGACAGCCTTAGCCAGTTAACTTTAATTGCGCCAACCTACTTAATATGACTCAAGTTATCTTGAAAACGCTCAATCCCATCGTTATAGAAAAACTCAAACATCTTGCTCAGAGTCATCAACGGACTTTAGAAGAAGAAATCACATCTATCCTTGAAGATGTAACAGAAAATACGCCTAGAATTACATCTAAAAGTAGGGACTGGTCGCCTGGTTTTTTTGAGCAGACTTGTGGCAGTTGGCAGGGGGAATTGTTAGTTAGAGAGCCTCAGCCAGAAGCACAGGAACGAGAGCCGTTATTATGAGTTATTTGTTAGATACTAATGCCTGCATCCGGTATCTTAATTCTAGTAATAATCCGGTTTTTTATCGCTTAAATTTACTACCGCCAGATGATGTTCTTCTTTGTGACATTGTAAAGTTTGAGCTTCATTACGGAGCTTATAAAAGTTATAATATAGACAAAAACTTAGAAAATTTAAAGATATTTTTTAATGAATTTGTTAGCTTACCTTTTGATGGTCAAGCAGCAGATATTTGTGGTTATATTCGTTCTGATTTGAATAAAAAGGGAACACCAATTGGAGTTTATGATTTACAAATTGCTTCAATTGCTATTGCTAATAACTTGGTGTTGGTAACTCATAATGTGGGAGAGTTTAGCCGAATAGAAGGGTTGCAATATGAGGATTGGGAAATTGTTCTATGACGTTACAGTAGTTATTACTTTAACCTGAGTTATCTGATTTTTATCACAACTATAGCAATCTTATAGGACTTATATAGGAATCCGGTTTGATTTTTGAACAACATTAAGTATTTGTAGGGTGCGTTATACCAATTTAATGTGAAGTTGCACATATCTTGATCCAATACAGTTCACAAAAGGGCTGAAACTCTTTTTTTTACGAACCACAGAGGCGCAGAGAACACAGAGAGAAAGAGAAGGAGGAAATGCTTAACTGAACTGTATTGAATTCTATGCAGCTTCATAAAAAATTGGTATTAGCGCAGAAAGTACGGCACCATTCTTAAGGATTCGGTGCGTTACGCGAAACGCACCCTACAAATACTACAAATACCTAATTTTGTTCAAAAATCAAATCGGATTCCTATATTTTGCTTGCTCTCTACCAAAAGATTCAGATCCCCGACTTCTTCAAAAAGTCGGGGATATTTTTGTTGTTTTGATATGCATGAAATATGCTACTCTAGCCGCTACTAAGATATATCATGCACAACAAGCCCCATAAGTCACTCATGGAAAAAACCGAAAAACAGAAAATGCTTGCAGGCGAATTATATCTGCCCGAAGATCCAGAATTGGCTGCCGAAAATAAGCGAGCTAGTCGTCTGTTGCGAAGTTACAATTCTACAACTGAAGAACAGCAAGAACAACGGCAGCAAATTTTGCAAGAATTATTTGGAAAAATAGGACAGAAAGCATTCATTGTGCCGCCTTTTCACTGTGATTATGGCAGTAATATTTTCGCTGGCGACAAATTATATATGAACTATGGCTGTGTAATTTTAGACTGTAATACAGTTCACATTGGTGAAAATGTCTTGTGCGCTCCTTATGTGCAAATTTATACTGCTTATCACCCAACAGAGCCAGAAATTCGTCTTTGTGGTAGAGAATTAGCTGCCCCAATTAACATTGGTAATAATGTCTGGATTGGTGGCAGTGCAATTATTTGTCCAGGTGTAACCATTGGTGATAACACAACCATTGGTGCTGGCAGTGTAGTTGTCAAAGACATACCAAAGAATGTTGTCGCTGCTGGCAATCCCTGCCGCGTCATTCGGTATTTGTCTTAGAATTAATTCAAAACTTATACCCTCTAGCAATCCAATAGAGCCAGTCTGCGATCGCTTCTTCAGTTTCACTGTCAGCATCAATGGCTGCTATTTCAGATAATTTTGCAGAATAGACATCATCATCCTTACCATTAATATAAGCCACTTCTACAAACATATCTTTTAAGCACTCATCATCTGGGGCCATTCCCAGCACTTCGACTTGTTTTTCCTCGACAGAACCTGATTTGCGTCCCTTCTTAGTCCATTTAGCCAGAAAGGGAAAATTCAAAGTTTCTTCGAGATAATAGTACCAACCCATAGCCCGGTCTTCTTTGTCTTCAGCATCTACAATGATCTCTGTTTTAATGCGATGCTCTCGCTTTTCGTCGGCTTCAACACTAGGCATAAGATAACACTTTGCGTATAATGCATTTTGATAATACTACCAAAATGTTTCTAAAATCATTAGACATCTGGTGAAATTAAATATGCGTTACGTGAAACTCTTGTAGAGACGTAGCACTGCTACGTCAAAACAATTCATTTTCACTTCTATGTCTATTAGCTTATCAACTCTACAAGAAACCGCTTGTCATTGACAAGCGGTTTTCTAGTTATTGCCCTCAAGGGGGAACTTATTTGTTGCACCAAGATGCAAATTTTTTCTTAGCGCTAAAATGCGAGACTTTTTAGAGATTAAACAAGTCTCAAATCAGGATAATTTGCCAACACATCATCAGATGTCAGAGTATCATTTTCAGCTTGCGGAGTCCAAAGAACTTCAATCGCCAGAAGCTTATCGCTAGGAATACTACCAATTTGCCGCAAGGCTTGACGCAAATCATCAGCACTGTTAATCGCTGTGGGGATTTCAAATTTACCTAGTGTCGCCGCCAGCAAGGTGACAATAATATATTCACCAGGGCCTTCGGTAAATAGGCGGGTGGGATTATCGAGTTCACCAGCCGGGGGTAAAGCATCTTTGGCAAGGGCTGCTCTTAGCTGGTTGTTGACATTAGAAAGAGTTTCTTCGCTAAACTTGCTGCGTTCTGCCAGTGACAGCCGATTAAACTGACCTTCAGCTGAATTCAAACTGGCTTGTTGAGTACCACCACCTGCATATACAAAGTATTCGGGATGGCGGAGTAAAGCTAGGCTGGCTTCTTGGAGAATTTCTGCTCTGCCTTCTGGGGTGTTAGTATCAGCAGTTTCAGCAATGTGGTTGAGTTCATTTTGCAATTCACGGGCTTGAGCTAACAAACCTACTTGCAAACGAGTTACAGAAACAGGAGAGTTACTGCTGTAATCTGCTTCTGGAGTTTCACCGCTAGAGACGCGGCGGAAAGTTTGCAATAAGAAATTAGCGATCGCCAAGAAAATTAAGATGGTAAATATACCACCAAATCCTCCCCCAATACCCCAGAAGGGAAGTAGAAAGGGAAAGCCAAAGCCACCACCAAAACCACCACCAGGATAGTATCCGCCCCCGCCAGGAGGTGCGTAGGTGCGCGGTGTATAGGTGCGGCTGGAAGGTACTCTAAAGGAGCCACCGCCGATACGACCCCCACTGCGGGCTGCTAATGCTCCATCGGCGTGACCAAGAGCCAAAGCTAATACTAGGCTTAGAGCTAAGAAGGTTTTTAACAGGGGTTTGATGGTTTGTTGTAGTTTTTTACGCATAATACAATCGCTTGGAAAACGGAATTATTGATGAATTCTCCCCATGCTGGTAGGAGTGTTGCGATCTGTCGCTAACGCCAGCCCGTAACAAGCAACCGAGTTTGTAGCATTTACTTTTAAAGGCTACATATTCAATTTACCGCGTCTTATCTTGGGTAAGTAGCGATCGCAGGGGGGATTTCTCGACTGGGGAACCGTACCTGAAGATATCTATGCTTCACACAGAAATTTGCGATGTCTACGACGGGCTACGCCTAGGAGTAATTGTTGCTACGTCTGGGATTAGCACTTTTAGGCTACAGTTTTGAATTATACAGACGATTTTAATTTTTGGTAAGCCTGTAATTGCCCCTCTACGAATTATTTTTATAAAAAAACTAAAGGTTCAAAACCTTGTCCCTTGTGGGCAAAAAATTCCTTGTATTTCGAGGTAGATAAAAACCCCACCCCGAAGTGTCTGTTTTAATTCAATTACGAATTACGAATTACGAATTACGAATTATTTTTATTACCTGCGCACTTGACCGCTAAACCCAGCAGCCTTGAACTGCTTTAGCTTCAACGGAGTCGGCTGATTCGCGGGTACAGAAATCCTCAATTCAAAATCACTAATGCCTGGTGGCACCTCGACAATCGAACCTAAGCGAGTGCGGTTTTGCATCACCGAGTCATTATTAGCATCATAGATGCGTCCAAAAATATCTGCGTCGTAGACTGTTTTATTAGTGCCATTTTCGGCTTTGCCAATGACAATAAAACAATTGGCAGCTGCGCTACCACTACTGATAACAGCCCCTTGTGCTAATTCTGGGGGACAATCTTTATAGGAGACATCAAATAGTTTAATCTGCGTCAGGGCTACAGCTGTGGGAGCGATCGCCCACGATAGAAAGGTGATGAGACAGGAAATAAAAACGACCGTGAGTGAGCGCAACTGCATAAAAGACCCCGTGACTTAATTTAACAAACAATATATAACTTACAACCTCAGCTTACCTGAATTTCAGTACGGGGTGATTGGAGACTTTAATTTCACATTTGTAATAATTAGGGAAATAAACCCTCAATTGCTATTAACTTATGACTCCAGATGAGATTGAAGCAGCTATACTTGCAGCCTTTAACCGTTGTGATGCAGTAAGCTGTCCTCTCACTGACACGCAGAAACAGATATTACTGCAAGTGGTCGAGCAAATTCAGGGAAATTCTACCTCTGGGATGTCTAATATTGCTAATCCCTTAGACGAACTTACCCCAGAGGAATTAGAAGCATTTTTACAGTTTGTTAAGGATGAAGAACAACGCAACCGCACCTGGAAAGTGCAATTACTCAATGACTGGTTGCTGGAAAATGACTCTGGAACAGTACAATTTATTCGCAAACGCTATGGTTTACAGTGGCTCAATCGTGTTGAATCATATCATTTTGATAAGTATTCTTATTTTGAGGATGCACTAAAGCTGAGAGTAGGCGATCGCATTGAAGTTTCTAATGCACTATGGGAATGGGTGCAAGAAGATGGCCCTTGTCAGCGCGAATGGTTTCCCTGTATGGTGATTCACATTGAGGAAATTAGCGATGTCTACGACGGGCTACGCCTAGGCAATGATTCTTCTACTAATTGCGTTGTCCGCTTCTTCAACGGCGCTGAGTATGAAATTCAAGGAATTTATGAATGGAATCGCTATAACTGGCGCTGGCCTCAGTAAGAGTGAGGATTGAACAATGTCCAAGCCAAAAACCTTTGATTGATGATAAGTCAATACGGTTCACAAAAGGGCTGAAACTCTTTTTTTTACGTAGACGCAAACGCGAGTGCGTCTGGTAAGAGTTGCGGCTTGCCGCAGGCTACCACTCCAGGCGCAGAGAACACAGAGAGAAGGAGGAAATGCTTAACCCAAGTGTATTGCATGATAAGTAACTTGGCGCGAAAAAATCAAAGTATATTACGAAACGTAAATAGGCTTAAAATCTTTACTAATGACCAATGACAAAGATGATCTCGAATAATTGTTATTTATAAACTAGAGGTTGCAATTTAATTAAGTACATTGGTGCAAAAAAGTCAAGTATGTTACGAAACGTAAATAAGCTTAAAACCTTTACTAATGACAAATGACCAATTGACTTATGACAGCCTTAGCCAGTTAACTTTAATTGCGCCAACTTACTTACACAATCTCAAATTAGCTCACTGGCTGCACAACAGACATAGGAGTGAAAAAGTAGAGACGTAGCAGTGCTACGTCAAGACAAGGGTTCTGGGTAAGGCATATTTAATTTCGCCAGATGTCTAATCTGAAATTGAATATGGGAAAAATATACTAAAAAATTGAGTATAAAATTAAAAGGTAATATTGATGGCTACAGTATCTAAAAGCACTTTATCTCCATCTGCCCAAGAGCGATCGCTGATTCTGTGGTTTGATGAAGTTGGTATTGCTGACATCCCTGTAGTTGGTGGTAAAAATGCCTCACTAGGGGAAATGATTCAACAGCTAACGCCCAAAGGCATTAACGTTCCTACCGGATTCGCTACCACTGCTTACGCTTATCGTTATTTCGTCCAATCAGCCCGGTTAGAACCAAAGCTACGCCAACTCTTTGCAGATTTAGATGTTGAGGACGTCAAAAATTTACGAGAACGGGGAAAAAAAGCGCGATCGCTATTAATTCACACTCCATTTCCTGTAGAATTGCGAGAGGCGATCGCCACAGCATACCACAGTCTCTGTGAACAATACCATGCAGAGACAGATGTGGCAGTCCGTTCCAGTGCCACTGCTGAAGACCTACCCGATGCTAGTTTTGCCGGACAGCAAGAAACTTACCTCAACGTTGTCGGTGTCGAAGGAGTTTTAGCAGCTTGTCATAAATGCTTTGCTTCCATATTTACCGATCGCGCCATTTCTTATCGCCACACCAAGGGATTTGATCACTTTAGCATTGCTCTAGCTGTGGGCGTACAGAAAATGGTACGCTCTGACTTAGCAACGTCTGGGGTAATGTTCTCCATTGATACAGAAACCGGATTTAAGGATGCAGCACTAATTACAGCCGCCTACGGTTTAGGTGAAAACGTTGTTCAGGGATCTGTAAATCCTGATGAATATTATGTTTTTAAACCAACTTTAAAAGCTGGTTTCCGCCCAATTATCGATAAAAAATTGGGCAGCAAAGAACTGAAAATGATTTATGATGACGGTTCCAAATTGACGAAAAATGTTTCAGTTTCAGCCAGTGAAAGAGGTAAATTTGCTCTGAGTGATCAAGAGATTTTACAACTAGCAAGTTGGGCGTGCTTAATTGAAGACCATTATTCCCAAGTCCACGGCATTTCCACTCCAATGGATATCGAGTGGGCAAAAGATGGCATTACTAATCAACTTTTTATTGTGCAAGCGCGTCCCGAAACCGTCCAGTCGCAGAAAACAGGAAATCTGCTACGAAGTTATCGGTTGCTATTGGGGAATGGGGAAAAATCTTCCCACTCTTCACTCCATGATTCCCAATCTCCAATTCCCCTGGTTACGGGAAGTGCAATTGGAGAAGCTATTAGTCAAGGTAAAGCACGTCTAATTTTAGATGTTCAGAAACTCGAACAGTTTCAAGTTGGCGAAGTTTTGGTGACAGAGAGAACTGACCCCGATTGGGAACCAATTATGAAACGCGCCAGTGCAATTGTCACCAATTCTGGGGGTAGAACCTGCTTTGATGGCGAAACCAAAATATTAACCAATAAAGGGTTTATGACCTTGCGTCAGATTTATGAGCAAGGTTATGAAGGTTTGCTAACTCTATCATTAAATACCCAGAAAAACAAAATAGAGTGGCAACCAATTCTTGATTCCATGAAAAGACAATCAAAAATGATTAGTGTCAGCGTTTCTCAAACAGGTAGAGTTAATGACAACTGCTTGCGCCTGACTCCAGATCACAAAATGATTAATATCAGAGGTGGTGAATATCTAAAAACGGAAATTCAAGATATGCTTGCAGCCCAAGAAATGGTGGTAGTAGCAGAGAATATTCCGCAGTTGGGTGTACCCGAAAAAGAGAATATCAAGATGGCTTATTTATTAGGGGGTATATTCACAGATGGTTCTATTTATAGAAGCCGTACTCATGGAGAGGTACAGTTTATCCAAAAGGATACTTTGCCGAAGCAGCAATTTATAGCAGCTATGCAGGAATGCATGAATACAGTTTACGATAAACCATTTGTTACTCATCTCAAAAAAGCATCTTCTGGCTCAATAAGAGGTCAATTAGTAGTAGGTCAAGCCACAGCTTATAGACTCTACTCTAAAAAAATAGCCTATGATTTGCATGAAAAAGAGCAAAATATTGTAAGTATGTTGCTCAATAACTCTGTGGAATTTGCTTATAATTTTCTGGCAGGTGTGATTGATGGAGATGGTTGTTACTTTAATAATCGCATTCATATATATGCGTCAGAAGAACTGCTATTACAAGCTATAATTATCGCTTGTTTAAAAATAGGTACTGTTCCTCAAGTGACCAAAAATCGAGGAATACATAATGTACAGTTGGTTGAAAAATTAGCAGAAATATTGCAATTTACCAACAGGGTTAAAGGGAAAGTTAGCGAGAGAGTAATACAAACACGCTTCTTTGCTACCAAACAACTATTTGATGAAAATGCCACAGGACAGATAAAACTCAGAAGAGATAATAATTTCCTGATTTCTGACAAACAACTACATAAAATTGGCAAATTCAATCGCCTACTTGCAGGCGATATTCGGATGCATCGGGTGGTTGCAGTTGATGAAAAGACTCATGATGATGATGTGTTCAATATTACAGTTGCCGAACATCATAACTATGTTGTATTCACCAGCAAATATACACCAGTGATTGTCTGTAATTGCCATGCAGCAATTATTGCGCGAGAATTGGGTGTACCTGCGATCGTGGGATGCGGCAATGCTACAGAAATCTTAAAACCTGGTCAAGAGGTAACAATTTCTTGCGCTGAAGGGGAAGAGGGAAAAGTTTATGCAGGCTTATTACCTTTTGAAGTTGAAGAAGTTCCTTTAGAGAACTTACCGCGCACCCGCACTCAAATTTTAATGAATGTTGGTAATCCTCAAGAAGCACTAAGTTTATCTGCAATTCCCAACGATGGCGTAGGTTTAGCGCGAACAGAATTTATCATTGCTAACCAAATTCAAATTCATCCAATGGCATTGATTCACTATGACTTATTAAAAGATGAATTTGTCAAAGCTAAAATTGCTGAAATTACCAAACTTTACGACGATAAACCACAATATTTTGTAGATAAATTAGCCCAAGGCATAGGTAGAATTGCAGCGGCATTTTATCCTAAACCAGTGATTGTCCGAACCTCAGATTTCAAAAGTAATGAATACGCCAATTTATTAGGTGGACGACAGTTTGAACCCAATGAAGAAAACCCAATGCTAGGTTGGCGGGGGGCGGCGCGTTACTATGATGAAGGCTACAGAGAAGCTTTTGCTCTAGAATGTCATGCCATCAAGCGGGTACGAGAACAAATGGGTTTGACGAATGTGATCCCGATGATTCCTTTTTGTCGTACTCCTGATGAGGGACGTTTAGTTTTGGCAGAGATGGCAAAAAATGGTTTAAAGCAGGGTGTTAACGACTTGCAGATTTATGTGATGTGTGAGTTGCCTAATAATGTGATTATGGCTGAGGAGTTTGCTGAAGTATTTGATGGTTTCTCAATTGGTTCCAATGACCTAACCCAGTTGACACTAGGAATAGACAGGGATTCGGCATTAGTGGCGCGGTTATTTGATGAACGCAGCCAGGGTGTGAAGCGAATGGTAAAAATGGCCATAGAAGCGGCGAAAAAATGCGATCGCAAAATCGGCATTTGTGGACAAGCACCCAGCGACTATCCAGAATTTGCCCAGTTTTTGGTTGAACAAGGAATTGACTCGATTAGTCTGAATCCAGATTCGGTTTTAAAGACAATGCTGGAAGTGGCAAAAGTTGAAGGTACTAATTCGTAATTCGAGTAATTTATGCCAGTTAGAGACCGTTACCACGAAAACTTGAAGAATGCCCTAATTAAAGATGGCTGGACTGTTACAGACGATCCCTTTCATCTAAAGTGGGGGAAAAAGGATCTTTACGTGGATTTGGCAGCCGAAAAGTTGCTCATCGCAGAAAAAGGAACAGAGAAGATTGCTGTAGAAATCAAAACCTTCAGTGGCGACTCAGAAGTAGCAGACCTAGAACAGGCAATTGGTCAGTACTTTACTTACCTTGCTGTAATGTCCCGCAATTATCCAGATAGGGTTTTGTATATTGCTGTTCATGAGGATGTTTTTACTGATATTTTTGAGGAAGAGCCGCTTGGTAAACTTATATTGGAAGACTACAAAATTCCTCTGATCGTTTTTAATCCAAAGCGAGAGGTTATAGTCCGATGGATACTCTGGAACAATACAGGCAGATAATTTGCAGCATTCTTACTGAACACACGAAAATTCCTTACTCTTACGGTAATATTCAGCATGAAACTATCTTTGATCGACAACAGGATCGATATTTGGTAATGATTCTTGGTCGAGAACCAGTGCCAGAACTCTCTCCAACTGCAACGCGCCGCGTTCACGGCTGTCTAATTCACGTTGATATTATTGATGGCAAAATTTGGATTCAACGTGATGGCACTGAAGAGGGGTTAGCAAGGGAATTAGTTAGGGCTGGTGTGCCGAAGGATCGGATTGTATTGGGATTCCGGTCTGAAGAACTGCGGAAAGATTCAGAATTTGCGATCGCATAACTAACCGTAGTTAAACTTCTGCATAACTGCCTATAGCATAGCGATCGCCATATTTTATTTGTGTAATTGTCTACAAAACTTTTGACTACTCAACCATAAGTATCTTACTATTTTGCAGAATGGCGATTTAGTTTAGTCAAAAGCAAGATGACAATCCTGTTGCAAACCAAACGCTTGATTATTCGCAGTTGGATACCCGAAAGCGATGCCGAGCAAGCTTTTGTAATTTATAGCGATCCTGAAGTTACGCACTTTCTGGGTAAAGCTTCTTGCGCCGCAAGCGTTGAGTCACAGCGTCAGCGTTTGATTGAAGGCATCGAGCGATCGCGCCGACGCAACAATGGTACTGGATCTTGGGCAATTGTCGAAAAGAAAACTACAACAATTGTGGGAACTATCCTTCTTAAACAATTGCCCGACAAAGATAGTTTACCCACTCAAGATTATGAGGTAGGCTGGCACTTGAGGCGAGCTTCCTGGGGTCAAGGGTATGCAACAGAAGCAGGACAAGTTATGCTCAACTACGGATTTAGTGTTTTGAACTTGCCAGTAATTTATGCCGTAGTGAAGCCAGAAAATCATGCTTCAATTCGTGTAACAGAACGATTGGGTATGAAACCAATAGGGCGAACAAACAAGTATTACGGTATTGAACTCCTCCTGTTCCAACTGAATGCACCTGTAAAAATAGATGGAGAGTAGGAAATAGGAATAACCAATGTCCAATGCCCAATAATAAATGATTAATGATTAATGACTAAAAAGTGGTTGCGAATTGGGTTGTTGGGTATATTTATCTTCTCACTTGCCTTGAGGTTTTGGGGGCTGGAGCGATTCAACACTCTGGTATTTGATGAAGTTTACTTTGCCAAATTTGGTAATAATTATCTCACGCATACACCTTTTTTTAATGCTCATCCGCCGTTGAGTCAATATATGATCGCCATCGGCATTTGGATTGGCAGTCACATTCCTTTTTGGCACGATACGGTAAATGGACTGACAGGTTCATTGCGATCGCCTTGGACTTATCGATGGTTAAATGCCCTCACTGGTTCATTTATCCCTTTAGTTGTGGCTGCGATCGCTTATCAGTTGAGTTATCGTCGTAGCTTTGCTTTGCTTGCAGGTTTGTTCACAGCTTGTGATGGGATGTTTTTGGTTGAGTCTCGCTATGCTTTAAGTAATATTTATATC
>NZ_JAIVFV010000171.1 GCF_020829445.1 Nostoc sp. CHAB 5836
ACTGTTGGGCCGCATCTTCTACAGCTTGATCTACAGTCTTTTCACCTAACATTGCTGCTTGCAAGTTTTCGTAAACTGCCTTTTGTAGTTTGTTAAAATCCTTCAAAGTCGGGGTTAATATTTCTGCGCAAAGTCTGTCGCTATTTGCGCCAATAAATTCTCTAAATTTATCGGTAAATTATAAAACCAAGCGATTTTAACTATGGCATTAGCCGCCCGGCGCAAGGCAAAGGGATCAGAGGAACCGGAAGGAATTAAACCTAAACCAAAGATACTCACCAAGGTATCTAATCTATCTGCCAAACCGACAATTTGACCCGTGAGTGTTTCGGGTAAATTGTCACCTGCTCCCGTTGGTAAATAATGCTGACAAATTGCTTTTGCTACTTCGGCATCTTCACCACTGGCTAAGGCATATTTTTCTCCCATAATCCCTTGCAATTCTGGGAATTCATACACCATTTGGGTCACCAAATCTGCTTTACATAATAAAGCAGCCCGTTGGATTTTTTGGCTTTGATTTTCCGATAATTTTAATTGAGTACTAATTTGCTCGGCAATTTTAACTACTCTATCTATCTTGGCACGCACCGAACCTAATTCTTCTTGGAACGTGACTTTTTCTAACTTGGGTAAAAAGCTTTCTAAAGGCTTGGTTAAATCAGCTTCGTAAAAAAATCTGCCATCAGCTAATCTAGCACGAATTACCCTTTCATTCCCGACAGCAACAATATCTGATTTATGGGGATCGCCGTTAGAAATGGTGATAAAATTAGGTAATAATTCTTGCTCAAAACTATCTGGTTTAAATACAGGAAAATAACGTTGATGAGTAACCATAACTTCCGTAATTACCTCAGATGGTAATTCCAAAAATTCTGGTTCAAATTTGCCGACAACTGTGGAAGGATATTCCACAAGGTTGGTTACTTCCTCTAACAAATCGGGGTAAATTACTGTATACCCGCCTAAATTTTCGGCGACTGCATTTACTTGCTCTTGGATCAGATTTGCCCGTTCTTCTGGGTCAACGGTGACATAGGCAGACTTGAGAGCGGTAACATAATCAGTAGCTTGGGCAATTGTCACAGGTTGAGGATGTAAGACCCGATGACCTTGAGAAATGCGATCGCTCTGAATCGTTTTAGAACCATTCACTAATTCTAGAGGTAGCACTGTCTCATCTAACAAAACTACCAACCAGCGAATTGGTCGCGAAAATCTCGCATCCCCATTTCCCCAACGCATTAACCGCTTACCTTCTAAACCCCAAATCCACTGGGGAACAAGTTCTGTTAAAATTTTTGCCACAGGACAACCGGGAATTTTTTTTTGCACAAAGACAAATTCTCCTTTGTCAGTGGGGCGAACAAACAGCGCATCTAGTTCCACACCTTGCTTTTTGGCAAAACCTGCGGCTGCGGCTGTCGGCTGACCATCCTTAAAGGCGGCTTGGGCTGGGGGCCCTTTAATTTCTTCTTCTCGGTCTGGTTGCTGAGAGGGTAGACCTTTAATTAGTACCGCCAGCCGTCGGGGAGTACCGTACACCTGGACACTTTCGCCTTTGAGGCTGTTTGCTTCCAGGCTTTGGGGGATGCGTTCTTGCCATTGCACTAAAGCATCACTGAGAAAACTTGCAGGTAGTTCTTCTGTACCAACTTCTAATAGAAACCCAGGCATAGGACAGTGTTTTCAACTTTGCGTAGCTCAACTTTATCAGTTATTATCAGGCGATCGCTCGTGAATCTTGAATTTAGATCTAGTTAGCATTTTATGCAAAACTTTACAAAAAAAGTCTTTCTCTTCATTGATTCATTACATTTTCTCCCATAATTTTATGCGGTATTTACGTGTACATATTTCTATCGTAAGCTTAGTTTTGTTTGATGCATTGATATATGCATCATTTCAATCAAGTTTGGAGTTATAACAATGAAAAACGTTTTTGCCAAAATCGCCCTGACGGCAGCAAGCAGTGCTGCTTTGAGTGTTGCGATCGCTGCTGGTGCGAATAACTCAGCTCAAGCTGTGGAGTTAAAGTTTGACTGGCTAGGTGATGCTGGTTATTCAGCAACAGGTTCATTCAGCTATGACGAAACTACAGCACCTACAATTATTTCCGAAGCTGGTAGTGGAGCGACCAACTTTTTACAATCCTTGAATGTCTCCTTCTTAGACCCATCTAAAAACCTTCTGGGAACTTATAACACCGTTGCTGGTGGAGTGTCAGAATCTGAATTCTTTAAATTCAACTTTGATACTTCCACTCAGAAATTGTTTGGCCCCCTGAATGTAGGAGGAGGAACGGGTGTAATTGAAGAATACTTCTTTTCTGGAACAGTTGGCGACTCTTTGCGATTACGCCAGGATCTCGGAACCTCAATAACACTAGATCAAAATTCTGGTTCTATTAACTCAGCCCAAGTTCCTGAACCTGCTTCCATCCTGGGTTTACTAGCATTTGGGATGTTGGGTGTAGGTTCAACTCTGAAGAAAAAGCAAGCCTCTTGCTAGAAAGTAGGGCTTCCTAGTCAGAGGTTGCCAAATTTAGTTTAATGAATCTCTATTCTAGCCCCAATAGTTGAGTGAACTGGCGAGTTGATCATTCAACCTTATCAGTTTGCGATCGCTCGAATACTTACTAAGGGACTTGCAAAAAATAAATTCTCCCAGAATATTTCTAGATTTATAGGGGCGGAAGGTCTTGCGCCCCTATATAGGATGTTTTTTAACTGGAAGTCCAAAACATAAGTATTCGAGTGATGACAATAAAAATACTTCATGTGCAGGGCTATTTCATTCTCCTCTAGCCCGCCTCAGAATGAATTTTGAGTCTAATATAGGACTTACGCAACTGGCATATTATTTTTAGTTTGTAGTAAGGACTTTAGTCCTCAAAATCAGGGCTGAAGCCCTTACTACAAACTAAAAGCTTTTATTTTTTGTGACACTTGCGTAAGTCCTATAATAGCGAAAGTCGTCTTTAGACGACTAAGAAAAGGTTATAGTCCGTTTTAACGGACTTTAGCTATTAGCCCGGAACTTCAGTTCCGGGTGGTTTATGTCTAGAATGAAATAGCCCTGACTTCATGTGCCACTTTCCAAGCTGGAATGTCAGTTTGATGTACGAGATTACGTATAATGCTACAATCCCCTAAGTCTAAAATTAAGTATTAAATTTCCTTTTAAATTAGTGAAAACTTATCATGCAGATGGTAAGAAGATTAAATCAGTTACCAATTAGCAATATTTACTGATAATTGTTAACTGATGACTACTAATTAATCCTAGAAAAGTCCTAAGAGGATGTTTTAAAAGTGGTTGGCTGTGATTTTCGGCACTTTTAGATCCCCCCTCCCCCCCGATAAATTGGGGGAAGAATCAAAGTCCCCCTTAAAAAGGGGGATTTAGGGGGATATAAAACGTTTTATTACCGACAAGGGGACTTTTAAAACATCTTCTAAACAGTCTTGATGGCAATTGTGATTTCAAAAAATCATCATCTGCTCACAAGCTAAATTAAATAATAAAAGTAGCAGCACCTACTGAAATTAGCAATCAATCTGCTGATCTCACGCTGTTTTTACAAAATTCACAAATAGCTCATGCACATTCTGGTTTATTCCTACAACTATCATCCAGAGCCAATTGGAATTGCTCCCTTAATGACTGAATTGGCAGAAGGATTAGTAAAGCGAGGTCATGAAGTCCGGGTGATTACGGGAATGCCCAACTATCCTCAGCGCGAAATTTACGATGAGTATCGGGGTAAGTGGTATCTAACTGAACAAAAAAATGGCGTCACCATTCAACGATGTTACCTCCGAATTAAGTCTGAACCTAACCTCGTAGATCGACTATTGCTGGAGTTGAGCTTTGTTTTCACTAGCTTACCCCAAGCTTTTAAAGGCGGACGACCTGATGTGATTATCTTAACAGTTCCACCTCTACTAGGTACGTTACCAGTAACAATATTCGGTTGGTTATACAACTGCCCAGTAGTTCTGAATGTGCAAGATATTCTACCAGAAGCTGCCGTGCGGATTGGGCTATTGAAAAATAAGTGGATGATCCGAACTCTTGCAGCCCTAGAGAAATTTGCATATCGGACTGCACACACTATTAGTGTCATCGCCGATGGGTTTCGTGAGAATTTAGTGAATAAGGGAGTACCTGTTAATAAAATCGTTTGTATTCCCAATTGGGTGAATGTAAATTTCATTCACCCCTTACCAAAACAGAACAATTCCTGGATATCTAGCCATCAATTGGATGGGAAATTTGTAGTACTTTATTCGGGTAACATTGCTCTAACCCAAGGTTTAGAAACAGTAATAGAAGCAGCAGTTTGCTTGCGTCATATCAAGGATATTGTCTTTGTCATCGTCGGCGAATCAAAAGCATTGCAAAGGTTGCACGAATATTGTCTATTAAATGGAGCAGATAATGTTTTGCTGCTACCGTTGCAGCCGCGAGAAAAACTACCCGAAATGCTAGCAGCATCTGATGTCGGGCTGATTGTGCAAAAGCGCAATGTGATTTCATTCAATATGCCTTCAAAAATACCACTGCTGTTAGCGAGTGGTCGCCCAATTGTGGGTTCAGTTCCCGCCACTGGTACTGCCGCCAGAGCAATCGAACTCAGTGGTGGTGGGATAATTGTTGAGCCAGAATCACCCGATGCAATGGCCGCTGCGGTACATGATTTATATGCTAATCCCACTCTAGGCGCAAGACTAGGTAACACAGGAAGACGGTTTGCCGAAGAAAACTACTCCTTAGAGCAAGCACTTGATCGGTATGAATGGCTACTTTATCATACGATTGCTAACCGAAAATCAACTGCGGGGGTCTTGCCGAAATTGGATTCTAAAAAATCAGTTGTGGATGGTTGAAGGGCATGGAGGATTAAGTACGTTGGTGCGAAAAAAACCAAGTATATTACGAAACGTAAATAAGCTTAAAACCCTTACTAATGACAAATAGACATCTCCAGAAATTAAATATACGTTACCCAGAACCCTTGTAGAGACGTAGCACTGCTACGTCAAAACAATTCTTTTTCACCAGATGTCTAATGACAAATGACAAATGACAAATGACAAATGACAAATGACAGCCTTAGCCAGTTAACTTTAATTGCGCCGATTTACTTATATGGGGACATGATATTACTGATTTAGCTAGAGATACAAAACCCTGATTAGGATAAATTAAATCACCCATTCAGGTGAGTTAAAAATCAACCGATCGGATGACCTAGGTGTAGGAAGTTGAGACCGCTCAAAAATAGGACTCTAGAGAACACTGATTGATTGCACGTCGTTCTTGGTGAGGCTAATTCAATGAAACTCGTAACCTTGCTTAATAAACCGGAATTAATTAGCGTAGGCATAGCCCGCCCTTGGCCTTCGGGCAGCGTGTTGCAGACAAGGCTATCCAAGAGTTGGCATCGCTGCATATATTTTTCTTCCCTAAGATCAATATTCAGTACCACTTAAGAGCGATAAACTCATCTTGTAACTTATATCAATATTTTCTACTATGTCGTTACAATGCAAACACTCATAGAAAACTTCGCATCAAAGACGGCATCAACTCGTGCAGGTTTGCTCAAGGCGGCAACTTAAGAAAATTTTATAAATTACACATTTAAAAAATTAATCGGAGTTAACTCAATACGGTTGATTAAAAGTAATGTACAAATTAACCATAACGTGCTGAACAAGATTTATTCGTTTTAGGTGCTAGACATCGTGAGCGATCGCCCAAATACCCAAGTATATTTGTCATAAATATAGAGAAAAAAGGGCTAAAAAACTATCTGAATAATAATGTAGTACTTTTTTAGCGACAAGTAGATTGATTGCCCAAGTCTAAATCCACAAGACGAGAAAACAAAGATGTCCCATTCTGAGTTCCCTGACTCTCACCTTTCCGTTGAAATAGAACAGCCTACCGTTACCGATTATAGTAAAGAGTCGCAACCATTGCCACAGCGATCGCCTAAGCCACCAAAAAAGCGACGTTGGCCTCTAATTTTGGGCATTATCCTGTTAATTGCAGGTGTTGGTTTTGGTTGGCGCTGGTGGCAAACTAGTAACGCTAGCAATGCACCATCGGGTGAGGCACCGCCCGGTCAACCGGCAATTCCCGTTAAGCTAGCAACAGTGGAAACTGAAACCGTGCAGGAAAGTTCGCAGTTTATTGGCTCCTTAGAAGCTGCACGTTCAGTAATCATCAAGCCACAGGTTGAAGGACGAGTTACCGAGATTTTCGTCAAAGAGGGCAACCGTGTTCAACAAGGGCAGGTTATTATTACTCTGCAAAGTGATAGTGTCCAAGCTGAATTATTACAAGCAAAAGGGGCACTGCAACAAGCCCAAGCAAGTCTTGCTGAACTCCAAGCGGGTACGCGACAAGAAGAAATTGCCCAAGCCAGAGCCGAGTTAGCCCAAGCCCAAGCTCGCTTTAAAGATGCCAAATCGGGATCGCAACCAGAAGAAATTGCTCAGGCTGAGGCTCAAATTCAGTCAGCTAAATCTGATGTGGAACTAGCACAGTCACGAGCCAAGCGATACGTACAATTGAGAAAAGAGGGTGCAGTTTCCCAAGATGTCCTAGAAGGATTTGTCAAAGAACAGGAAAGTGCTGAAGCTGACCTTGTCGTAGCCCAAAAACGCCTAGACCAAGTTCGCAAAAGCAGAAACTCTAGTATTAATGAGCTAGCTGGTGCCCTAGAACAACAGAAACAAAAGTTAAGGCAACTAGAAAATGGTTCTCGCCCAGAAGAAATTGCCCAAGCGCGATCGCGAGTAACTCAAGCAGCAGCCCAAGTCCAAGCAGCCCAAGTCCAAGTCCAATACACAAAAGTTCTAGCTCCTTTTACTGGCATTGTTGGTGATATTCCCACAAAGGTTGGAGATTATGTGGAAAAAGCAGATCAACTCACTACACTGACTAGAAATGACGCTTTAGAACTGAATATTTCTGTTCCGCTAGCCGAAGCCAAAAAGTTGCGCTTGGGATTACCAGTACAAATGCTCGATGTCCAAGAAAAACCCATCGCCACTGGGAAGGTCAGTTTTATTTCTCCAAATGTCAGTTCCGATTCGCAGACAGTTTTGGTAAAAGCCAACTTTGGCAATTCGAGAAATCGACTGCTCAATCTTCAGTCAGTGCAAACCAAAGTGATCTGGAACGAACGTCCGGGAATTTTAATTCCAGTTACAGCAGTATCTCGCTTGGGTGGGGAGACTTTTGTGTTTGTCGCTCAAGGGCCGCCCCAAAAGCCTAAACCTGGAGCGCCATCTTTAGTCGCTCAACAAAAGCCCATAAAATTGGGAGTTATTGAGGGGAATAATTATCAAGTTATCGAAGGACTAAAAGCTGGCGACAAAATTGTTGTTTCTGGCATTCTCAACTTAACCAATGGCGCTCCTATTACTCCTGCACCCGAAGAAGTGGGTAAGCAGAAGCCTTAGCCGAAGACCCTGGATAAGGCAATACAGTTCAGTTAAGCATTTCTTCCTTCTCTTTGCGTCCTTCTCCCAGGGGGAGATGCACTCGCGTTTGCGGTTCGTTAAAAAATTGACTTTAACAAAGATAGGACTTACGCAAAATATCTCTCAAACTCTGATTTCTCAGTGCCCTCTGCGCCTCTGCGGTTCGTTATTCCCTAATTCCTGCGTAAGTCCTAAAAGAGTTTTAGCTTTAGCTGAAGACAGTACATAAGAGAGCAGAAAGACAAGGAGTCGAGGAGCAAAGAGGAAATAACCAATGCCCAATACCCAATGCCCAAATTTTTAACCTATGTTTGTTGACTTCTTTATTAAGCGGCCAATCTTTGCGTCGGTATGTGCCATTATTATCCTTTTAATAGGATTAATCAGTATTGCCACACTACCGATCGCTAGGTTCCCAGAAATTAGTCCCACCCAAATCACTGTCACTTCCAACTACAGCGGAGCCAGTGCCGAAGTCGTAGAAAGTGGCGTTACCAATATCTTAGAAAGGCAAATCAACGGGGTTGAAGGACTCAAATATATCACTTCCAGTAGCAGTAACGATGGTACTAGTACCATTACAGCCACCTTTGATTCGTCACGGGATAAAGATATTGCGGCTGTGGATGTGCAAAATCGTGTTTCTGTTGCCCAACCACAACTACCAGATTCTGTACAGCGCACGGGAGTGCGGGTATCTAAAGAAGCTAGCAACATTCTCTTAGCAATTGGTTTATTCGCTGAAAATAAAGAGTACGACAATATATTTTTAAGCAACTATGCCGATCTTTACTTAGCAGATGTTTTAAAAAGAGTCAAAGGCGTGAGCAACGCTCAAATTTTTGGTGAACGGCGCTACGCAATGCGTTTGTGGTTAGATCCGAGTCGCCTTGCCAGTCGAGGACTAACGACTCAGGATGTAGCGACTGCTTTATCTGAGCAAAACTTACAAGTTGGTGCAGGGAGAATTGGACAAGAACCGGCTCCTGAAGGACAAAGATATCAACTTGATGTGCGTGCTGCCAGTCGATTAGCAGAACCATCAGAATTTGAAGAAATTGTCCTGAAAACTGAAGATAATGGTACCTTAGTCAAGCTCAAAGATGTAGGTAAAGCCGAACTGGGGGCAGAAAATTACAATACATTTCTACGATTCCGGGGCAACGATGCTGTAGGTTTAGGGATTTATCAGGTTCCTGGTAGTAATGCTTTAGATGTAGCTAGGGAAGTCAAAGCTGAACTGGCGCGATTGGCACCGAGTTTTCCGCCGGGGCTGAAATATCAAGTAGCCTTTGACACAACAATGTTTGTAGAAGAGTCTATGGCAGAAGTGGTCAAGACTCTAATTGAATCGGTAGTACTGGTTGTAATTGTAATTTTTGTGTTTTTGCAAGACTGGCGAACTACCTTAATTCCAGCGTTGACAATTCCACTTTCCTTAATTGGAACATTTGCCTTCGTCAAAGTTTTTAACTTTTCCATGAACAGTTTGACTTTGTTTGGTCTGACTTTAGGATCTGGGATGGTGGTAGACGATGCGATCGTTATAGTGGAACAAATTAGCCGCTTTATTAAGGATAAAGGTATAAGTCCTCGCCGAGCCGCCAGCGAATCAATGAGGGAACTGCTTGGGGCGGTGATTGCAACTTCACTGGTATTGATGGCGGTGTTTATACCAGTGGCCTTCTTCCCTGGAACTACAGGCGCACTTTATCAGCAATTTGCTCTTACCATTGCCTTTTCCATTGCGATTTCGACTTTTTTGGCTTTGACTCTGACACCTTCTTTGTGTGGGCTGTTGCTGCGTCAAGGACAAAGACCTTCAGGATGGCTGGGTTGGATTTTTGGCAAAATTAATCGGTTTCTCGACTGGGCACAGCATAATTATAAGCGATCGCTGAATTTTCTCACCCGCTTCAAAAGTGTGATCATCGGCCTGTTTATTGTCTCCTTGGGAATGACTGCTTGGCTTTACACCACAGTCCCAACAGCCTTTCTCCCCGATGAAGACGAAGGCTACTTCATCACAATTATCCAAGGGCCGCAAGGAGTTTCGCTGCAATATACCAGCGATGTGATTGCACAGGTAGAAAAAGAAATTTTGCAAATTCCAGAAGTACTAGGGACTTTTGCGATCGGAGGATTTGGTTTTAGTGGTAGCACAGCTAACAGCGGCATCATCTTTACAACTTTAAAATCTTGGGACGAGCGCTCAAAACCCGATCAATCAGTACAGGCGATTATTGGCAGCTTGCAAGGGAAGTTATTGGCAATCCCAGAAGCCAGGGTTTTTCCTGTGAATCCCCCACCAATTCAGGGTTTAGGCAACTTTGGCGGCTTTGTCTTTCAACTACAAGACCGCAGAGGTAACAGTGGCTTGGAAAATCTAGTCCAGTCAATGGGTAAGTTACTAGGTCGCGCTAATCAAACACCAGGATTACAAGCTGTATTTAGTACTTTTGCCGCAGATACACCACAATTGCTTGTAGAAGTAGACCGCAATAAAGCCAAGTCACTACAAGTTTCCATAGATGATGTCTTCAGTACACTACAAACTGCTTTGGGATCGCAATATGTGAATGATTTCAATCTCCAGCAGCGTAATTACCGGGTGTATATCCAGGCAGATCAACAGTTTCGTTCTAACCCCAAGGATATTGGCAAACTATACGTTCGTTCTCAAAAGAATCAAATGATTCCTTTGAGTAACTTAGTTACAGTTACTCCGACAGTGGGAGCGCAAACGATAAATCACTACAATCTGTTCCGCTCAATTGAAATTAATGGTTCCGCCGCTCCTGGCTCTAGTTCTGGAGACGCAATTAAAGCAATGGAGCAAGTTGCTAAAGAAGTTTTACCAGCAGGTTATGGTTATGAATGGTCAGGAACTGCGTTAGAAGAAATAGATTCTGGTGGTTTAGCACCCCTGATCTTTGGATTAGGAATAGTCTTTGTATTTTTGGTACTGGCCGCTCAATACGAGAACTACGTTGACCCCTTTATCATTCTGTTATCAGTTCCCTTAGCTATCTTTGGAGCGCTGATAGCTCAATCAATGCGGGGTTTTGCCAATGATGTTTACTGTCAAATTGGTCTAGTAATGTTGATTGGTTTAGCTAGTAAAAATGCAATTTTGATTGTGGAATTTGCTAACCAATTGCGAGACCAGGGTCTTTCGATTACCAAAGCAGTAATTGAGGCTTCGCAAGAGCGGTTACGTCCAATTTTGATGACTGGTTTTTCTACACTCTTGGGGATTTTCCCGTTAGCTGTTGCCACAGGTGCCGGTGCGGGAAGTCGGCAATCTTTGGGAACAGCAGTATTTGGCGGGATGTTAATCGCTACTTTCTTGAGTTTGTTTGTGGTGCCCATTTTGTATATAGTAATTAAGACGGCAACAGAGCGATTGATCAAACCAAATCGGCATCAAGGACTGCAAACAGAAGCAGTGTCATTAGATGGTAAAGCTGTTGCCTATTCAACAAAAGCTGAGGATTGAATTTTTCAACGTAGACGCATTCGCGCAGCGTCTCGTAGAGAAGGAAGAGAACAAAGAAATGCTTAGAGGATGCTTGAAAAGTAGTTAGCTGTGATTTTAGGCACTTATCGATCCCCCCGATAAATTGGCTACCGTGTATACACAAGTCGGCAGACCTCTCCCCAAACCCCTCTCCGACGCGGAGAGGGGCTTTAATGTGACGAAACGTCAATAGGCTTAAAACCCTTACCAATGAAATTGGACTTTGGACAAATGACAGCCATCACCAGTTATCTTTAATTGCACCGACCTACTTATTGCCTTCTAAAATGTCTTGAATTTGGAATTTGGAATTGTTATTTTTCCTTATACCCACCAGCGTAGTTAATTACGCAGATTGTTCTATATGATTTGTGAGTTCCATAAGCAACACCAGAGACTTTAAAAGCCCCATTAAAAATGTTTTTTCGATGGCCGCGATCGCGCACACCATCATCTATAATTAACTGCATTACAATATCTTGGGCGGTGTTTGGGCCATAACTGATATTTTCGCCTGCGGTTGTTAGCCATGTACCATAGCGGTTAATGCGAGTAAAAGGGTTGCTACCATCGCTACCATTATGACCTGTAGCACCTTTTGGCCCTTGGTCTTTAACGTGGTCTTCTGCTCCTAAAGACATACCCTTAGATGCACTCAACGCTCCCACAGGACGAGCAGATTTCAAAAATGCGATCGCTTCATCAACTGCTTTGACTCCTTCTTGAGTTCGCAAATAGGTATTATCAGAAATTTTGACTCGGTTCCCCTCAAACCGCTTTCTATAGTTTTCCAGAATCGGGAGGTATGCCCTGGGATTTGTTCGCACCTTATTTGTTTCAACAATTACCTGTTGTTCCAAGGCTGAAAGGTAACTGGCCTTTGCCAATAAAGTCGCACTAGTTTGTGGAACTACTGCTGGGTTAGGTTTGGCTAAAGACGGGTTAGATTGAAACAATTGATCTGAGCAGCCCAATATTAAGGCAATTGGCAAAAATACCCAAAATTTAATACGACGCATCCATTACCTCACAATTTTTCTCTGGATTAATTTAGTGAATAGAATAGACATCTGGTAGAAATTAAATATGCGTTACCCATAACCCTTGTAGAGACGTAGCAATGCTACGTCAAAACAATTCTTTTTCGGAGTAGAGACGTAGCAGTGCTACGTCAAAACAATTCTTTTTCACCAGATGTCTAATAAATAAGAATTTTCAACGCACAGATCGGTCTGTAGACCCTTTACCCATGAGAAACTTTGAAAACACCTTATCGTTGGATATCAGAACTTAGGTGAGTTGGCCAAGGAAAGCGCAGATTAACCAATAATATAGATAAAGCTGCGAAGCGGTAGCGAGTCATCGAGGGTCATCGCCCGTTGTAGACATCCCCTTTGTTCCGAAAGTGTGACGAATCTATCACTTAATACCTGTTGTAACCTTGATAACACTAAAACGTAAATAACAACAAAAATCTTTTTATTTTCTGATACCTGCTTGCAAATTTACACTTTCAGAAACCAGCGTTGCCGATACATCAAAACACCAACAGCCCACCAGAATAATACAGTGACAATGGCAAACAATAGGGAGCCATTCAGCGCCCCCGCCCAAGAGGCGAAAAAATTCTGGTAAATCCAATTGTAGGTACTGGGAGCGTCTTTGCTAGTGCCGATAGTGGTTTTCACTAAGATTTTAATTAATAAAACTGATGCAACGAAAAGAGCGATCGCATTTAAGCCCATAATTTCCAGAGGTTTACTCCAGCGACGCATCAACCGGACTTCGATGAGTTCATAACAAGCTACTAGCAACAGTAACGCCCAACCACTGGTAAAGACTACATAGGAACTTGTCCACAGTTTTTTGTTAATCGGAAATGTCCATCCCCACGCCCAACCGATAATTAAGCAACCAACTCCAAATAACGCCAAACCTATACTTGTGCGTGACTGTACTGGTTGAGTGCGTATCCATTGTCCAGTGAAGTAGCCACCGAGGACACTTACTATGGCGGGAATAGTACTGAACAGTCCCTCTGGATCTCCCATAAAGTTGAAAGCATCACCTTTATATAAATGTGCTTTCGGAATAATCAGCCGGTCAATATAAGCGCCAAAGTTACCTTCTGGCGTCAAAACTCCCGCACCATAATCTGGTACTGGTATATACATCATCGTTAACCAATAGCCGATAAGTAACACTGCTGCTAGTATCCATTGACCTTTACGCGGGAGGTTAAGAACAGCTAAGGAAGCCAGGAGATAGCTAAGGCTGATGCGCTGCAATACTCCCATCATACGGATACTACTCAAATCAAAAGTCCAAACACCCTGATTCCAAAAGCCATTTAGCAGCAATCCCAAGGCAAAGAGAACGGCGGCGCGGCGCAATATCCGCCAGTAAACAACTGAGTTTGGTTTATTACCTTCCGTGTACTTTGACAGAGAAAAAGTCATCGCTACACCGACAATGAAGAGAAAGAAGGGAAATACCAAATCAGTTGGTGTGCAACCGTGCCAATTGGCGTGGGCTAAGGGAGGATATACATCATCTGCGACACCCGCCATATTGACGAGAATCATTGCAGCGATCGTAATCCCGCGAAAAACATCCAGTGAAGTCAGGCGCATGGGCGGAATTTTGTGTTAGATGAGTATCTAATATACTAAAAACGGCTGATTGCTGGACTTTTGCCTAGGCAAATAAAATTTTGCTTACTAATCTCTTAGGGATTTTAAAAGTAAAGCTCCAACCCGTTTTTAGTATGGACTTACGCAAAACCCTCCCTCTCCGAGTCGGAGAGGGACAGACTTGAACTCTAGTTCAAGGCAGGGAGAGGTTTGTCGAACTCACGTTAAGTCAATTTTCGTTCAGGAAGAGTGTACAAAAATCAATCATTTTTATTTATTAAATTAAAAACAAAATATAGTTGTTTCTATGCTGGAAGGTCTTTAAACTAGAGCTAGCCGGTCAACAATAAGTTGATTGTAAAGTTTTTGTTAACACTAGTACAGCACAGCGCAAATAAACATACCATTTCAAATGGCAAATAAGTATGAGTTAAAAATATTACGCCTGTGGTAATCTCTAACAAATCAGAATACGCACTTCTAGCCCTGTTAGAGTTGGCAACCTGCTACCCTAACGGTGAAGCCTTGCAAATTCGAGAGATAGCGGCATTGCAAGACATACCGAACCGCTATTTAGAACAACTCCTGGCAACATTAAGACGTGGAGGTTTAATTAAGAGTATACGCGGAGCTAAAGGTGGCTATGTTCTGGCACGAGACCCTGGTAAGATTACAGTATTCGATGCTTTTAGCTGCATGGAAGGGTCGGATATTGCTGTCTCTACTGGTGAGCCGACTCCCAATACAGTAGAAGGCGAGCTAATTCAGGAAGTCTGGCAAGAAGCACGTCAGGCTTCTAACTCAGGTTTAG
>NZ_JAIVFV010000172.1 GCF_020829445.1 Nostoc sp. CHAB 5836
CTTTTTACCTGCTTTGTTAGGTTCAATTGTCCTAGCTATTGTTTCTAGCATAATTAACTATTTTTTGAGAGTTGTTGGCTAGAAAAAGTTTGGGTAACAGCTAGTGTTACAGCTCCTGGTTGCCCTTGTAGCTGAAAAATTGCTTTAGGAACTAAGAACTTCACGCGCAGTTCCTCTATGTTTGTAGAGGGAAAAACAGTCAAAGATGTGAGTTGAGAGGCTGCCAGAATAGCAGCTGCTTCTGCTACACTAGCTGTACCTACTTTGTGGTTGGTAACTGTACTAGGGTTGGGAACATAGACAGAGCGAAGAATTTCCGCAGAAAAGGTTTTGAGGGGCAAATTGCGGAGGTGACACAGTTCTACTAAACCAATTTCTGAGGCTTTAGTGTCAATGGTAGCAATACCTGCGATCGCACTTTCAAAAAGTTGATTTTCTCGAAACACTTGCTCAATTGCCCAATCCATCAACTCCCATGAGGTTCCCCGTTTACAACCGATTCCTACCCAGAAAATCGGTTGTACTTGGTCTATTTCCTGATTCAGCTCATGTATTCCAGCGATTGCTTGAGGATGATTTGACATAAGTAGGTCGGCGCAATTAAAGTCAACTGGCTAAGAGGGTGTTTGAAAAGTCCTATTGTAGGTATCAAAACGTTCCAGATCCCCCTAAATCCCCCTTAACAAGGGGGACTTTGATTCTGATTCCCCCCCTTTTTAAGGGGGGTTAGGGGGGATCAACAAGTGTCTAAAATCACAGTCAAATACTTTTCAAACATCCTCTAAGGCTGTCATTTGTCATTTGTCATTTGTCATTTGTCATTCGTCATTTGTCATTTGTCATTCGTCATTTGTCATTAGTAAGGGTTTTAAGCTTATTTACGTTTCGTAATATACTTGATTTTTTCGCACCAACGTACTTATTTGGGTTTTGCCATTTTCTTTGCGAGGTATTCTCTCCCAAGTAAATACTGCGACATCTGGGATAATTGATCTGCCACCAAATGTACAGCGCAGTTCTGGATATGCTCGTGCAAGTTTTTGGGGTTTCAAGACAGCATTAATAAAAATAATCAATTCACCTTGAATAGTGCTATGTTCTCCCTGTGCCATAGGTTTTTGAATAATTTTTCCATCGATATATTCACTAGCGGGCTTAGTTTCTGGTAACATTAGAAACTCTGCCAAAGTTATGTTTTTAGATGGTGTCCGTACCATAAGCGATCGCCTCCAAGTCCAGCAATTCTAAATTAACAAACCGCAAAAGACACAAAGAAAAAAATCAGCTTTAACTTCACTCTTACTCTGCGTACCTTTGCGTTACCTCAGCGTACCTACCCTACGGGAAGGCGTTCGCGTAGCGTCTCGTAGAGAAGCGCCTATGCGTTAAAAAAAATATTACATCCTCTCCAATACCTGAATTCCCAACAAAGACAATCCCAACTTCAGAGTTCTAGCAGTCAAATCACATAAAACCAAGCGCGATGTTCGCTGGGGTTCTTCCGCCTCCAACACCTGAACTCCCTGATTGCGATCATAAAACTGATTAAACTTTTTACTCAGTTCATACAAATACTCACATAAACGATTGGGCAGCAAGTCTTGCTCTACACTACTAATAACCTCATCCAGTTGAAGTAAATATTTTGCTAGCGCTAATTCCGTTTCATGCTGCAACAAAACGGCATTGTTTCCCAACTCCTTAAAGTTAATATCACCCTTGCGACTAATTCCCTGAATTCGGGCATAAGCATACAGCATATAGGGCGCCGTATTACCTTTGAGATCCAGCATTTTGTCGTAGCTGAAGATGTAGTTACTGGTGCGGTTTTGGCTTAAGTCTGCATACTTAACTGCACTGATGCCAACCACCCTAGCAACTTCATTAATAAATTCTTCAGTTTCTTGGCGTTCTTCTTCTTGTAATCTAGTTTTTAGGTCAGCATCGGTACGAGCGATCGCTTCATCTAATAAATCTCGCAACCGTACAGTATCCCCAGAACGAGTTTTGAATTTCTTGCCATCTTCTCCTAACACCAACCCAAAGGGAACATGAACTAATTCCACATCATCGGGAATCCAGCCAGCTTTGCCTGCTACCTGGAAAAATTGGGCAAAGTGGTTTCCTTGTCCAGCATCGGTTACATAAATTATCCGTTTTGCTTGATCCTGCTGAATCCGGTAGCGGAGGGATGCTAAATCAGTTGTGGCGTAGTTATAACCGCCATCTGATTTTTGCACAATTAAGGGCAAAGGTTCACCTTCTCTATTGGTAAACCCTTCCAGAAAAACGCATTTTGCACCCTGGTTTTCTACCAGTAACCCAGATTTTTCTAAATCTTCCACAACCCCAGATAATAAAGGGTTATAAAAAGATTCTCCGCGTTCAATTATTTGAACATCCAGCAAGTCATAGATTATTTGAAACTCCCGCCGCGACTGTTCACACAGTAGTTTCCAAGCATGGAGTGTATCTTCTGCACCTGCTTGTAATGCGACAACTTCTTGGCGTGCTGTTTCTTGAAAAGTTTCATCTGTATCAAACCGCAGTTTGGCTTTGCGATAAAAAGAGACTAAATCCCCAATATCTAAAGCATTAGCGGTAGTAAGCGCGTCTGGGTAAACTTCCCGCAGATCGGCGATTAACATCCCAAACTGCGTACCCCAATCACCGACATGATTTAACCGCAGTACATCGTGTCCTTGAAATTCTAAAATTCGGGCGATGGAATCACCAATAATCGTCGAACGCAAGTGTCCGACGTGCATTTCTTTAGCAATATTGGGACTGGAAAAATCCACAATTTCCCGCTTCGGCGTTTTCGCAGCCAGAACTCCTAGTCTGGGATCAGCTTGAATCTCATTGAGTTGTGCTTCTAAGTATGCCGTTTTCAGTTTGAGATTGATAAATCCTGGCCCAGCAATTTCTGGCGGTTCGCAGATTTCGGATACATCTAATTGATCAACGATCGCAGAGGCGATCGCTCTTGGTTGCTTTCCTAACTTTTTACTGAGAGATAAAGCCACATTCGCCTGATAATCGCCAAATTTAGGATTGCTAGCAGGAACCAAGATTGGATCTGCTTCAGCCAAGTCAGCGCCAAAAGCCGCGATTAAAGCCTGCTTAACCTGAGCTTTTAATTTTTCTTGTGTGGCGTTCATATAGAGATTTTATCTGTGAGATGGGGAATGTAGCTCTGGAAAAGCTTGATTATTTTAACCTTAAAAGATATTCATCAAGCCTAAGAGGATGTTTGAAAAGTATTTGAGTGTGATTTTAGGCACTTGTTGATCCCCCCTAACCCCCGATAAATTGGCTACGGTGTATACACAAGTCGGTAGACCTCTCCCCAAACCCCTCTCCGAGGCGGAGAGGGGCTTTGAAGATTGAACGGTTTTTTCGCACCAACGTACTTACTACAAGGACTAAAATTATTTACTCAGGTTTCATTGATTTGATAGACTACTACGTTTTGGAACGTCAGTACGGAGATAAACTCTGTTTGCATAGCAGCCAACTACTACTTGTCTACCTGATTTTATCTATTGCGATCGCGCTCTAAATCATCAATGACTTTTTGCAAATACCACTCGTCTGACATCCCAGGATGGTAATCCTGCTTTTGCTGAATTAATCGTTCAGCAATTTCCCAGTATCCCCCAACCATTCGCAAAAGTCGCTGACTTAGCAGGTGATATTTTTGCTTTTTTGACTGGGGACTAAATTTCTGGATTTTTTCTAAGCTACTTAAGACTTGTTGATAATTTTCCCAATCTTCTTGTTCACAAAAGATACTCGCCGCCCGTTGATAATTCTCTACGGCGTTCTGCATTTCTTCTATGCAAGTATAGGCAATGCCGCGATTGTAGTAAGCTTGAGCATGATCGGGATTGATTTGGAGCGCTTGGGTGTAATCTTGAATTGCATCCAGATAATTCCCTGTTGCTCGATAAGCATTACCTCTGGCAATATATACTAAGGGATCTTGAGGTTGCATCTGGAGTGCTTGGTTAAGATCCGCGATCGCTCCTTGATGATCTCCCAAGATAGAACGGGCTTTACCTCGGTTGCGATAGACAATGGCATCTGGAAAATTTAGTCGCAATGCTTGATTAAAATCTGCGATCGCTTCTCGATAATTACCCATTTTGCAACGCACAACCCCACGACAGCAGTAAGCTTGGGCATCTTGCGGATCAGCTTTTAATACCCAGTTTAAATCGGCGAGTGCCTCTTGGGTATTTCCCTTTTCAGCCTTTGCTAATAATTGCGTGAAATAATCATTGGTGGATAAAATTGGCCCATTGGTGGAACGCGATTTCTCAATAGCAGGTAATTTTTGGGGTTGTAGCTGTTTAATTCGTTCTAGACACAGACGACAGTTCTCTTTATCTTGTTGCTCTAGATATAATTGTGCAGCCTTTTTAAAGTTAGCGATCGCATCTTGAATATAACCCTGTTTGCGCCGCACCATTCCCCGCAAATTATAAGCAGCAGCATAATTGAGATTGAGACGAATAGCGCGTTCAACATCGTCTAGCGCCCCCGATAAATTTTTCAGCCCTACCCTAGCCAATCCACGACAAAAATATGCATCTACACTTTCAGGATTCAGCTTCAGAGCTTCGGTATAATCTGAAACAGCTTTAAGGATTGCACCTGAGTCATAATATGCTAAACCCCTTTGCAAGTAAGCTTCGGCAAAATAAGGTGTCAGTTGTAAAGCACGGTTAAATTCCTCAATTGCTCCTGCGTAGTCTTTTCGCCTAGCCTTTTCCAATCCTCTATTGTAGAATTCGTCATTCATGGCATTTGTTTGATTGATTCAGTTAGTTGAATTCCAGTAGGTTTGTTTCGTAGTCTAACCTATGCACTCACCCTTGATTCCAGTTCCCCCCGATAAATTGGGGGACTTTGATTCTTCCCCCAATTTATCGGGGGGTTAGGGGGGATCTAAAAGTGCAAAGATACAGCCAACCACTTTTAAAACATCCTCTAAGTACGTTGGTGCGAAAAAATTCAAGTATGTTACGAAACGTAAATAAGCTTAAAACCTTTACTAATGACCAATGACAAATGACAGCCTTAGTACAGATGCAGCATTAATTCGTGGTGAATTGAGGGTTGAAATTTAAACGCAAAGGGGCGCAAAGGGAAGCGCAAAGGAACGCAAAGAGAATTCGCTACGAATTTATGAAATATTGTACTTAGCCAGTTAACTTTAATTGCACCAACCTACTTAGCACCGCTATATATCAACACCATTATTTCCAATCCCAAATAAAAAAAAACTGGGGAAATGACTACATTCAATTCCCCATATCTCCTAGATTCTAAAATATTTCCAGTTGACTAAAATTATTCTGAAAGTAAACTAGGAGAAGTCAGCACAAAAACATCCCTACTTCCTTGAGCATCAGTCTGTGGTTTTATCGGAGTCGTAAAGTGGAAAAAATCATGATCATTAACCAATAATAATTCTCCTGGATTTAGAACTTTGCTAAATACAGGCTTTTGTTTTTTGGCAGTATATAAATGTGTTTCTCCACCTTCAATATTATCTCTATCTACTGAGAAAATCCCAATAAAATCAGTACCATCTTGATGAATACCTTCAGGTGCAGGATTACCCAAATTATCTGGAGAGCAAACAGTTCTGATTTGATGAACTCCGATTTCAGCTTCCGGATGAAGTTTACAAGAATCACTAAATGCTAAGACAAGATTTCTAAAAATATCAAGTTCTATGAGTGCATCATCTAATTCTGCAAACTCTCTTTTTATATCACCCGCTAATGGATTATACTCTTTACTTTGAAAGAGGTAGCCATGAACTAATTTAATTACCTGATTTCCAGATACAGTGAACCGAGATAATCTTCTAGAACGATAATTGCCTTTGATGTAAGGGTCAATAGGCATATTACTAAAAAATGGCTTGAAACCTTCTGGATTGATCGAATTTACTTTTCTTAGTGTAAACAAAAAAGCATATTCTAATTCCGTTGATGTCTGCACTTTTTGCATAGGATTTACTTCCTTACACGTTCCAACCCTCCCAATACGGTTCGGTTAAGACTAAAAATAAAAATGTGTAGGTTGGGTTGAGCGTAAGCGAAACCCAACAAAGAGAAAGAAAATGTTGGGTTTCGTTCCTCAACCCAACCTACGAGTATTCTTAACCCAACAGTATTGCTAACCCTCCCAATTTTTTTCTTGAGAGGATTATAACAATTAGTATATGCTACTTTTTATTAAACTGTCGTAATTTTGACTACAAAAATTGACATTCTATGATATATAAAGTTCTTCAAATTCTGTCACAAGGCGCAGTACTACCCATCGGTGTAAGTAAATTGGCAAGAATAAACCCAACTATATTACGAAACGTAAATATACCTTAAACCCTTATAAATGAACAAGGACAAATGACAAGTGACAGCCTTAGCCAGTTAGCTTTATTTGCGTCGCTCTACGTATGAGTTTCTGCTGAAAAGATTTGCTGATGGTGCAATACGCTTGGGTTAAGGATTTTCTGGAGAACCATAGGCCTGTAGAGACGTTGCAATGCAACGTCTCTACACTGTCCACTGGACAAGGGTTTTAGTCTTATCCCAAGCGTATTGGCTGATGTTGGGGAAGGAATCGACGTATATTTACCGAAAAATTGGGTTTAAAGCCCCGTCGTTCTACGACGGCTTTCTTTCAATTAATTTAGTGTACCAATATACTATACTAATGATAGTGGAAAGGTAATCAACCACTTAAAAAACCACGAGTCGAAAGACAAAGCACTGAACCTTGATAATTAAATCTATGCGGTTCTACTGCATTGTTCTAGTTTCCTCCTAGCAGTAGGTAAAAGATTTATAGGAGCTAGACGACTCAGATTTTTGAAACAAATAGTTTCAAACTAAACAGGACTTGCAGCAATGCAACTAGGGTAGGGCATACCCAAAGTTAACGCTTGGGGAGAGTCCCACCTCTGGGCTAGGTAACGCAAGGAACCTAGTTGAAGTGGTCTCGTTGAACCAAGAATCCCCGTCGATTTATCGCGGGGAGTGTCAATAGGAGCAACAAGGTTCCATAATGATTGATTGGCTTTACCGTTACCCACCTCTATATCCAGGTATTCTGCTAAAACGCTACAAGCGGTTTTTTGCTGACGTTCAACTTACTTCTGGCGAGATAGTGACAGCACACTGTCCCAACACAGGGCCAATGACTGGAGTATCGACTCCCCAAAGTGCGGTACAGCTTTCCAAAAGCGATAATCTTAACCGCAAATTGGCTTACACCTTAGAACTAATTCAGGTACATGACAACGAGCCAACTTGGGTAGGCATAAATACTTTTTTGCCCAATCGGGTGGTAAAGTTAGCTTTAGCGAAACACCTTTTCCCAGAATTGGGCGACTATAGCCAAATCAAAGGTGAAGTGGTTTATGGACTAGATAAAAAAAGTCGAGTGGATTTTTTCTTGACGGGGAGTGATGAGGAACGCCCGATTTATTTAGAAGTGAAAAATACAACTTTTTCTGATGGGAGATTAGCCCTATTTCCTGACACGGAGACTACAAGAGGACAAAAGCACTTGCGAGAACTAATGGCGCTGCTACCTTTAACTCGTGCGGTGATGCTTTACTTTATCAATCGCAGTGATTGCACCGAGTTTTCCCCTGGCGATCGCACAGATCCTATATATGGTAAATTATTACGTGATGCGATCGCTCTTGGTTTAGAAGTCTTACCTTGCCGTTTTGACATTTCCCCCGAAGGTATCCGCTATTTGGGTTTGGCAAAACTAAAAATTTGATTACGTCTGATCAAACAATAAATCCATCTAGACGCTATCTAGATGGACAGAAAGTTTTGGGGAAACAGTCATACATCCAGTATTTGTTTTTGCTGTGCAAAAGAACAATACTGGATGCAATCCTCATTACCCGCTCACAATCTCCACCTTATGAGTACATTGAAGGTGGTAACTTTTGCGACCCGTTAAGAATTCGCTATTGTGAAGTTTGCTTATGCAGGAATCAAAACGGTATCAATTACGTGGATGACACCGTTATCAGCAGCAACATCTGCTGCTGCAACTGTTGCATCATTGATCTTAACACCATTAGAAGCATCAATTTTTACATCTGAACCTTCAACAGTTTTAGCTGTCTTCAGTTTAACTACATCAGCAGCCAGTACCTTGCCTGATACAACATGATAGGTCAAGATTTTCTTGAGCTTTGGAATATCTTTCAATAATGCGTCTACTGTACCTGCGGGAAGCTTGTTAAACGCTTCATCAGTGGGTGCAAAAACGGTAAATGGGCCAGGGCCTTTCAGTGTATCTACTAGACCAGCTGCTTCGATTGCTGCAACTAGTGTCGTGAAAGAACCATTATTAGTGGCGGTGTCAATGATGTTGGCCATGTGTTTTACCTAGTTGTGTGTAACTTGTTACAAATCTAAACTATTTCTTTAATAAAATCTATCTATCGTTAGACGTATGTAAAATAAAATTTTTTATTGATATGATTGAAGTTTGTATATATTTTTATACAAATAGAGAATTATATGTGATCAGGGTGGATGAGTTACCAGCACTCCTGAATGGGTAGTTTACCGCCGCAGACATCGCTCCTTTTTCTCCACAGCAGTGTACTATAGGAATCATATTTGATTTCTGAAAAAATCTCAGTAGTCATGTAGGGTGCGTTAGCAAAGCGTAACGCACCATTCTAAGCGTGTAGTGCCGTACTTTCTGCGCTAACACACACACCCTACGTGTATTTCAAAAATCAAATACTAGTCCTATAGTTAAATTGCTGTCACTTTGGTTGAAAGCTAGATAACATTAGATTCGGCGTGTCTACTGTTCAGGAGTGCCAAAATGTCTAAACAGCTGGGTCAAAGAATAGCACCTACACCGATATCAAATGATATCGGGGTGGTGGACTTGATTGATCAATACTTCACCGCTTACAACTCAGCACGGTTGCGGGAAATCTGCCAATTACTAACTCGTGATGTGCTAACAGAAGGTGTAACTGTGGGAGTTAGCCTATCCGGTGCGATGACACCAGCAGGATTCGGGGTTTCAGCCCTTGCACCTTTAATTCGCAACGGCTTTATTGACTGGATGATTAGCACTGGTGCAAATCTTTACCATGATATGCACTACGGATTGGGTTTTGAACTCTTTGCTGGTAATCCGTTTTTGGATGATGTGAAACTGCGCCAAGAAGGCACTATTCGCATTTATGACATTATCTTTGGTTACGATGTGCTGCTAGAAACTGATGCCTTCATCCGCAAGATTCTGCAAGGGGAAGCCTTTCAGAAGCGGATGGGAACAGCTGAGTTTCACCATTTACTAGGTAAATATGTTCGGGAAGTAGAAAAGCAATTGGGTGTGCAGCATTCCTGCTTGCTGGCTACGGCTTATGAGTATGGTGTGCCTATATATACCTCTTCTCCAGGAGATAGCTCAATTGGGATGAACGTAGCAGCTTTGGCTTTGGAAGGTTCGCAGTTGGTGATCGATCCATCAATTGACGTGAATGAGACAGCTGCGATCGCATATAATGCCCGTGAATCAGGAGGTAAAAGTGCGGCTGTAATTCTCGGTGGCGGTAGTCCTAAGAACTTTTTACTACAAACTCAACCGCAACTCCACGAGGTCTTGGGATTAGAAGAACGAGGACACGATTACTTCGTGCAGTTTACTGATGCGCGCCCAGATACAGGCGGTTTGTCTGGAGCAACCCCATCGGAAGCCGTCAGCTGGGGTAAGATTGACCCAGATGAGTTACCTAACACAATTGTTTGTTATACCGATAGCACCATCGCTCTACCATTGGTAACAGCGTATGTCTTGAACAAATGCCAGCCTCGTCCCTTGAAACGTGTGTACGACAGGCGAGAAGCCATTTTAGAGAAACTGCAAAAAGACTATCTAGCAGCCAAAACCCGATCATCGGATCAGATTCCAGCAGCAGTTGCTGAAAGCGCTTCACAGCAAACAGCAACTTATCCCTGTGGTCGGCTGATTCCGAATACTCACTAGGGGGTGGGGTAGTTCACTATACCACTTCTGCCTTCTGACAATTCAGGTTATGTGGAAAAGTCCACCAAAAACACAACCCCCTAACCCCCTTCCCGATGCGGGAAGGGGGAAATTCAACGTCGCAAAATAACCTCCCAGGTAGAACCACCAACTACGCCGTCAGCTTCTAAACCATAGCGCTTTTGTACAGCTTTCACGGCTGCTTCGGTTGTCTCGCCAAAGTCTCCATCGGCATCGCCTTTCAAGAAACCAAGCTTTTTAAGTTGTTGTTGCAACTTAATAACTTCAGAACCACGTAATCCTATACGCAAAATTGGCATTCCTTCTGAGGTGTATTGAATACCAGGAGTTCGCTTAGTACTTGTATTTGACTGAGTTCGAGTAGTTTGCCTAGTCCGTGTAGTTGACTGAGTTCGAGTAGTTGATGTAGTACGATTCGGCGTTTTTTGTGTGCTTGAAGTTGTAGTTTTTCTTGGGGTAGCGGGTCTTGGTTCCGGGTTAGTCGGAACTTGTGTTACAGCTTTTCTTGGGGTAGTAGGTCTTGGTTCAGCGCTAGTCGGAACTTGTGTTACAGCTTGTCTTGGAGGGTTGAGGTTAGGATTTACCACATTGATGAGGTTGCTAGTCTGGTTTGGAACCGGAAAATTCGTAGCTGAGTTAAATCTTGGCTGCGATGAAGGAACAGTTGATGCGACTGCCGGTTCTTTTGGGAAAAGTCGTTGCCAAGTGTTGGTATCAACGATGCCATCTGGATTCAAGCCAGCTGCTTGTTTAAACCGGGCAACAGCACTAGCTGTATTCTCACTATATGCGCCATCTACAGCGCCAAAGTAAAAACCCAAAAGTTTTAGAGCTGCCTGAAGTTCAGCAACGCGTTCACCTTGACTACCAACTTTGAGGGTAGGGCGGGTGATGCTATTTCCAGGATTTAGTTGAGCAATTTTTGGTGGCGCTGCTATTGATACTACAGCAGAGGAGGCAATCAAGAGAGGTGTAGTGGAGAACAAGAGTATTTCAATGGCTAATAAAGATTTAGACCTCTTTGGCCACCAACCCTTTTGCCGTTTTTCCATTCTACAGCGATTTACAGTTGGCTTTAGTAATTTTAAGTAACTCAAAATACTTGCTGTCAGGCTGCTTTGCATGGAATTTACTCCCAGAATATTCTCATGCTAATAGTACAGCCGCTTGGTCTAAAAAACAGCTGCTGGATTCATAATCGCACATTTTCAGTTACGCGATCGCTCGATTAATTGCTTCTTCTTGACCAACTAAAGACAAGTAAGGCTCTTTTAAATACTTACAAGCTGAAGCGATGGCATCCTTGGCACTGACAGCCGCAATCAATTCTTGAAACTTGATGTCAAAATCAATTCCTAAGCCCAAAATTTCATACCAGCCGTATATTTGAGCAATTTGCCCGTTCGTTTGTTTACCCAAGGCGTATTGCCCCAGGATCTTGTTTTTAGCAGCTTGAAGTGCGCTTTCGGATACTTCCCTGGTACACAACAAATCTACTTCTGTACGCAGTCCTTCTAGGGCAATGCTGGTATTCTCCGGTGCTGTACCTATGTAAACCACAAAGGATGCTGGAAATAGCCTTGTGGAGTAAAATGCAGATACTTCGTAAGCTAAACCTCGTTTTTCTCGCAATTCGACAAACAAGCGACTAGAAAGGCCATTTCCCAAGTAGGTACACAGCAACTTCAGTGGGGCGTAGTCAACAGAATTCACCGATGTTCCCAAATAACCGAGCATCACGATTGATTGTTGTGTTTGTATTGGTTTCACCCTTACCTGCGGTTCCACCTTAATCTCAGGTAAATTCAGTATTGGCAGTGCTTGGGCTGTAGTTTGCCAATCACCAAAAACCTTGTCCACCAATGCTACTGCATCTGTAGGTGTTACCCTACCAGCAATACTAATTACTACATTATCTGGACGGAAATGAGTCTGGTGATACTCCACTAAATCCTCACGAGTTAAGCGGCTGATGGTGGTTTCATCTCCCAGCACGGACATCCCATAGGGATGATTTTGGTACATTACCTGCCGCATTTGTTCAAAGGCGACATTGAAGGGTTGCTCTTTTTGGGAACGAATATCTTGGAGTGCTAAACGCCGTTCTAGTTCCACTTGAGTTTCGGGAAAAGTAGGCGATCGCAAAATCCGCCCTGCCAATGGTAAAATTTCGGCAAAATCGGATGTTACCGTTTTGAAAGATAGCAAAAAATAATCAGTGCTAGCATCGGTACTCAAACTCGCCCCTACAGACTCGACAATTTCGGCAATTTCCAAGCTAGAAAGTCCATCGCATCCCTTTGTCATCACTGCTGATAACAAATGTGCCAACCCTGCTTGCTCCCGGTTTTCGTTACAACTACCAGCACGCACAAAGATTCGCGCCGCAATAATGTCCGCAGCAGGATTTTCTGCCACCAGCACAACAATACCATTGTTCAATACGGTGCGATGGATAGGCGATTTTTGCAGCAAGGTTGTCATTTATCATTTGTCCTTTGTCTTTTGTCTTTTGTCTTTTGTCATTTGTCTTTTGTCTTTTGTCATTTGTCATTAGGCAAGTGTCACAAAAAATAAAAGCTTTTAGTTTGTAGTAAGGGCTACCCTACGGGAACGCTCCGCGAACAGCCCTGATGAAAGAGGACTAAAGTCCTCACTACAAACTAAAAATAATATGCCAGTTGCGTAAGTCCTAGTCATTTATCTTTTGCTAATGACTAATGACTAATGACTAACACGGTTTAAGTACAGTAACTGCGTAATTCTGCGGTGAGAGATACTGTTTAGCTAATTTTTGCAGTTCTTGGGCATCAAAAGACTGAATCTGCTGGGGATATGTCACAGCTAATTCAGCTTCGGCGATGGTATTGTAATACCCATAAAGCCCCGTAAGCTGATTTGGCGTTTCGGTAGAAAACGCATATTCGTTACACAGCAGTCTGCGTGTGCGGGCAAGTTCCTGTTCACTAATTCCTCTAGTTTGCAAATTATCCAAATGAGTGCAAATTAAGGACTCAACTTCCTCCAAATTTTCTGGTTCTAACCAAGCAGTAATTGTAAATAAACTTGACTCCCGTTGTAGAGAAAAACTACTGCAAATTCCCTGTACCAATTGCAAATCTTCTCGCAAATCGCGCACTAAACGTGAAGTCCGCCCTTCTGCTAATAACGCCGACAACAAATCTAAACCAAAGCCAGTGCGGATTTCCTCTACTCCGGGTACCAGCCACGCCATCAACAATCGCCCTTGCTCTATGCGTGGTAAACACACTTCTTGACGCTGAATTTTTGTTATTACTGGCTTTGTCATTTTCTCAAACTGCGGACAATTAGAGCGATCGCCAAAATCAGCAAATGAATGATTTACCATTTCCCAAGCTGGCTCTTGAGCTATACCCCCTGCAATTACCACCGTCATGTTTTCCGGCTGATAGTGAGTGCGGTGAAAACAGCGCATTGCTTCTGGTGACTGCTGCATCAGTTCTTGCTCAGTACCCAATACCGAACGTCCGTAAGGGTGATGCGGATAGATGCTTTGAATCAGAGTTTGGAATCCTATCCAGTCGGAATCGTCATGACAAGAGCGAATTTCCTCTAGCACCACGTCCCGTTCGCGGCTAAATTCATCTTCTGGAATTGCGGCATTGAGCAGTAGTTCTCCCAAATAGGGCAGAGTATCTTTTAAATAAGGAGCAGCTGTGGTGAGTGAATAATGAGCATAATCATAACTTGTCGCTGCATTACTCACGCCACCCCGGTTTTCAACTTTGTAATCGAACATTCCAGGGGGTAGTGTCGCCGTACCTTTAAAAATCATATGTTCTAAAAAGTGCGCCATGCCGAACCACGGTTTTGGCTCTAGGCTTGCTCCAGCACGCACCCAAACATCCGCCACAACTACAGGAGTAGTGGAAATTTCTTGATGAATAAACGTTAAACCACTCTCTAGTCGGAAGACCGAGGCTGGAAATACGGTATTAGTTAGTTCTTGTAACAATTTTTTGTAGCTTTAACCACAATTTCAGACAATTTCGTTATTCTAACTCCGAACGATACCTAATTTAGAATCAAGTTATACAAATTTTGTTTTTATTAGCAGATATTCCTAACTTCTAAGAGGATGTTTTAAAAGTCAAAACCAGTCAAAAATCATGCCAATCGTCTGACCATAATCCGAATCATCGCAATATAGATAAATGTCTCCGAGGTTTGGGGTAATCTTTCATAATCTTTACTTA
>NZ_JAIVFV010000173.1 GCF_020829445.1 Nostoc sp. CHAB 5836
GGAGTCAGCTCACAAAATCGCATTGCTCCCAGTCAGTACTGCTGTATTCACAAAGCTTTCAGTATCGTAGCGGTAAGTATGCATTTCCTTAGACTGAAACGATACGCATATTATTCAAGATACCAAAATCTAATCAAGGATCAGGCTCATCAAATCCATGATTACAGTCATCATTGACAAATAAGTTCTGATTCTTTTAGAAGTGGTGAAACATTTGTTTAGAGTAAAACAGAATGTTAAAAATGTTAAAATTATAGACAATGACGAGCATTTAAAAAGAGTAAAAGTATGGAAACTACAACTAAAAGACAAGCGTTAATCAAGGCTATTAATGAACAATTAGAACTGGTTTATGACGATACCTTACAAGAAATTTTATTACTGTTAAAAATCCGTAAACAGGAAGACGAGTTGGACGAAAGAGACTTTGAAGAAGGATTAAAAGATATCGAAGAAAATGGCACTTTAACTTGGTCAGAACATCAGCAAAAAACTGCATGAGCTACCAAGTAGAAATTTCCAAAAATGCATCTAAACAACTCAAAAAGTTACCCGTAGATATTCAAGAAAGGCTAGAAAGTAAAATTCAGCAATTAGCTCTTGATCCTCGCCCTGATGGTGTCGGCAAATTAAAAAATGGTGAAAATCGTTATCGCATCAGAGTAGGCGATTATCGGATTTTGTATCATATTTCCGATGATGTCTTAGTCGTAACCGTTGTCAGAGTTGCGCATCGCAGAGAAGTTTATAGAGATGATTGACACTTGATAAGGCGAGAATTCCAGACCCATCCCTTTGAGTCTAGTTACTAAAATTAAAGGAAATACCAACCCAACTTCAACTCATGATAAAAACTATCGAAGGCATTTATCGGGATGGAGAAATTCACCTCAGCCAGTTACCGCAAGATATTAGCGATCGCTCTCAAGTTCTCGTCACCTTTCTAGATCCTGGCAAAATCGACCCTACCAAATTACGCCAACTGATTGATCAGTTGGAGACAATTGCAGGTATTGGGCAAGGTTTCGAGGAACTCAACGCTGGTCAAACTCGCCCGATTGGGGATTTCGTCGAAGAAATGCAGCAAAAGTATGGCATTTCAGGTTGAGATTACCCCAATCGCGGAGGCTCAGATTGAGCAAGCTTATCGCTGGTATCGAGAGCAGAATCCTGAATTTAGCGATCGTTGGTTTCGAGGATTGATGAATGCTATTGCTACCCTACAAGAGAAGCCCCAACGTTGTGCTTTAGCAGTCGAACATGAAATTTTTCCAGAAGAAGTACGTCAACTCCTTTATGGAAAAGCCAAAAATGTATACCGAGTAATTTTTACGATTCGAGGTACTACAGTTAATGTATTGTATGTGCGCCACAGTGGACAAGCACCACTGACAGTAGATGACCTAGAGGAGTTAGAAGGTTGAGTTTAGTTGCCTAACACTAGCTGTTACTCACCTAAAGGCACTCCTTCACGACGTGGGTCAGCACCACTAACTAGGCCTTGATTAGTCAGTACAATTCCGGTGGAACCACTGGTTAATTGGACAATGCTGACTGTATGACCCTTGGCTTCTAAAGCAGGTTTCAGGTTGGCAACATCTGTATTTTCTTCTAGATCAGTTGGCCCATTACGACTACCAAAATTTGGCAAAGATAGCGCTTGCTGAATGTCTAATCCCCAGTCTAGATGGGCTACTATTGCCTTAGCGACATAATTAATGATTTGCGCTCCACCAGCTGAACCAATTACCATTACCAGCTTGCCATTGCGATCAAAGACCATCATTGGAGACATTGAGCTTCTAGGACGTTTCTTGGCTTCTATGCGATTAGCAACAGGCTTTCCTTCTGATGTCGGTGAAAAAGAGAAATCTGTCAGTTGATTGTTAAGTAAGAAGCCTCGTACCATTAATCTAGAGCCAAAAGCATCTTCAATGCTAGTAGTCATTGAAACAGCGTTACCTGCCGCATCGACTATTGAAACATGACTAGTAGAGGGGAAATCCCTAGATTGATTTTTACCCCAGCGATGTGCTTGCTGTAACAATGGCTTACCGGCCTGGGCTTGACCCATTGAACGTTCAGGATTGATTATCGCTGCGCGTAACTTCAGGTAGTTAGGGTTAATTAATTCTTTGACTGGCACTGGCACAAAATCTGTGTCAGCTATGTATAAATTTCTGTCAGCATAAGCTAAACGTCCAGCTTCAGAAAATAAATGCACTGCTTCTAGCGAAGCTGGCTTTAAAGCTGCCAGATTAAATTGTTGAAGAATACCTAGAATTTGCAGTACGGTCAAACCACCAGAACTTGGAGGCCCCATGCCGCAAACTTTGTAAACTCGATAAGTGCCACAAACTGGCTCTCGCAGTTTAGCTTGATATTGCACTAGATCAGTGGTAGTTAAGTCACCTGGTACAGCAGCTTGCCTCACCGTAGCTACTACGTCTTTAGCAATATTTCCTTGATAAAAGGCATTAGCACCTCCTTTGGCAATCTGACGCAATACCTCTGCCAAAGGTTGATTGACCAATTTTGTACCAATTGGCTTGGGTGTACCATCGGGTTGATAGAAATAGCTCTTAGCTGGCTCGTTACGAGATAGATATTGATCCTTACTTAGCAGAGTGTACAAACGTGGTGAAAGTGGAAAACCTTGTTCAGAAAGTTGGATAGCTCGTTGAAATAGTTGAGACCAAGGTAACTTGCCATATTTTTTGTGTGCCAACTCTAGCATTCGTAACACCCCAGGCACACCTACGGATTTACCTCCGACAACAGCATCATAAAACTGTAATGGTTTGCCATTAGCATCAAGAAAGCGATCTGGTTTAGCCGCAGCTGGTGCAGTTTCTCGACCATCATAAGTGACCAACTTCTTCGTTTTGGCATCGTAGTAAACGAGGAAAGCACCACCACCAATACCTGAAGATTGCGGCTCTACCAACGTCAGTACCATTTGGACGGCAATAGCAGCGTCGATCGCACTACCCCCACGACGTAGAACATCGCGTCCGGCGGCTGATGCTAGTGGATTTGCAGCTACTACCACATACTTTTTCGTGCGAACAGCTTCCCGCTCAACTCGACCACTTGCAGCCTCCGGTGGCGGAGGGTTTTGGGCTTTGCCTATAATAGCTGGCAAGAGGGTAGCACTGAGTGTGAGGGGGAGCAGACAAGTACTTAAGGCAAACTTAGATGCTGTAGTCAATGCAACTCTCCAAATTTAAATATTTCATTTATTGTCAATGCTGGAATTACAAAAAAGCCTCATCGAAACTCTAGTAATATCGAGAGTCTTGCTTGTTGATTTATTGTTTATTTCACAGATTAGCTTACCAGACATAAACTTATAGCATATTACAAGGCTAGTCAACTATTTATCATATTTATCAATTTTTCAAATTTTGATATCTAACTCCATCGCAGTAAGAAAGTTTACAAAAAGCTCTCTCATAAAGTCGGTAGTGACAATAAACGTGTTTGCAGAACCGGGGTCTAAATATTTCAGTTGCAGCGATCGCGATTATGTGAGTGTGCCCAAACTAGTGAGTGAGCATAAGTAAAGTTGATGTATTTCTGGAGACAAATAATAAATCTAGTAGAAGTAAAGCGCGATCGCACCCTAACAACCCCAACAGAGTGCAAGCAGAGATAATTTCTGTATGACTTTCGTAACAATTAACAGCTATGACAGAGCTACTTGAACAAGTGATCGCTAAACTAAAAAACTTGCCTGCCAATGAACAAGATGCGATCATAGCAATAGTTAGTTGTGAAATATCTCGAAGATAAGTAAGTTATGTCAACAATATCGGGAAAATTAGAAGAACGAGTAGCGATTCTAGAGGCAGAAGTTGCACGCCTCAAAAGTAAATTAGAGGTTGTTTCCTCCCCGACAATACCTTGGTGGGAAAAGATTGCTGGAACATTTACTGATAACTCAGCTTATGATGAAGCTATGGAACTAGGGCGCGAATATCGTGTGACTCGTAATTCCTCTGATTTTGGAAAAATTGTGAGTTTACGCACAGAAGACTGGACATAAAGGCGATCGCTATGGTAATTTACCAGTCTCTGCAAATCAACTTTTGCGAGTCATGGAACTCAAACAGTTAGCAAAAAAAACTAGCTCAACAGGTTTATGAAAATCAGAGCGATCATTCATCCAGCAGAAGAAGGCGGCTTTTGGGCAGAGGTTCCCGCGCTTCCCGGTTGTATTACCGAAGGAGACACCATAGAAGAGGTGATGACTAATTTAAAAGACGCTATTGAGGGTTGGCTTGAAGTTGCTAATAGTCGTAATGCAATTGAGTCAACAGATCAAGTTGTCGAAATTGCTGTATGAAATCGATTTCTGGCAAGCAACTTTGTAAGATTGTGGAACAAAAAGGTTGGGTTTTGCAAAGAACTTACTGGCAGTCACTATATTTATCAAAACCCCGAAGTAGAAAAAATCCCGTCAATTCCTCTTCACCGCAATCAAGATTTGAAAGTTGGAACCTTAAAAGCCTTGATGAAAATAGCCCAGCTATCTGAAGAAGATTTACTTTAATTTCAAATTACTGCTCTGATTCATCCACTAACTTGCTTGGTTCACCGGGGTAAAAATCATAGTTCAAAATCTCTGACAAACTGTAAGGAAACTCTACCGGAAAAATTCGCTTGGGCAAATCTGTTTCTCCAACAGCTAATTCCACACCTTTAAGATAGGCTTTGCGAAGTCCTTCTTCAAGGTAGGGCTTTAGGCTAGGATTTTCTTCGAGCAATTCAGCAATATCTAAGCGTTGAATACGAAGTGTTGCTAACCAGCTACGGCTACGGTATTGGGACTGGTACTGCCATTTTAGTAAATGTCCAATCAACACACTCAGACGGTTTCGCAGTTCTTGACGTTGCTGTTTACCCAAAGATTGAATCTCCTCAATCAGATTTTGCAGATCAATCTGACTCCACTGCTCATTGCGAAGTAAAGTTACTTGTTCCTGTGTCCAAGCGTAAAAATCAGTTTCGTAGAGGCTTGGTGAAAGCATCGGTATCTTTGGGTTTGTTTCAGGTACACGCATTAGGTTAGTTCAACCTCAACGTTTTTGCTTTTATTGTAGAACCGTCTCAAATACTAGTTCTGCTATTGAGAGCGATCGCTATATGTAGTTTACCTCTTTGCCATACAGCTTTTGCGAACAGGTAAAGCGTTAGTCGAAATCAGCCGAGACTAGTGGCGCAGCTTACAAATCGCTGTGCGATCGCTTAAGGATGTTGTTTGATCAGTAGATTCATCGTTAGCATTCACAGTTAATCTAGCCCACAATTTAAAAAACCTGTTTCTCGAAGTGACGTGTAGAGCAAAAATGGCTAGAAAGAAAAAAACTCAAATTATGGACAAAGTATTTGAAACGCAAAAAGAACTAAAAGAATATGTTCAAAATATTCTCTATGCATACAAGCCAAACCAACCTTTATCTCTTAAAGACTTCCAATTTATGAGATTGTTTTTTAATAATCATCCCGATGCCTATGAGAAAATTGGTGATGGAATAGAGACTATCTGGATACAAGAGAATGTAGTTAATCGCGGCAAGTCGAGAGGTTTCTGGTTTAAACGTATAAATGGTTCAATAGATAACTTCAGTTACAAAGTATGCATTGGAAGCCCTCCATCAGTGACAAGTCATTTTCTCATGGCTTGCACAGAAGCTATAGATAGCTATGTCAATGCTTATCGAGAAAAAGCTTTCCAAGAGGTAGAAAAATTGCGCTGTCCTATTACTAGTGACTTTATCTCCTTAAAAGACTCATATGTCGCACATTCGCCTTTACATTTGAAAGAACTGGCAGAAGCATTCAAAAAAAATGAGGATTTAACCCTATCGGAACAATTATTCAAAGTTCATGGTGATGGTGATTTCACTATGAGTTTTGCTGATGAAGCTCTTCGAGAAAAGTGGATAAAATATCATTATGAAAACGCTACCCTTGAGATTAGAAGCAAGCGTAAAGATTAATAGCCATGACAGAGCTACTTGAACAAGCGATCGCTAAACTAAAAAATTTGCCTGCCAATGAACAAGATGCAATCGCAGCGATGATTTTGGCAGAACTAGAAGATGAACGCCGTTGGGATGAAGCTTTTGCCCGTTCTCCAGACATACTTGCCAAACTTGCAACCGAAGCAATGGCCCAATACCGTGCAGGTAAAAGCCAAGAGCTAGATCCAGATACATTGTGAAGTCACGTATAACCGCTCAGTTTCGTCAAGGGTTTGGGGATCTACCTGAGCAAGTTCAAGAGCAAACACGTGAGGCATACCGCCTCTTCAAACAAGATCCGAGTCATCCAAGCTTGCGCTTCAAAAAAGTACATCCAGAACTACCAATTTATTCAGCACGGATTAGCAAAAATTATCGAGCGGTTGGACAGTTAGATGGAGATACCGTTATTTGGTTTTGGCTCGGTTCACACGCAGAGTATAATAAGTTGCTCTCTGGGTTGTAGCGACACAGTGCGATCGCATACCCAATTTTGATCAAAAGATGAGCGCTTACTATGCAGTAACGGCAGTGAAATCTAAAGCAGAATTAGTGCAGGTGGGACTTGATTAGAGCGATCGCTTTTTTATCTCTCAAAAATTTGATACTATATATAGTATCATGTCTGAATGAGCAAATTAAGAAAATTAGTAGATCAGTTCCTAAAACGACCTCCAGAAGTCCGGTTTCAGGAAGTTTACTATCTATTAGAAGCTTTTGGCTTTGAAGAGAAAAGGTCTAAGGGTAGCCATCATAGCTTTCGGGACTCCCAAGGTAAAACCATCACTGTACCTAAAACAGGAGGACAAAAAGTTAAAGGAGTTTATGTACAGCAAATAGTTGAACTATTAAATTTAGAAGAGTGGATTGATGAAGACACTGAACCAGAAGAACCAGCAGATTGAGAAGCCGTCCTTAGAATATTATTTAAATCTTCAGTACCCTGTAACACTTTACCCCGACCCAGAGGGTGGATATGTAGCTCAAATTAAAGATTTACCTGGATGTCTTACCCAAGGCGAAACCCTTGAAGAGACAATGGCAAATCTCAATGAGGCGCGGGAATTATGGATTGAGACAGCTTATGAAGCCGACGATGATATTCCATTACCAAGTACTAATGATAGCTATAGCGGTAAACTACTACTACGGATGCCGAAATCTTTACATCGACGTTTAGCTGAGACTTCTGAACGGGAAGGTGTTAGTCTCAACCAGTATATTGTGTCTTTGTTGAGTGCGATTTCCAGATAATTTATAAATATTCAAAAAATACTTCAGGTACTAATCTGAATTCTCCTGATTTCAAGCGAGAGATATCTATCCATAAGGCTCTATGTTGATGATTTGGTGATTCTGAAAAAACTAAACTTTCCAATTGATAAAATTTTGAATCAGCAAAGTCACATTGATAAAGCTGAATAATTTCATGACCTTGCCTACCATTAAATGTAAACAAGTTTTCTATACAACCTAGATATTTAATATTCGTTAATTCTGCCTGAATTTCCTCTTGAAACTCCCGTTCTAAGGCGATGCGGCTGGTTTCGCCAAATTCAACACCACCGCCCAAAGCACGATAAAATCTTTCTTCCTTTACGGGATCGTAGCCTTCAGAAAGAAATATGCGTTCGCCATCCCGAATTAGCCCCAAAGCTATTACCCTAATTTCGCCTGCTTTATTCATTTTGGTAACTAATTATCGTAAATAGAGTGAGGACGACTTTCGCTATCTTCAATAGGCCAATCTGGATTTTCACCACCGATGTACAATTCTTCAATAGTGACATATTCCTGACTTAGCTGTGTGAGGGCGTTGATTAAAATATCCAGAGCGATCGCATCACTGGTTCCTAAATCAAACCAACAACGCCCCCACTGTCCCTCATATTCAAACTCACCAATGTTGTGCATCAGTGCTAGCAGACTTTTGTCATAACCTTGTTCATCATAATTCATGTAGCTGATATCGAGTCCAGTGTCCTGCACCTGGAGGTTCTCTGCATTAAATGCACCCAATTTACCTAGATAAAACCAGGAATTGAAAACTTCTTCTACATACTGCTTTTCACGCGCAGAAGGATTTGTGCTGAATTTCAGCCAAATCCACACATCAAAAGGATTAATTTCGCGGAACTGAATCTCCATTTCGGTCTAATATCTTAATTACTCTTCTGCAAATAAGCATATCAAAGTAAGAATGGCGAATGGGGAATAGGGGCACGGCTATTTCATTCTCATCTAGCCCGCCTCAGAATTAATTCTGAGTCTAATAGCGAAAGTAGTCTAAAGACTACTGAGAAAAGGTTATAGTCCAATACGCTTGAGTTAAGCATTTCTTCCTTCTCTTTGCGCCCTTTGCGTCCTTCTCCCAGGGGGAGACGCTACGCGATGGCGGTTCATCTCTACAATGAAATAGCCCTGGGAATAGGGGATAGAGACAAAACTTAATTGCCAATAGAAATCTGGTAGAAATTAAATATGCGTTACCCAGAACCGTTGCACAGAGGTAGCGCTGCTATGTCAAAACAATTCTTTTTCACTCCTATATCTAATGCCCAATGCCCAATTACCCAGGATTCTTTAAGTTAACAGCATTTTTGCGTTCACGCTCAATTTGTTTGACTAAATCGTCTGGAAGTTGGGATTTTTTAGTCAATGCTTTGTCAAAATGAGCGATCGCTTCCCGGATCATCTGCTGACTCTTTTCTTTTTGCCCCAGTTCTTTGAGGATTTGGGCTTTGAGATAAGAAATTTCTGGATTATCAGATGTGGTTTTGATTGCCCGATTCACATACTCTAGTGCCTGTGAATACTGTTTTAAATCCCGATAAGCAAGAGCAATACCCCGATCCACAAGATACCGAGGAGCAGCATTTTGTTCTAACCGTCCAATTGCCTGATCTGGGCTAGCAAAAGGCAAATTAACCGCCAACAATAAATCCATATAACCCTTGATTAAATTCAGTTCTGGATCGTTGGCAGAAATTGCTTCGGCTTTATCTAAATATTCATAAACTTGCCGCAAGCGACTAAAGGCTTGTGGTACACCGTTGACTGTACCCTCACGAGTGAGAACTACTGCACCCTCTAAAAAATGACCAACGGCAGTGTATAAATTACCACGCAAAGGATCGCTAGCAATCAGTTTCTCTCCAGTTTCTAGAGTTTTCTGGCTGTAGGTGGCGAGTTTAGCCCAATCCTGATTTCCGTATGCTAAAGATGCCTTGATCGCATAAGCTAAAGGTTCATTTGGCTCTTTGGATAATGCTTGTTGCAGATACCGTTCTGCTGCTGGATAGTTGCCCTGTTGGAAAATCGCTTTAAAAGCGGCTTCTGTTTGGTCGCCAATTTGATGAGGTTCGCGATCGCGAAAGGGATCGCCAGCCAGGGAGGGATTTACCCACAGATTAAGTGCGATCGCCCAAGGGGCAACGCCAAAGGCGAACGCAACTGTAAAAGCAGTCTGAGCAAGGGTAGTGAGTCTAGCAGACACTAATAATCCAGGTGAAGAAAAACTTTTAGTCATTTTAACCCTCCGAATAATTGCGGTTGAAATAGTTGTATATGTTACTTAGACTGCAAAAAAATGGTTAATTTCAACTAGCCTGTGCTTCAAGCAAAATTTTTTATAAAGGTTGACTTTGGTAATCTTTTCATGCTCCCAGGCTTGTTATCGCCATTGTTTAAGAGTGAGTCTGCCACAATGGAGAAAAAGTGAATGATTCTTGCTGCTAGATTAAGGTGTTAAGGCTGGTAATGCGCGAGAAATTTTTTCAGAATTTTCCAGATCCTCTCAGTGTAGCTAATCAGTAATTTGCTGACTTTTTGGTAATCTTAACAAATGCTCTATCTCCGAAATGTAATTTATCACCCGACAGCGTGCCCAACAGCGATTCTCAAATCGATCAACTTGGAATTAGCACCCCAGCAGCTAGGTCTGATTATTGGCCCGAGTGGTTCGGGAAAAAGTACCTTACTAGAAATTTTGTCGGGACTAGCCGAACCCACTACCGGCGCACTTTTCTGGCGAGAACAAGAACTTATAGCCGAACAGCTACAACAATTGGCTGGGTTGGTATTTCAGTTTCCAGAACGCCACTTTTGTGGTGGTTCGATTTTAGAAGAATTGCGTTTAGGACATCCTGAGTTAGGGTCAGAACGAGTCAGACAGGCTCTGAGTGAGGTGGGATTAGAGCATTTATCGCTCTCCGTTGCTCCCCATGCTTTAAGTGGTGGTCAACAAAGACGTTTAGCTTTGGCAGTGCAATTGATTCGCCAGCCAAATTTACTATTATTGGATGAACCGACAGCTGGGTTAGATTGGTCAATGCGTCGGCAACTGGTAAATTTATTAGCGAAACTGAAACAAGATTGGACGCTGTTGGTAGTGACACACGATGCTGGGGATCTGTTAGCGATCGCAGATCGTTGCTGGACACTCAACCACGGTGAATTAGAATCAGTAGATCCAAAGACACTAGAATCCAAAGTCAAAGAACCTCTGCCATCGGTATGACGTGGGATGAGGGGGATGAGGGAGATGAGGGGGATGTGGTTCGACTTCGCTCACCAACCGGGGGATGAGGGAGTAGGGGAAGAAGAACTATTAATGACAAATGACAAATGACAAATGACAAATGACAAATGACAAACTTATTGCCTGAAATGGCAGAAATCTGGCAGCAAACTCTCAATTGGAAGCCAACTGTCCAACAGCAAAGGCAATTTCAAAGGCTTTATGAGTTAATCTTAGAAGGTAATCGCCAACTAAATTTAACTCGGATCACTGACCCCCAAGAGTTTTGGGAAAAACATCTCTGGGATTCTCTGCGAGGAATTGCACCCCTATTATCAGCAAATTTTTCCCCTGCTTCCCCTACTCTCATCGATATTGGTACAGGAGCGGGTTTTCCGGGTGTACCAGTGGCAATTACTCTACCTAATTGCACAATTACTCTTGTCGATTCCACTCGCAAAAAAATTACTTTTCTCGACAATATATTAACTGAACTTGCCCTTACCAACGCCAAGACTCTTGTTAGTAGAGCTGAAGAAATTGGTCAGCACTCCCAGCATCGACTAGCTTATGACATTGCATTGATCCGTGCTGTAGGAGCAGCCTCTGTCTGTGCAGAATATACCCTACCACTGCTCAAACAGGGAGGTCTAGCTATCATTTATCGGGGTAATTGGACAGAGGATGAAACCACAGTTTTGGAAAAAGCTGTTAGCGAGCTAGGTGGTGTGATTGAATTAATTGAAAAATTTACCACTCCTCTAAGTGATAGCATCCGTCATTGCCTTTATGTGCGTAAGGTAGCAAACACACCAGCTAATTTTCCTCGTGCTGTAGGTGTACCTTCTCAAAAACCGCTTTGACGTCTCAGACCTAACCCCCAGCCCCTTCCCTACGAGGGAAGGGGAGCCAATGTTGTTTAAAGCCCCTCTGTGCGTCGGAGAGGGGTTTGGGGAGAGGTCTTCTGCCGACTTGTGTATACACCAAAGGGGAGAACAGGAATCAAAGTCCTCCAATTTATCGGGTAGCCACTGCGGTCTTGGGGTCTCGCCAAGTGAAGCAAGTGGCGTGGATTTAGGGCGATCTAAAACGTTTTGCTACCGACCAGAGGATTTTTAAAACATCCTCTAAGTGAAAGTATGAATTAGCCACATAAAATAACTTCTTCCCGCAAGCGGAAAGAAGGTAAGCAAAAATAAAACTTTGTCACAGGGAATTAGTAAAGATATTGTTTCGAGAAAATTAACCAGACAAAATATTAGCCCTAATTCCCAAGAATATACCAAGTGCCATTACTCGGTCGCCAGACTGCAAAGTTACTCCTAGCAGGGGAGTCATAATTGCCGGGAACTGGAGTATCACCAGCTGAACCCCATTGTTTAGTATTTACTTGACCTGTCAAACTGTTAAATATTTGATTTGCCAAACTGTTAATTCCTTGACTTGTCAAACTGTTAACTCGTTGACTTGCCAAATTGTTAATTACATACCAAGTACCATTACTTGGTTGCCAGACTGCAAAATCAGTTCTACGATCATTATTATAATCGCCGGGAACAGGAATATCACCATTTTGGCCCAATTGTGTAGTGTTTTGTTCAACTATAGAACTGTTGGCTGTTGTAGAACTGTTAATTACATACCAATTACCATTACTTGGTCGCCAGACTGCAAAATCTGTTTTAAGAGGATTATTATAATTGCCGGGAACGGGAATATCACCATTTTGTCCCCATTGCTTAGTACTTAGTTGACCCGTAGAACTGTTAATTACAAACCAAGTACCATTGCTTGGTCGCCAGACTGCAATATCTGTTTTACCATCATTATCATAATCGCCGGGAACGGGCATATCACCATTTTGGCCCAATTGCTTAGTACTTACTTGACCTGTAGAACTGTTAATTACAAACCAAATACTATTACTTGGTCGCCAGACTGCAAAATCTGTTTGACCATCATTATCATAATCGCCGGGAACGGGAATATCATCTTTCGCACCCCATTGTCTAATAACTACTTGACCTGTAAAACTGTTAATTACATACCAAGCACCATTACTTGGTCGCCAGACTGCAATATCTGTTTTAAGATCCTTATCATAATCGCCGGGAACGGGAATATCACCATTTTGGCCCCATTGTTTAATAACTTGAGCTTCTGCTTTAAAATTTAAAATTCCAATCAATAATGGAGCCGTTAAAGCAACCATGAATAATTTACAACCAATTTTCATGACAACATCCTCCTTATAATAAAAATGACTCAAGAGTGTTTTTACTCAAATTACACATTAATTATTTGTACAATAGAGCGTTTACCAAGTATTGACTAATGTAGCATACGATGTGTCAATAGAGTTACAATCTTTATAAAGAGATATAGCGGTCATCAGTTGAGTCAGATACAAGAACCCCACCTCAACCCCCTAAGAGCAAGCGGGGAGCTTACTTAGATGTACCTCATGTGATTAGGAAAGGCTATATTCCAATAGTCTTGGGTTAAGCATTTCTTTCTTCTCTTTGCGCCCTTTGCGTCCTTCTCCCAGGGGGAGACGCACTCGCGATGACGGTAGCCTGCGGCAAGCCGAAGCGTCTACGTTAAAAAATTGAGTTTGTAACAGAGTTTTAGCCTTAATCCAAGCGTAAGTAAGTCGGTGAGAATAAATCAAACTAGGTTAAGTAATGTAAAAAATCTTGATATTAGTTTGTAGTGAACGCGAGTGCGTCTCGTAGAGAGGGCTACCCTACGGGAACGCTCCGCGAACAGCCCTCAAATGAGGACTAAAGTCCTTATTACAAACCTTTAATTATTTACGCCGTTCTACTTATTGGTCTATAAGAGACTTCCAATAAATAAATTATTCAATCTTCTGGGGTGTGCCGAAAAGCCTGCCCTTGACTACGGGCGATCGTGTCGCCCACCCGACAAAAAGTAGTTGAGTATTTTTTAAATTGGAAGTCGCTAACTCTAAATTGTTGTTTGGTTTCAGGCAAATTTACTTGCTGCTGCAAACCGCTTGTTAATCTCATCCCAATTAACCACGTTCCACCAAGCATCTAAATAATCGGCGCGGCGATTCTGGTAATTGAGATAATATGCGTGTTCCCATACATCATTACCCATGATGGGATATTTGCCTTGACTTAAGGGACTATCTTGGTTGGCTGTAGTTATCACTTCTAACTTGCCACCTTTGTTACGCACTAGCCAAACCCAACCACTACCAAAACGACCAGCACCAGCTTCGTTAAACTGTTTTTTGAAAGCTGCAAAGTAGCCAAAATTTTGATTAATAGCCGAGGCTATATCTCCTGTTGGTTCTCCTCCACCTTTCGGCTTCATAATTTCCCAGAACATTGAGTGGTTCACATGACCACCGCCATTATTGCGTACTGTCGTACGAATATCTTGTGGTACATTGTCAAGTTTCTGCAACAATTCTTCAACAGTTTTGCCTTTGAGTTCTGGGTGTTTGGCTAACGCTGCATTCAGGTTTTTCACATAAGTTGCATGGTGTTTATCGTGGTGAAACTGCATCGTTTTGGCATCGATGTGTGGTTCAAGTGCTTCGTAGGGGTAAGGTAAGG
>NZ_JAIVFV010000174.1 GCF_020829445.1 Nostoc sp. CHAB 5836
AACTAGCCATGCCGCTAACACGTGCCCAGTACGTCCAATCCCACCAGAGCAGTGTACAACCACTTTCTCATTTTGTTTATCTGCTTCTATTAAGAAAGGAAGTATTTTCTGTGTGAGGGTTTCTAAAATGTTTTGAATCTGCTTTTGAACAGTAGGAGTCAATTTCGGAGATAAGTAAACTCCTGTGCCTGGAATTTCTCTACTAATTTGAATTACTCGGAATTGTGGATCATCCTTGACCGTACTGTATACACCTGATCCTATATCTGCTCGTTTATTAGCTACTAGCTCTCGAATTTTACTGCTTCTATGTCCTGCCGTTACAGTCATAGATTTTCCATATAAATCATAGGCAGGCATATAGAAGCTCGAAGCTGAATTAAAATCTCCTAAAGCGATAGTTGTTTTAGACTTAATATCTTCAATGGACTTAATTGGACTATCAGACCTAACAAATAAAGCTGATTGATAAGTAAGTGGATACTTAGGATACATTCGAGCTAACCATTTGTAGCTAGTATCTTTAGCTCGCATTCCATTCATGGGTGAGTTAGCAAATACGATATCCCATTTTTTATTAGCAATATTATTTTGAGCTTCTTTGTATGTAATTTCAGAGTTACCTTCAACTACTACATTTATGGCTTGAGAACCGATTTGGCTTTTTAAGTATGTTTTAAATTCTGAATACTGGTTAGGTGAAGTGATAATACCTATAACAAGAGGTTTTTTAGAAATATCTTTATAACAAATACCATTTACTCTTGTTTCAGTAGCGGTTTCGCATGGTCTTTGATTCCAAAAATAATGCCCAGAACCAGCAGTTATAAATATTCCTACTCCTACTAAGCAAGTCAGGATTATAGAAGGATGAATAGGTTTTCTGTGAGATAGTTTAGAAACTAGTTCTGGAGTGGGTTTAACAAGTATTTGTTGTTCAGAAATTAGTTCTGGAGCGGGTTTAACAAGTATTTGTTGTTCAGAAATTAGTTCTGGAGTGGGTTTAACAGGTATTTGTTGTTCAGAAATTAGTTCTGGAGTAGTTTTAACAGATGTTGGTTGTGCTTCATGCGGCTGACCAATTATAATTTTTTCAAGTTCCTCTAGTGAAATTCCTGTGAGTTCGCTAATAATTTTTTTAATACCAACTTCGTTGAATCTTGCAGCAACACCTTCATTAGTTCTAATACTGCCTAAAACCTGTTCTATTCTAGATACATGACAAATTTGTACTGATTTTCCAGGTTGAAAGGTATTAATAACTGCATCTTTTATCTCAAATTCTGTTTGATCTGGGGCAACAACAAAATAATTAACCCAGAATTTGATGTCTTGAAATATAGACTGAAGTTTATCTTTAATAACTAGGCTGTATCGTTCAACTTGTCTATATGGATTGCCACCTACTGCTTTAATTTTTTGATTATCAGAAAACCATGTTTCGTTGGCGCTGCCTGTCCACTTACCTTTATATCCCTTTGCCTCTAAACATACAAATACTCCTGGCTCCATCACCACCAAAGCATCAATTTCGTGTAATCTTGGACTGAGAGCCTCTCTAAATGCAAAACCCATAAGGGCATAACCTGCTAGTTGTGCTTGCTCTAGAGTTGTTTGTAATTCTTTCTCAAAATCTTGAAGTTTTGTTCCCTCTGGTAAAAGCACTTTCATAATATTTTTTGATAATTTATAAGCCTGAGATTGAAATGTTTAGAACAATTTGATACTAAGCAGAGAAGCTTGTAAATGCGTTTGGTACTAACTAATGTTCGGAAAAATACTGGCTTAGTAAGTCCGTTCCCTTTTGCCCGATCTCCTGCAAAATTTCCTCAATTTTTTTCATTGCTAGCGGTGACGGTTTAGATCGTCCTTTTTCCCAACGGTTAATTGTGCCATAAGTCACTCCTAACGCAACTGCAAACTGCTCTTGTGTTAGCCCCAAGGCACGCCTCAGATCATGAATGAACTCACCTACTTGTGGCTGATTAATTACCAACGGTTTTTTTATAGTCATCTAGCTCGAAATCTACTACATGATGTAGAAAGTAATATGTCATTTGCTATATGCTAACCACGCAGAAGATTGTCAGCCATCAGCAAAAGTTCTGAAGATAGATTTATAAGTATTAGGTATGAATTAAATAAATACAAACAGAGGAATTACTGAAAAACTATAAAACCTATTAAGTAGGTAAGTGAAAAAAATTATAACTATGTTAGTGCGAATGTAGCGCCGCGAAGTCCAGCAATCACAGAGTTTTCAAAAGCTTTACATTTCGTTACATAGTTAGATTTATTTGTGTTGGCCTACTTAACAATTTTTAATCAACTGCAAAATCTGCGATACAGACCACCTTGAAGCGATCGCATTCCTTAACGGAGAAATTTACTGATAAATAAAAATTAATAGCGAACAAATATCACAATACAAAATTATTACTTTGGGGATCTAATAGGCAGAATAATCCACTAAAGCCTTAACCGATGTGTCTCTTATGACGAGGTAACAAAAGCATCCCAAAAGCTTCGCAATATTGCTTATAAGGAACTAGGAGATGCGTGTTAATGTTTTAATCTCATCGTCTTGCCTTCGGGTCTTTTCCTATGCATCTGCACTATTTACACCCCCAACACCTTGAAGAATTAGTCAAGAGTAGTGGTATAGACTTACACTTAGTGCATCTCAATTTTAGGTCGCTTCAAGGTGTAACAGCTTATGAGTACCTGTTGATTTCTGAGCTACTCCCCCGCACCAATACCGGAATGGTAAAAAGTAGTTGGTTGCAGCGTTACACTCATATCACTGAAGGTGGTTGGTGGTGTTCTGGACTAGACCCTTTGAATAATTGGCAAACGATGGAATGGGGATGCTTTAAGCCAAACCAACCCCGACAAAATCACAATGGTAAGTCCATCAAGTACGAGCATCCCCCCAGTACGCCAACGCGAATATTTTGTTTGCGGGTAACATTGCAAGTATGGCAGCAAGTGGCTGGGCGTTACAATCTGGTGATGCCTGATAATATAACTATTACTCCTGATGGTGAAGCTGAAGGCTTTTGGCAATGGGTGATGCAACAAAACATCCCCCTCATCATCTGCGAGGGTGTCAAAAAAGCAGCTACGTTGTTAACACAAGGATATGTAGCTATTGCCATTCCCGGAATTACCAGTGGTTATCGGGTTGTTAAAGATGAATTTGGCAAAGTTACTCGTCGTCAGCTAATTCCCGATTTAGCAGCATTTACAATTACAAAGCGCAGCTTTTACATTTGCTTTGATTTTGAAACTCAACCCAAGACAATCGCTGCTGTAAATAATGCTATTTCTCAGCTTGGTTGTTTATTTCAGCAAAAAACTTGCCCTGTTAAAGTCATGGAACTTCCAGGAATAGAAAAAGGAGTTGATGAGTTTATTGTTGCTAAAGGTGTAAGTAGTTTTGATAAAGTTTATCGCCAAAGTGTTGATTTAGAAATTTATCTTGCTCAAACCAAACCCCACACCGAGTTAACCATTCCGGCTGCACTCACCTTCAACCGCCCTTATATAGGTGAAATACCTTTCCCCAATTCTGGATTAGTAGGAGTAAAATCAGCAAAAGGAACGGGAAAAACTACAGCATTGCAAGGCGTTGTTCAACAAGCAAAAAGTAAAAATAAACCAGTTTTATTAATTACTCATAGAATATTACTAGGACGATTTCTGTGTGAAAAAATTGGTATTCAATGGGGAACATATAAAGAAAATGTCGAGAAAAGGATTGAGAAAACACTTACCCCTGCTCCTCCCATCCTCCGCTCTCCCTTTTCTCAGCACTCCCTTGGTTTATGTGTTGATTCACTTTGGAAACTTAACCCAGAAAATTGGCGCGGAGCAATAGTAATTTTAGATGAAGTGGAGCAATCTTTATGGCATCTGTTAAACAGTAATACTTGTAAGCATAAGCGTGTAAAAATATTAAAGTTATTCCAGCAACTAATTGCTACGGTTTTAACAAGTGGAGGTTTAGTAATTGCTCAAGATGCTGATTTATCAGATGTTTCACTTGAATATTTACAAGGATTAGCAGGAATTCAATTAACACCTTGGGTAGTTCTCAACCAGTGGAAACCTCAGCAGGGTTGGGACGTGACTTTTTATGATTCACCAAACCCAACACCGCTAATTCACCAACTAGAATTGGATTTACTTGCTGGACGTAAATGTTACGTGACTACTGATAGTCGCGCCGGACGTTATAGTTGTGAAACAATTGAAGGTTATCTGAAAGAGCGTCTACAAAAATTAGGGCGACAATTTCCCAAAACTTTGGTAGTTAGTAGTCACACTACAAATACACCTGGTCACGCAGCAGTTGATTTTATTGCAGCGATTAATCAAAAAATATCTGAATATGACGGCGTTTTTGTTACCCCTAGTCTTGGTACAGGAATTAGTATTGATGTCCAACATTTCGACCGAGTTTATGGCATTTTTCAAGGAGTTATTCCTGATTCGGAAGCAAGACAAGCCTTAGCAAGAGTCAGGGATGATGTACCGCGTGTTGTCTGGTGCGCTAAACGAGGTATTGGTTTAATTGGTAGTGGTAGTACAAATTATCGATCGCTATCTGATTGGTATCAGGAAAATCAAAAAGAAAACTTAGCTTTGCTTAGTCCATTGCATAAAATAGATGTAGATTTACCTTTAGTTTATGACCCGATTCATTTACGAACTTGGGCAAAGTTATCTGCAAGGGTAAATGCTTCTATTCGCCTCTACCGTCAATCTATGCACGATGGTTTAATTGCTGATGGTCATAAAATTGAGATGCGGAGTAATGCGGTTCACAATAATATTGTTCGAGATTTACGCCGAGCCTTTTGGGCAACTGATGTCGCTGATTTATCTACTCGCATAAGATTAATTTTAGAAATTGTTAAAGTTCAAAAAGACTGGGCACAAAGCCGTCAAAAAGCCAAAGAAATTAAACGCAAAATTAAAGAAATTAAGCAGCAAAATAAACTATCGCTAGCAGATGCTGTAGCTAATGCTAAAGATATCGATTATGTAGAGTATGAACAGTTATTAGTTAAGCATTCCTTAACAGATGTAGAACGCAACCAAATCAACAAATATGTTCTCAGACAAAGGTATGGTGTAGAAGTTACTCCTTGGATAAAATTGCAGGATGATCAAGGATATTATTGTCAACTGTTAATTCACTATTATTTAACTCACGAAAGCGAGTATTTTCACGTTAGGGATCAGCAAGAATGGCATCAGCAATTATCTTGGGGTGAAGGGAAAGTTTTTCTACCAGATTTAAAAACTTACACGCTCAAAGTTGAAGCTATGAGAGCTTTAGGAATGCTTCAGTTTCTCGAAGCAAAACGCGAATTTATGGAAAATGATCCAGATTTAATATTGCTGAAAAATGTTGCTTTTCAGCATAGTAAGCATATTAAAAGAGCGCTTGGTATTAATTTAGTTGGGAATAAAGAGCAGGTTTCAGCAATTAAAATACTCAGCCGATTGTTAAATTTATTAGGTTTAAAGCTGAAGCGAGTAAACGAGGTTTATCAAATTGACCTAGAAACGCTATATGATGGCAGGGAGAAAATATTTGCTGTTTGGCATCAACGAGATGAGTTGATGTTGGCTAATGTTAAGAGTGTTGGCTATGAGTTACCTGATTATTCTTCAGACTGGAAGTTTGAAGTTATACAAACGGAGTCGGAAAAGTCAAACTATAGCGTTTCTCTATTGAGTGTAATCAGCTAAGTAGGTCGGCGCAACTAAAGTTAACTGGCTAAGGCTGTCCTAAGTCAATTGGTCATTTTTCATTAGTAAAGGTTTTAAGCTTATTTACGTTTCGTAACATACTTGACTTTTTTCGCACCAACGTACTTAATCGGCATTTAAGTTGCATAAAAGCAGGGCTGAAGCCCTGACTACAAGCGAATCATTCTGGAAAAATGAATGACGATTAGCTTACAAACCTAACAAGAACAGCCCCTTAAGAGCTAGCGTTGGGGAGTAAGATTCAAAGCCTCTCTACTTTTAGGAGAGAGGTCAAAAAATTCTTAGTACAGCTTTGCGTAAAATCGTGGCGAATTGAGAGTTTAAATTTAAACGCATAGGCGCAACTCTTGGAGACCCTCTGCGCGTTCGCCTTCCCGCAGGGTAGGGGCGCAGAGGTAAGCGCAGAGGGACGCAGAAAATTCGCTATGAATTAATGAAATGTTGTACTTAGCTATCTATCAGTGCTGCGATCGCTTTTCCCAGGCGATCGCAGATATGATGGCTATACTGGCTCTTGGCAAAACCGAAAAAACCTTAAGTTGTGAGGAATTCCCTGAGTAATAACATTTTTAAAATCGCACTTTATACATCTCGAATAATTCCCCTGATTTCTGCGCTACTACTTTAGCACCAGCTGCTTTAATCCTTTTTTCCCACTTAGCCAAAGGCTCTAAAAACACCTCAGCACCCAAATAGGTTTCCAGAACTGCCCAATCTTCTGCTAAAGGCTGTTCTGGATTGAGGATGTCAAACACAAAATGTCCACCTGGTTTTAACACTCGCTTGATCTGTACCAGTACAGCATCCCAATATTCGAGTGGAAAATAGCAGCTAAATCCAGTTGCGATCGCCAGGTCAAACTGCTCTGATGAGTAGCTTAACTGATGAGCCGCTCCCAACTCAACACCCTTGAACAGCTTGGAATTTAACTGCGGCCCACGGGAATTAAGGGTATCCCGTGCCACGTTACTGATTTCTTGCCCATAAAAAAATGCTTGCCAATCCCGCCAAGGATAGATTAAAAAGCTGATACCACAGCCAATATCTATACAGTGCTGGTTTTTTTGAGGTTTAGCAATTTCCCAAAAAGGGGAAGCAATTCTCCCTGAGAAACTCCCAGCAATCCACTCCCGAAATATTGGCATCGCCTGCACTTCTGTTGGGAGTTCAAAGGTTTGACCTTGATACTCCCGGTTAAAACGATAAGCTATTTGGGCTAATCTTTCGTCCCAGTTGGTTGAGTTGTGTGAAGCAAAGAGATTTTGGAACTGCGAATCGGGCTTTTTAGACATTAGGTTTTTACTACTCTTTCTAAGGATTGTAGTCAACTTAGGACATCTGGAGAGTGGTGCAAGCTTGATTAGATGAGATATATTGAGCATACATTAGACATCTGGTAAAAAAAAATGTAGAGACGTAGCTGTGCTACGTCTCTACAAGGGTTCTGGGTAACGCATATTTAATTTATGGAGATGTCTATAACCTCAACACAAAACAAAATTTTTTATTGAACCGGGGGACTTAAAGCAGCGAAACTTGTTAATCTTTTTTTTTTGAAAAAAAGTCTCCCCCTATTCAAATGTAGAATATTGAAGCTTCCAGAGGTGCAGAGATTAAAGAGTCGCTGAAGTCAGCTAAAATAAAGAAGAAATTCCTTAATAAGTTTTAATAATTCTGTTATGAGTACTGATTCACCTGTTAATTCTCCCGAAAAAGCTCAATCCACATTAGGAACGCGTCTGAGAAACTTCTTAATTGTAATGGTGGCGATCGCCCTTAGCGTTGCCCTCGTCTTAGGATTGCGAACTGAAACAACCTCGGCTTCCCTTACCAAGTTAAGCGATAGTTCTACACCCTTAGAAGTAGCGGTCAGCAACGGCAAACCATCTCTAGTAGAGTTTTATGCTGATTGGTGTACTGTCTGCCAGAAAATGGCACCAGATATCACTCAACTAGAAACAGAGTATGCTGACAAGATGAATTTTGTCATGCTGAATGTGGATAATACCAAGTGGTTGCCGGAAATGCTGAAATATCGAGTCGATGGAATTCCCCATTTTGTATTTTTGAGTCAGCAAGGGGAAACCATCGCTCAAGCGATCGGCGATCAACCCCGGACGATTATGGCTAGCAACTTAGAAGCTTTGGTTACTGGTTCGTCTCTCCCCTATGCTCAAGCTAGTGGGAAAGTTTCCAAATTTTCAGCCCCAGTAGCACCAACAGCTAGTCAAGATGATCCCCGCACTCATGGCAGCCAAGTTGTAAAGTGAACTACCCCGCCGTGTAGACGGACGGGGCTTCCCAATTCATCGGGAATAGCCAAGAGAACTCCGTAATTCTATTGGTCTTACATTCCCTCCTCTTGTCAGAAGTCCTGGTTCCCAAGACCCAAATCTTTTACCCTGAGCGTAGTCGAAGGGTCTTCTTGCAACATATACCTGAAAGCTAATGGTTTTTGCTTAGAGGTTGTTTGAAAAGTTTAATTTATTACTAACCGGGCGACTAGAAGTCGCGGCTACACAAACAAAACCTGCCTACGCAGGTTAAAAACCTTAATTTTCTCTTAGTCCACGGAGGTGGACTTTGTTTGTGTAGTAGCGAATTCTATTCGCCCAATACTTTTCTTCCGCCGACCTACTTATCTAGTCTTTATCTGATTCCAAAATACCACTGTCAATAATTAGTTGCGGCCAAAACAACACAAAAAATCCCATCCACATCACTACAGGGATGGAGACGATAACTGTTAGCCAGATAGTTTTAAATAGTAACCAGCTACCACCAATCAGCGTTACACCTGTGAGAACTATAGACCAGGGCTGACACCACCAAGGTTTGTAGTTCCAAGGACTTATGGGCTTTTGTTCAGACATTGGTTTTATTTAGTAAAACTCTAGGCTCACTACGAACTAAGATTTTATTGTATGTTTAATTATGCTTACCTAATTAAACTGTAAAATTAGCTGCTCAGTTTTCCAGGGTGAAATTTGCGATGACTGTGAATCTGAAGTCTTTAGAGAACCAAATTCATGTAGCGGCCGATTCCAAAACCGCTCCTGTCACTCAAGGAACTCGCTACGTTCCTTCGCACCATCGACATATTTTGTGTATTTTTCCCAAGTACAGCCGCTCCTTTGGTACTTTTCATCACGCCTACCCACTTATGGGTAATGTTCGGGCTTTTATGCCACCCCAAGGTATTTTAATTGTGGCTGCCTACTTACCTAAAGAATGGGAAGTGCGGTTTATTGATGAGAATGTCAAATCAGCAACTAGGGCTGATTACCAATGGGCTGATGTGGTGATTGTGAGTGGAATGCATATCCAAAAACCACAGATTAATCAAATTAATGAACTTGCCCATCGAGCGGGGAAAATTACAGTTGTAGGTGGGCCCTCGGTATCTGGATGTCCAGAATATTATCCGGAATTTGACATTTTACATCTGGGTGAATTGGGAGATGCTAGCGATCGCATGATCAAATATCTAGACCAAAACCTGGAACGTCCCGAAAGGCAAATTCGCTTTGAAACCAAGGAACGTTTGCCCTTAACAGAGTTTCCCACACCAGCTTATCATTTGCTGAATATCAATGATTATTTTCTGGCAAATGTCCAGTTTTCCAGTGGTTGTCCTTATCGCTGCGAGTTTTGTGATATTCCCGAACTCTATGGCAACAGTCCCCGGATGAAAACACCAGAGCAAGTAGTCGCCGAGCTAGATGCAATGCGACAATCAGGCAATTTGGGGGCAGTGTATTTTGTCGATGATAACTTTGTTGGCGATCGCCGCGCCGCCATGAAGTTACTTCCTCATCTGATTGACTGGCAAAAGCGTAATGGCTACCCCATCCAGTTTGCTTGTGAAGCAACGCTCAATCTAGCTCAAAGTCCAAAGCTGCTAGAGATGATGCGCGAAGCTTATTTTTGCACAATCTTTTGCGGCATTGAAACACCTGAACCAAATGCTCTCCATGCTATTTCCAAAGACCAAAATCTGAGTATGCCAATTTTAAAAGCAATTCAGGTTTTAAATAGCTATGGCATGGAAGTAGTATCAGGAATCATCATCGGCTTAGATACAGATACACCAGAAACAGCAGACCGAATTATCGAATTTATTCGGGCATCGCAAATTCCCATGTTGACAATTAACTTACTTCATGCTCTACCTAAAACTCCTTTATGGCGGAGGTTAGAAGCAGAAGAACGACTAGTTTATGATGAAAGCCGCGAATCAAATATTGAGTTTTTGATGCCCTACGAGCAAGTTGTTGAGATGTGGCGGCGCTGCATTACAACTGCTTATGAGCCAGAATTTTTATATCAGCGATTTGCCTACAACATGAAACATACCTATCCAAATCGCATTGAAGTACCTAACAGCCCAGCTCGCACTTCTAGGGCTAATATTCGCAAAGGTTTAACTTATTTAGCTAATATTTTGCTGCGGGTAGGCATATTTAGTAACTATCGTCAGACTTTCTGGAAAATGGCCAAGCCAGCACTAAAAGCAGGTGATATTGAAAACTTGATTCACGTTGGACTTGTGGGACATCATTTGATTAAGTTTGCCCAAGATTGTGCCAAAAACGAAGAATCAGCTTCCTTTTATTCCCAAAAAATTCTTACTAAAGTTCGTAGCTAAGTAGATCGGCGCAATTAAAGCTAACTGGCTAAGGCTGTCATTTGTCATTTGTCATTTGTCATTTGTCATTTGTCCTTTCCAAACTCTTAGGGAAATATCGCTAACTTAGTTTCAAGGTCAAAAAAGTGAATTTTCTCTGGATTTAGAGATAACCATAGTTGCTCACCAGGTTGTACAAATCGGTTAGGTGGTATTCGCACTTGTAGGTAATTGGCTGTAGTGGCTTTTTGAGATCCCGGTTCGGCAATCTTAACAGCAAGAAAGGAATCGTTGCCGAGATTCTCTACCAAATCTACTTGCACTGGTAGATTTTTGGTGGCAGGCATACTCAAGTTCAAGTGTTCTGGGCGAATGCCTAAAATTAGAGTTTTCCGATCATATTTTTGTAAGGCTTTTCCCCAGACTTCTGGGAGGGTGAAACGAAACTGAGAATGAGTAATCAATTGCGGGGCATGAAATTCTACAGGAATAAAATTCATCGGTGGTGAACCAATGAACTCTGCGACAAAAAGGTTGGTAGGGCGGTTGTAAAGTTCTAGGGGAGAAGCGACTTGCTGAATTTTCCCCTCAGACATAATTGCAATGCGATCGCCCATTGTCATCGCTTCTGTTTGGTCATGGGTAACGTAAATTGTTGTTGTCCCCAGTTGGCGCTGCAATTTGACAATTTGGGCGCGGGTTTGGGCCCGCAGTTTCGCATCTAAGTTAGAAAGCGGTTCATCCATTAAGAATACTTGGGGGTCACGCGCGATCGCTCGTCCCAATGCAACTCGTTGTCTTTGTCCCCCAGATAGCTGTTTGGGTAAACGATTCAGCAATGTTTCGATTTGCAACAGTTGGGCAACACTACGCACTTGCTCATCTACTGCTCGTTCCTTGTCAGAAATGTAGCGCAGTCCTTTAGGTAACTTTCTTGTCGCCCCCACAAAAAGATTTTCTGCCCACCTTTGCAGATCACGAGATGAGGGAGTTATTGCTCCCCCTGCTCCCCCTACTCCCCCTGCTCCCCCTGCTCCCCCTGCTCCCCCTGCTCCCCCTGCTTCCCCGGCTCTGGCAAAACGGCGGCGTAATCCAAAGGCGATGTTATCATATACCGTCATGTGAGGATAGAGGGCGTAATTTTGAAACACCATTGCGATGTCGCGTTCCTTGGGTGGTAGGTCATTGATCAAGCGATCGCCTAACCAAATATTGCCTCCAGTCATCACTTCTAACCCGGCGATTAACCGCAGCAGAGTGCTTTTACCACAACCAGAAGGGCCCACCAGCACAATAAACTCGCCATCTGCGATCGTCAGGTTAATTCGCCGCAATACGTTGACACTTCCCGCACGTTCTGGCGCTGCATCAGTTTCCTCCCCAGGTGTAAGAGGAGATTGAGTTTGTAAGGTAACACTTTCCCCTTTACGTGAGGAAAAACTTTTATAAACGTTTTCTAAAACAACTTGGGACACAACTGTTAATTATTGTCATTGGGTATGAGGCACTTGTACTGCCCTTAAGAGCGAGACGCACTCGCCTTCGACTACGCTCAGGAAGCGCGAACGCGAGTGCGTCTTGTAGAGTTGTCGTTGGCGTGGTCACTGAGCGAAGTCGAAGTGCAGCCTCTGGTAGAGTTGTATTGGGCATGGGGCATTGGACAAATGACCAATGACATTTTAGCGCCCATAATAATACACGATAACTGAAATAATGCTGCTATTGACGTTTGTAATCTATTTTGCTAATTTTGTAGTATGTAAATACTACTTTTTCCCGAACCCGTCCACCGCAGTGGCTCCCCCGAAGTGTCTGGCTTAATTCAATTACCAATTACCTTAGCATCACGCCAAGCTAGTCCGCGTTGGCAAAGCCTAAGAAGAGAGCGTCATTACGAACTTGTGCCGAGCTTAGTCGAAGTAAGTCGAGGTATTACGAATTATTTTTATTTCCGCCATACTGTACTAGGTAATGGCTTATCAACAAGTATCCGCATTATCAGTTAATTTTTCCGTTGGGAGTTATAACTGTTAACTGTTCACTGATTTAATCTCCTATACCCAATCCCAAATCTAAAATTTAAAATCCAAAATAGAAAAAATTATGCCCTACGAAAAGTTAGAAATTACCACACCAACACCCGTCTTCTCTTGGGCAAATCACTCTTTGGGGCCAGAAGAAACCAAAATGGCAAAGAATGTAGCATCGCTGCCATTTGTATTTAAACACCTAGCATTAATGCCAGATGTCCACTTAGGAAAAGGAGCCTTAGTCGGTTCTGTAATAGCCACCAAAGAAGCGATTATACCTGCTGCTGTCGGCGTAGATATTGGTTGTGGTATGAGCGCTATAAAAACAGCATTTACTGCCGATCAACTAGAAGGTAAACTGAAGAAAATCCGCCTGGATATTGAAGCAGCAATTCCTACTGGATTCAACGAAAACAAAGATGTTGAAAAATCTGTCACCAACTGGCAACACTGGGATGATTTTAAAGACTTGCATCGCGGTGTGCAAGACCTACAAACTAAAGCGATGAAACAGATGGGTTCTCTCGGTGGAGGAAACCACTTTATTGAAGTGTGTCTCGATACAGAGAATCAAGTTTGGCTGATGCTGCATTCTGGTTCACGTAACATCGGTAATAAACTTGCCCAGTGTCATATTCACACAGCCAGAGAATTAGCAAAAATGGCTGGTAATAAATTGCCTGACCCTGATTTGGCTCACTTTGTGGCTGGTACGCCAGAATTCCAAGCATACTGGCACGATTTGCAATGGTCACAAAACTATGCGCGTGTCAACCGCGATGTGATGATGGCGCGTTTTAAGCACATAGTTGAGAAGCATCTGGTAGGTGGGAAGGCAAGTAAACCTTTATTGCAGGTTAATTGTCATCACAATTACGCTGAAAAAGAAGTGCATTTTGATGAGGATGTATACGTTACTCGTAAGGGTGCAGTCCGCGCCCAGACTGAAGACTATGGAATTATTCCTGGTTCGATGGGGGCAAAGTCTTTCATCGTTAAGGGTAAAGGTAATGCCCACAGCTTCTGTTCTTGTTCCCACGGTGCAGGGCGTTTGATGTCAAGAAATAAAGCAAAAAATATCTACACACTTGATGATTTGATAGAGCAAACAAATGGCGTAGAATGCCGCAAAGATGAGGGTGTATTAGATGAAATTCCTGGTGCTTATAAACCCATAGAGGAAGTTATGGCAAATCAAGCAGATTTGGTTGAGGTTGTAGCGACTCTCAAGCAAGTTCTTTGTGTAAAAGGATAAATTTGTAGCGAATATCCTAATTGGGTAAAAAAATGAGGGAGAGGGCAAATTATTTGCCCTACTAAGTAAGTAGGCAAGAATAAACCAAACTATATTACGAAACGTAAATACACCTTAAACCCTTATAACCCACATTCCGCACCCCTTACTGTCATAAGCGGTTATTACGGTAATAAATGAAAATCACAAGAATAAAATAATACATAAAAGGATATTTGAGGAATAAAAGTGGCACGAATCTTATTCTCA
>NZ_JAIVFV010000175.1 GCF_020829445.1 Nostoc sp. CHAB 5836
TTGTCGGATCATACCGTTGAGTACTAGGTGCTTGAGCGTCCGGTTGTGGTGGCTGTGTTGCTATTCCTGGAGCGCCACAAGCCTGTGCCATAAATAGAAAGATCCCTGCTAAGAAAACAGTTAAAACTTTCAAGGGACGAATGTTTTTCAGCCAATTCATTGCTTTTTTCATACTTCTAACTCCTTGCATTTTTCTAACTAAGTTAAACTTCAACCAAGGTGGCATTTGAAATTAATTTTACATCCAAAGCATCCAGATAAAAATATGATTTTATCTGTCTAAGTAAGTCGGCTTCAAAAAACTAACCTATGTGAAAAAATGTAAAATCAGTAAACAACTTAGAAATTCGTTGTTCTACAGTTTTTATAAAACTAAACATACATAGGTTTTATCATGCCGAGTTACTTAATCCTGCATTTTGTTGTAATTAAGGTCTTACTTAGGATATAAATATTAAAATGCCGTTGACCTCTAGCGCAGGTCACATTTTAAGTAGTAGCAAAACAATATTTTTATCTAACTCTAGAGAGATATAAAATAAAGTAATATAGGTTTCGTAAAAAGAACTACATTAACCTGTTTAATACTTCAAAAGCTTTGGATCGGTAGCTGAAGTACTGTAATAGTTGAGGTATTCAGCCCTTGTTGCTCTAACCGTTAAATTACTAAATCCATGAAGCAATTTTTACGCTGGATAATTTTGGGGGGAACGCTGTTTTTTTTAGGGAAAGCTCTGAAGGATAATTGGATTGAAGTGACTGCTATCCGCATTGATGGGGTAGGATGGGCAATAATGGCGATCGCCACAGGGATAACATTACTAGCACATACTTGGGCTGGCTGGATCTGGACTTGGATTCTGCAAGAGTTAAATCAGCCTGTATCATCTCCCCAATTTATCCAAGTTTACCTCAAAACGAACATAGCTAAATATTTACCAGGTAATATCTGGCATCACTACGGGCGAATTGTAGTTGCCAAAAATGCCAATATTTCTGCTGGTGCAGCCACCTTAAGCGTTTTGCTGGAACCGCTACTCATGCTAGCGGCTGCTTTAATCATTATTGTCCTATGCAGTAGCCAATTTGCGGCAGCTAATACTACCGTTGTTTTGCAAATACTACAATTAGTGAGTTTAGCTGTAGTCCTTTGTGCAATTCATCCTTGGTTTTTAAACCCAGTTATTCGCTTTTTGTACAAATTGAAAGCAAAAAAGTCTGTTACTAACACTGAACCAACTCTTCCCTTCAGTCTTAAAAGCTACCCCCTACGACCTTTGTTAGGAGAATTGGGCTTTATGGGACTACGCGCCACAGGGTTTATATTAACTATGTTTGCGCTGAGTTCGTTGAATGTGAATCAAATTCCTTTGTTGCTGGGGGCTTTTAGTTGCGCTTGGTTGTTGGGGTTTATCATACCGGGGGCCCCTGGTGGGTTAGGCGTGTTTGAAGCGACTGCATATGAACTTTTACGACACCACTTTCCAGCTGCTTTAGTATTTAGTGCGATCGCTCTATATCGCCTCATCAGTATTCTAGCTGAAACTGCGGGTGCTGCTTTGGCTTGGTTAGACCAACGCCTCGCTAAATCATGAATCAGGCAAAATTCATTTCTGTCTATCTACTTTCATCTGTGAAAACACACGATAAGCATCCAAATTTAACTGAGAATTACTGCTTTGCTCATCTTCTTCCATCTTAATCAGGTTGTATTCTACATTTTCTGCATAAATTGCAAAGGTAATATTAAAAATCTCGATAAAATTTATTAGTCCATGACATTCTTCTTCTGGATACTGTTCGTAAAAACGAATCAAATGAGCAATCCGACTTTCTAAATGCTTGCGGGAATTTAGACAAATCAAAATAATTTTTAACAATATAATTACCAATGTTAAAGCATGACCTTGAGTAAGCAATAAGATAAATAATAACGAAGGTTCTTTACAATTTTCTGTTGTCAAGCAATCAATCACTCGGTTACAGGTTCTCAGAAACAATTCTTTATTAATAATTTCTTGATTATAATCCGTCTTCCATAGGGATAAACTATCTGCAAACTGCTGCCTTAAACTTTCGACTGATTCGGGATTTTCTACAGAGAAAAATAGATATTTTTCCAGATTTATTTTAAATTCTTCAAGAGTTTGATTTTCAGTTTGCTTGATAAATATATGGGCAATATTTTCATGGCTAAACACACCTCTTTTTAAGACAATTGCTTTGATTAAACGCAGAGTATGATCGCCCAAAATACTGGGATTTGTGTAGCGTGTTTTGCTTGATACGGCAGATTGAGAACGAGCAATATACATTGCTAGCTCAAACTTAAATTGGTCTTTTATCTGTTTAGAAAGCTGTCTAGCTGCCTCTTGTTGCTCTCTAGAATTTTTATCATTATTAGATTGATCAATTAATAAATAGGAACTATAGCGATTAGCCCAATGACCTTTAGATAATTCATCATGTTTTGTGACAAATAATTTCAGATCTTGGTAATCTTTACTATTAACAAAATTTCCTATCCAGGTTTTGCAAATCTTTACTATTGCAGGATTTTGGGTCTTAGTCTTCAGATTATCATTAACAAATAAATTCACTAATTCTTGGATATATTTGTCTTTTCTGTTGGTTTTCCAATTATTAATTATGATGTAGCAGCACCGTTTAAGTGTATTATGTAACTCCTGTTCATTATCATCCAGAAAAATGCCGTATATTCCAGGTATATAATCAGAATGCTCGGAATCAAGACCGTCAATAAATAAACCTTTGAATTCGCGTAAAACATCCCCTGGTGGCAACTTTTTGACAATTTCCACAAAGAAGCTATAAACCTCCTCTTGTGCAATTTGCACATTTAGTTGCCTAGAGTTCAATGCAAGATAATCGGGTTCTTCGTCACTAATTGATAAAGGATTAGCGGTCATTCCAGTTCTCAATAAAAAAGGCTTCCTGTTCATATTATTATCAGCTTAACTTGGCGAATAGTAACGTCAATCTATTCTTCAAAGATTCAGCAATATTTTTACACAAATTTGATAAATTCGGACTATTAATAAAGTGTTAAAGACGAAAATTTTAAAGCTTTATGAAATACTTCAGTAAAATTACTTAACTTATAATAGACTAATTGAGGATGCATATTCATGATCCAAAACTTTAAAGTAATGGAGAGGCGATCGCATTTGAGTAATTAGGAGTGCGATCGCTTCTCGAATTGGGGAATTCGGCATACCCTGTGGAACAAGGGTAATGGGGATTAGTCAGCTTTACGTTCTTTCAGCACTTGATCTAGCAAGTTTCTAGCAGGTTGTGCTTTAGCCAACGCTACTTGATGGTCATTATAAGCACGAACAAGACGAGAAAGACTGCTCACACCTGCCTTAAGTTGCTCAAGTTCTTCAGCAGCAACCAGTTCTCCATCAAGCATCCGTCCAATCAACGGTTTGATATCACCCACTTCCTGGCGGACTTTTTGCAGCTTTTCTAGGGTGCTGAGTAAAGTTTTGAGTGAGTTTAATATATCATCAATATCCTGAGCATCCTCCACTGGCTTAGGTGAATTTTCAATTGTTAGTGTATCTTTGTCTGAAACTGTAGGCAATTGCTGTACAGACGTTTCAGTTGTAACCCCACTTGATCGTGCCATCAACGCTTCCTCAAGGAATTTTCCTCAGTGTATCGCTGATCTCAAATACAAAGTCGCTATTTTACATATACTTTCTTAGCGATCGCCAACCATTAGACATCTCCGAAAAAGAATTGTTTTGACGTAGCACTGCTACGTCTCTACAAGGGTTCTGGGTAACGCATATTTAATTTCTGGAGACGTCTATTACCTTCGGTGACGGTTGAGCGCGAATTTCATTTACACAAGGACGACCCTGTTCAACATCAGTAATATTAGCAAAAGTTGTTTCTGCAATATTGTGGAGAGCTTCTGCTGTAAAAAAAGCTTGATGTCCAGTAATGAGTACATTCGGAAATGTTGTCAGACGCTGGAAAATATCATCTTGAATAATTTCACCAGACAAATCCTCAAAGAATAATTCCGATTCTTGTTCGTATACGTCCACACCAAGATAGCCAATTCTACCAGACTTCAACCCCTCAATTACTGCTTGGGTATCAATCAGCGCTCCTCGGCTAGTATTAATTAGCATTACACCTGGCTTAATCTGTTCTATAGCCTCAGCGTTAATCAAATGATGCGTTTCGGGAGTCAGTGGGCAATGCAAAGAGATAATATCGGAGTTGGCAAATAGCTCAGGTAGTTCTACATACTTTCCACCTAGCGCCTCCAGTTCTGGATTGTGATAAACGTCATAGGCGAGTAGGTGACAGCCAAACCCCTTCATAATCTGTCCTAAAATCAGACCGATTTTGCCGATGCCGATAATCCCCACTGTGCGCTCATGTAAATTAAATCCCAACAGTCCATCTAGGGAAAAATTGCCTTCTCGGACACGGTTATAGGCCCGATGAATTTTGCGATTTAGACTCAAAATCAATCCTACGGTATGTTCTGCTACCCCATAGGGTGAATAGGCAGGAACACGCACAACAGTAATTCCTAAATCTGCGGCGGCTTGTAAGTCTACATTGTTAAACCCTGCACACCGGAGGACAACCAGGCGAGTTCCCCGTGAAGCGAGAAGTTCTAAAGTCGGGGCATCAACCTGGTCATGTACAAATACGCAAACCGCCGGAAATCCCGCAGCAAGGATGGCCGTATCCCGATTTAAACGGGGTTCAAAAAACACTAACTCGTGTTGGGTGGGAGAATTTACTGTTGACAAAAACTGCCGATCATAGGCTTTTGTACTGAAAACTGCGACTTTCATCTAAAACCTCAAACTTTATGCTGTAGGTGTTGGAGTACATAATAGCCTGATGTTTATAATAGCAATGTCTACGACGAGCGTAGCTGCCCTACCTTTGAACCATCGGATATTTGTTTAATAGACATAGGAGTAAAAATGAATTGTTTTGACGTAGCAGTGCTACGTCAAAACAAGGGTTCTGGGTAATGCATATTTAATTTCACTCCTATGTCTAATGAGAAGTTCTTTATTCATCAACAAATTTTTTGACCACTGCCATTGCATCAGGAGGAATCTGCCTAACTAGGCGAAATGGAAATGCGGCAGTTGAGGCAAACTGGGCATAATCTGATGTCAAAAAGATAGCATAGTTTTTAGCTTCTGGAGTCAGCTGTGCAGCAAAGGCCAAAGCTATAGCTTTAACATACTTGCGGACATCTGCTGCTTTTTCACCTACAACTTCACCGCCACTAATCGGTGTATTTGGTTTCCCTATCTGATCCAAAGTGGTACTGGGGTCTTTTACACTTAGATGAGTACCCCCAATAATACCAACTAGCCATTTTGGTGATGGGATTTTGTTAAATCCCACAATCTGTTCAGTTAAAGCTGGGGTGGTTTTATCTCCGGAACCTGCTAACACTAGGGTAGGAACTTGCACCTTAGTTAATCCAGTTTCGCCAAAAATCAGAGAAGTTGTAGGATTGAGAGCGATCGCCTGTTTTATTCTAGTATCCCGTAGTCGATAGGTATTTTCTGGTAGTTCTTGAGCGATGCACTGCATAGCTTCTCCCAGACTGAAGATAGCCAAGTTCTTTTTACAACGTTGTTTGAGAGGTTCCAGTTGAAATTCGGCTCCAGCAAGTGCTAAAGCTGTACCACCACCAAAAGAATAGCCAATGACCATCGCTTTATTGGTTGCAAGTTTCTCTTGCAGTGGATGATTAGCCGTTTGGTTGAGCTTTTCTAATTCGTCCAGAACAAAACTAATATCTTGAGGACGATTTAAAAACTCCTGAGGCTTTACAATTCTGGTTTTGCCTTGTAATGCTGAGTTAGTATTTGTCTCATTACTACCGGGATGTTCTAAAGCTGCTACGACATAACCGTGGGATGCTAGATGTTCGGCTAGGTAACGCAAGTCCGTACGGACTGATCCCAAGCCGTGAGAAAAAACAATTATTGGTTTGTGGGGAGTTGCAGTAGTTGACCAGTAAATATCAACTGCAATTTTGCGATCGCGCTTTTGGTCATTCAGACTCAAGTTGAGTATTTTTACTTGAGCTATTCCTGCTTGGCTGGGATCAAAAGGGAAAGCAATCTGCGGTGTTCTGGGGTTGAGTTCGGGAGCGATGTCTGACGACAAGCCGCTACCCGTCAACGCTAGCATAAATTGCTGGGTACGCCAAAAAGCCGTATTCAAACTCCTTGCAACGATAAAAGCCTGTGGTAAATCAATTTCTAGGCGTTTACTAGGATAAGCCGCGATAAAACTCAGTATAGAAAGACCAGATGGTGATGTAGAACCTAATACCAATCCTGCTCTCAGTGCTTGTACCCCAGCTTTGTCCTTTCGGGCTAAGGCTGTAGCGAGGTCATTAAGAATAGTTGTGCCAATCTGACTATTAACTAACCTATTAACAGTGACAACATTCATCGGTATATTCGTCCGCAGCGCCCCCAACAGGAAACGGCGTTGTTGTTCAGATAATCCTTGAACGTAAGGCTGCAAACTCTCAGGTAAGTAGCCAGTTTTTGCAGCCTTTTGCAACTCTGCAAAGGAGATGGATTCTGTAAATAAACCCAGACGCAGAACAACTGTGTCAGCCGCAATGGCCGAGGTATTTGCCCCCAACTGTGTAAGTGCAATTGCGCCAAAAAAACCCGCAATTGTCTTAAGACTTATCCAACTTCTTCCCATAACCTTTTATACCAATTGCTACTTACGGGAATATAACGGATATTTGTGTATTTGACTACCCCAATAATTCCCTAGAAATAAAATCAGATTTTTTTCTCTACTTGATCACGACGTCTACGATGGGCTGCGCCTACGCCTTGATCTCCTCAAGGTATTTCCTGATGCAAACAGAGCTACATCAAAAGTATAACAAAAGCAGCAAATTGTAGAATTCATCACAGCTAAAAATTTGAGCATAAATCAGTGTTAACAGCCACAAAAACCCGATTGTTTGTCAGCTAGGTTTAATACTGTAACGTTTTGTTTTCGCTTTTTAGAAGGTGTTGCAGGTGGATAGTCTTACTGCTGTGGCTTCACTATCATTACTCATCAAATTCTACCAGCCACACCAACAATTTTTCTTGGCTTTATGCGTCGCAGACTCCGCTATCTTTTAATTTTGCTACTCTCGCTGAGTATTATTACACTGTGGTGGCCTGTGAATGATTCTGATTGCAATTTCGATGGTTTATTAGCATCAAAAACTACAAAATTTCAAGTACAGGCTACCAAGGTTATTGTTCAGCCGTGGCGTGGTCGTCACCATGTATATGGAATCTTTATGATTCCTGATGAATACAAACAAGCTCCATTTTTTCTGGTAACAGTCCAAGGTGCTGGCAGTTACTGTTCAAAACAATTTGGTCATAAAAAAAACTTTGATAATATTTTTGCTGAACCAGGAACTTATCTGGTGAGGAAGTTTATTAGAACTCGAACAGTTCTGCGGCTCATGCTCCAAGGTTTTTACTTTCACCTCAATGATAAACAGAATTGGACGTTGACTTTCCCTCAACTAAAAGTTGGTCAACATAATTCGTAATTATAGATGTTTTTCAGCTAGTAGTCTGTCAAGCTAACTTTGACGAGTGAGACACTTCTTAGAGGATGTTTTAAAAGTCCTATTGTCGGTAGAAAAACGTTTTAGATCCCCCTAAATCCTCCGATGAATTGGGTGACTTTGATTCTTCCCCCTTTTTAAGGGGGGTTAGGGGGGATCTAAAAGTGCCTAAAATTACAGCCCGCCACTTTTAAAACATCCTTTTAGTAACACTCTTATTTTTCCAAGTTGTAATGCTGTACAATTGGCTCTTTAGCAATGTCTTGCAAGCCAACTGCATTTAATAAGTCCACCCAATCTTTATTAAGAGTTGCATCCTGCGGATTTGCGCGGCGCAATTGACCTAAATTAGTTAAGGCATCGTACCAAATATTATTGACACTATAGGCAATGTACTCCTTTGGTTTTGCTGCCTCCAACTGACTATCAAGAGCCTGTGTCAGCACCTGCTTTTCTAAAAACCCATCTACATAAAAATTGTCAGATGTTTTTTCTGGATCACCACAATAAATATGAAAGTACCAGTGATAATATTTTTGATCTGCTTTTAAATAATATTGCGGTTGTGCTGGCAAAGTAATGCTGATTATCCCCGGTTTTGCAGACAGAGTAAGAGGTCTTCGATATATCTCCTGTACATCTTTACCATCTTCATCTTGTACTTGTAACACGAATTCCGCATAACGCGCGGTTTCACGCAGATCAGGAACATAAAACCAAAAAGTTGGATTTTCTGCAATCGTTGATGCCAAGATTGATTTCCCTCCATCACCAGGTACCAAAGCAGTAAAACGTGTCAGAGAGTTAGGACACTCAGGATTGCGGCCAGCCCCTGCTCTGCGCCGACCTGTAGGTGCGCCGTTTCTGGGCAAATTCAGTTGCTCAAAAGATTGGAGGGGCAAATTTTTAACAGTGTTTTGAATCGAATTCGGAAGCTGACTTCTCACGGGATCTGGAAAACCTCTCTTTTGCAAGGAGAGAGGCTTTGAATTCTTCCCCAACCCTTGTAGAGAAACTTGATCGGGGGTTAGGTTTCGCCTTAGTTTTTCCATATAGCGTGAAAAATCAGAATTCGGAAGTTGTGCCTGCACTGATTGCGAGTAACTGATCAAACTAATCAATACCAAAGGAATTACGCAAGCATTTTGAATTGGTTGGATTAGTAATTTTTTTATAATCATGATAAAAATTTCATTTGCCTTTGGCAACATCTTAATGTCTTATCTTGTTAAGATGAGAACGTCTAAACCATGAAATTACCGCTACTTGGGTGACTAGCAACGCTAATGCTGAGGGGATAAATGGCACCCATCCAGCCAATATAAAAATGCCAAAACATAACCCAAATAGTGTCAAAAGTGTTACCATCACTACCAGTCCCCGGTACAGAGGTTTTGAATAATACCACGCTGTAATACCTCCTAGCAATGACCATCCCCATACCCAAATTGTCTCCATCCATCCAGACCACCACCATAACAAAGGTCTGCGGTCTAAGACTGCGCTTAGGATTTGACTTAACATCTGCGCCTGTACAAACACCCCCGCTATTTGTTTTTGCTTTGGTTTTACATTAGCACTGAATGGTGTTTTCCAATAATCGTTCGTATTGGTGGGGGCAGAAAGACCAATAAGAACAATGCGGTCTCTGAGTAATTGAACTGATTCTAATGGAATTTTTTCATCTAATACATCTCTCAAACTAACTTGCTCGGCAATTTTTTCAACAGAGGGGAGAGAACGATAATTCAACAATATTTGATAACCAGATGCATCCACTTTTTGATAGCCGCTAGTGTGTTCGTTTAATTGCTTAAACACAACATTACCAATCTGTAAATAACCTTCTTTTGTAACATTTGATGTTTGTCCTTCTTTATGTAAATAATCAAGTGCTAGTTGTAGACTAAAAGCGTATTTTGTGGTACATAGAGATGTTGGGGGAGGAGCCAAATGTAAAAGCTGGCGACGAGCAATAACTTCATCATCTGCAACAAAATCACTAAAGCTTAACCGTTTCTTTGAAACTCCAGAAGGTGGGGGAATACCATCACTCTCACCATCATCATCAGTAGTCGCAACTTTGCACACAAAAAATAGACGATTATCCTCCTTAAAACGAGCAGCTAAATTTGGATATTTAGGATCTACAACACCATTACGGTAAATATCTAAACCGATAGTTCGTGGTTCGTACTTATTTAATTTCTCCAATAGTTGAGCAAGTGCTTGGTCAGATAATGACCATCGCATTTGCATTCCTTTATTCATTTGGTACTGAATATCTGCTTCATCAATAGTAATAATTAAAATCCGCTCATCAGGTTGTTCAGTGACAAGTTGCGATCGCAATTGCATAAAATGGTCAAAAGCCTGTAATTCCGACGTTTGCAGATAACCCCAATACCGCACCCCGATCACCAAACTTGTTACCAAAAAGCTTGCCAGCAATATTGTCAAAAAACTCTTGGTGGTGAGCATCTTTCGGTGCAACTGCCAAGTCATTGGTGCTTCCAAGGGATTTTGGCAAATTACTGGCAACCAAGTTGCACAAGGATATTTATCTTCTATACCTTCGAGCCTTTTTCGCGCCGAGCGCAGTGCAGAGTATAAAGATTGCCCACTAGAAAATTCTGTTAAAAAATGCTTTAAAAATTCCTGTGCTACCAAGTCTGGGACTGGTTCGCGCATGACAATCACTTGGGGAATGTGTAAATCCTCTAATGCTTCTGCTAAACCTAAGCCATCGCAGGAATTAAAAATTGCCAAGCGCAATCCGCTCTCAATTGCTTTTTTGAGTCCATATTTTAATCTATCTAGAGTAATGGTCGTACTTTTATTTATTTGTAACACTCCAGTTTCTTGGCTGTAACTATGTCCAGCAAAAAATAGAATATTCCAACCTTTTTCCCAAAGTTCGTTACTTAACTCTTTTCGTTCTGGTTCTACCAAAAAATTTATTTTAGCTTGTTTTGATAGATTTTCTAAAAATCGCTTATCCTGACTAATATCAATTCCTTTACTATTGCCAAAAATCGCTAATATTTTAACTTTATTTTCTTGAGTATATATTTTATTTGACGCCTGTGGTTCTAATGAGCTAAGTGCTACTTCGGCATTTGGATAATCTTCAAAAAAGTTCCACAAATGCCAAGGTATACGCCGCAATAATTTATCAGAAGTTGCAATCATAAAACAAATTTCTTCATTTGGATTTAATTGCGTGCGTAACTTTTGATCGATTTTGCGAAACTGCCTTGAGTTTAGCCAAATATTAATTATAGATGATAATTCCTGACATAAATCGTTAAATTCGACTTCCGAAAAATTTGTAACATTAGTCTCTTCGATTTCGAGACGTAGACGCCAACCATAATAGCGATAGAGAGCCGAGTATAGTATTTGCCAATTTCGATAAAGTTGAGGAATTTCTGGTGCTGCTGGCAAACTACCGCGAAATTCCATCGCACGTGGCCCATTTGGAAACCCAAGTTGAACTGTGACATCAGGAAACCCTTTGTAGAGGTCGCCCTTACCCAAATTCAAAACAACTAACTTACTCATTAGACTCCGAGAAAAAAAGCGTCAGATGACATTACTCTTATATCAGTCAGGAATCAAAAAATTATGAAGACTTTAGGGACTTCCAGGAAATAAAATATACGACTAATAAAAATGATAATCCTTATTAAGGGGGAGAGAGGCTGCCAACAGCAGCCTCTCTCCCCCTTTTTGTAGTAAATTCAGTAGATCACAAAGTTTTTTAGAACCCCTGCCACATGGACATTTCAACAAAACACCCAGACACTATAAAATAGGCTATTAATCAGCATTTCAGGGGATACCGTCAGTTGGGAGCAAAGCGATCGCCAATCTTTATACTGTCCGTTAGCTCATTTTTTGACTTAAATTGGGAATATGAAAAATTTATACCCATTATTATGCAATACTTAGTGCCGTTCGGCGGTATCCCTTTGCGTTCTAATCCATTTTGTTTGACGGTGCAATAGAAAAGCTAAATAAATTGGGATTTTCCACAGAATGTACAGAGGAACTGTTAAAAGCTTCTCCAATGGTAAGATAGTACGGCCAAACTTAACCCAAGCTCCAACAATTGAAGTAAAAATTAGAACCCCTTCTATAACAAGTAATATCGCTGGAATCCATGACGCTCCACATTCTGCTGCTAATAAGGCTCCTCCCATGCTAGCCGCCCAAAGCATTACTAACAGAGACAGGGGTGGTACACACAAATCTAGAGCGATCGCTAATAGGTCGAAACGTTTTTGACAAACAGCATCTTTGAATAGCTGAGGGACTTGCGTTAATGAAGTTTGCAGATGACCGTGTTCCCATCGTGTCCTTTGGCTTTGAGCTGCATATTTTTGTTGTGGGAGTACTCCTGTAACTTTTGCCTGGGAGCAAAATATTGGAGCGTATCCAGCCTTAGCAACATCCAAAGTCAGCTGCATATCCTCGACAATATTGTTACTACCCAAAGAGACTTTACAAATCACTGACCAGGGAAAAGCCATACCTGATCCTGTCAATAAACAAGGTAGCCCTAGTCGGTCTAACCCTTGTGGACGAACCAGGTTCTTAACCATAAAAGCCAGCATCGACACAGCGTCTTTAGGTTCTGGATTGTGTGGTTGCTTCATTAAATAACTTGCCTGGACTGGTCTACCCGTAGCACCTGCTAGACAGACTAACTGAGTTATTGTGCCCGAATGAACAATACAATCTGCATCAATCACTACAACCACATCAGGTGGATCTAATGCAATAAATCGCAGACCATAATCTAAGGCATATCCCTTGGCTTTCTGATTAGGTTCTTGTCGTTCGATCACTGTTACACCGAACCGACGGACAATAGCTGCTGTATCATCATCACAATTATCGGCAATTACTATTAGCCGATCCTGTGCCGTTAGCTGTGGTAGTAATGTTTTTAGCGTTGCACTAATTCCAGAGGCTTCATTATGAGCTGGAACCAATACATTAACTTTAGGTCGGGACGTAATAGTAGAGTATTTTGTTTTTTCACTAGAAAAGAGCGCTGCACTGCATTCAACAAAAAGTACAGAAATTGGTATAAAAATTCCAAGTGCAAGCACAAACAGGACAATCTCAAGAAATAAAATCACTTGTTGGTTAATAGTTATCATTGTCGATCTGCTTACCTTACGACAGAAAGCTTGATGAGAAGAGCTTCAATTTTTTTCTAAAGCAGGACTGACGCAAAACTATGAAAAAACGAACCGCATAGATGTGGCTGATCAGCCGTCCGAACGATCTATCTATGCTTTTTTAAACTTGATTAGCCACTATACCTAAGATTGGTAAGTTGGAAGAGTTTAATTGATTCAATACCTGCATGACTCCAGAGCGATGAGTTTTGCCAACTCTCACTACCATCAATAGACCATCTGTATCAGCAGCTATAAACTTGGTATCTGCAAAACCTAGCAAATGAGATGTATCATAAATCACTAAATCAAAATCTTTTTGGAATTCCTTGATTAAATGCTGCATCCGAGTAGATGCAAGCAGTCTGGTAGAGTCTGTTAGAAGTTGACCCGCAGTTAACAAAAACAGGTTATTATCCAAAGGCGATCGCTGAATGAACTGTTGAGGCTCCAAGTTTTCGCAAAGGATATTGCTTAGTCCTTGTAAATTAGGCAAACCGAGCGCAGTGTGAAGTTGAGGTTGACGTAAATTTGCATCTACCAACAATACTTTCTGACCCTTGATTGCTGCTGCTTGAGCTAGATGCAAAGCAGTTGTAGTTTTGCCATCATCACGTTCAGGAGAACAGACAACCAAAGAGCGGACAGGTGAATCGGAAGTCAGAAAACGGATGCTGGCGTATAAAGAAATAAAAGTTTCTAAAATTAGAGAAGCATTAGAATGTTCAACTCTATTTTTTTCACCACTTTCAGAGACTGCCGTATTTTTGGAAACTTGGCTTGTACTCAGAGCAAAAGAAGGCACTTCTAATACAGGCCATTCAGCCATTGCATCTCGAATATCCTCTGTGGTAGAGAAAACATTGCGAAATTTCTCTACAAGTAATGCAGCTCCCGTTCCCAGAATCAGACCCATAAACACTGCCATACCTAATTGTTTAGTAGCGTCATTGGGAACTGGAATGGGATTCCCCGCAAGATCACGCGGTATTATTGCCTCAGAAGCAATCTGCCAAGGCACTTCCTTTTGAGCTACCTCCACCCGCAAAGTTTCTCGCTGAACTAAAAGTT
>NZ_JAIVFV010000176.1 GCF_020829445.1 Nostoc sp. CHAB 5836
CCCAGGGCTACAACTTGTGCAGGTACGAGGTAAATCAGGGGTTACTCCTTACAAAACACTTCAACACGTAGATGATTATTCCTACTTGCACTTTAATTCTATCATTTTTCACGGTGGTTAAAACCACCCGTGGCGTGTTTCCTCCACTGACTGAAAGTCAAGTGGAGGAAACACGATCCGCGATTTTCTTGTGAGATTATAGGATGCAGCTTAAGCAGCAACAGGTTCCAACAATTTGATGTCAGAGAAGACAAATTCTTGAATAGAAACTCGTCCTGCTGTTTCGGTGCGAATCTCCCGACGATTTAGGATGAAATAGTCATCAACTTTTTCATACTCATCAGTAAATTCGCTTCTATCACCCTTTTGTTCGCCAGTTTTGGGGTCATGGTACACAGAGTCATAAGTATGGGACAGGTAGCCTTCCCCCGTGTTGTGACTAGTAAAAGTGTCAATAGTTACATAAGTACCGTGGATTAGACGGTGAACATGACATACTTCATTGTTGCGGACTTTGTATTTATCGCCCTCAGCCTTACCACCCATTAAAAGCTCAACTGCACCGGTTTCGTCAGTTTTACCATAGCTAAAGGTATTGGCGCTGTGAGTGTCTTCAAAGCTGCGGCGGATGCGGTGAATTGCGATCTCCCATGCTTGACCGTGAATTGCTTTCTGGGCTGGCTCGTCATCTACATCCAAAACTTCGGCTTTGAGATTAGCGTTGATGATAACTTTGCCTGTAAACACTTTATCATCATGCTTAAAGGTAATATTTGCGGTATAACCGGGGAAATTCTTGTCCCAAGTATAGCGGTTTTCATAAGCAGCCCGGAAAAGTTCCTGAGCAGAGAGTTGTGTAACTGTCATGTGCTTCTCCTAGTCGCTACTGTAATTAGCGTTTTGGTTTTATTGGTATTAGCATAGAAGTAATTGTTGAGGCTTGGATAGTCCCCAACTGGGTACACTTATGGCTAATTCTCTTCACGCCGTATTTCATGCGATCGCCAATGTCCAGAATGAGCAAGAATTAAGACTAGCTCTTACGGATCAAATTGGGGAGCATTTTAGCGTGCAAAATTGGGGTATTTATCTCCTAGATGACCAGCCAAGCACTGATATTAATGTTCCAGGCATTCCAGCAGTATGCTTAGAGAGCAATCCAGTGGGGCGCTACGTGGTTGAGCGTCATGCTCCTGCCCATGAGCAGCTATTATTATCACCAGCAGACTGGAAGCATTTTTGTTCGCGTTCAGATCACGAACACGTAATGACAGGGCCTATTGTTTGCGATGGTCGTCTTGTCGGAACGCTTAACTTGGCTCGTGACAAGGGAAATCCGGCCTTTAATGGCAACGATTTAGCTGACCTGAGTGCTTTATGCATTCATTTGTCAGCAAAAATGGCAACTCTACGAACAAAACCCAAAATATCCAATTCGCTTTTAGTAAGTCCTCTAACAGCCCGTGAGTTAGAAATTGCCGAATTGGTGGCGCAAGGGTTAACGAATGCTGAAATTGGGGAAAAACTTTGGATTACGCAAAATTCTGTCAAACAAGCTTTGAAGAGGATGTTTCGGAAGTTGAAGGTTTCGGCGCGTGCAGAAATGGTGGCAAGGCTACAAGATATCCAAGTTTCATAACTAAGTAGGTTGGCGCAATTAAAGTTAACTGCTTAAGGCTGTCATTTGTCATTTGTCATTTGTCATTTGTCATTTGTCATTTGTCATTTCATTTTGGGAGAGAACAAAAAGACCCCCAGCTTCTTAAATAATTGGGGGTTGTCTGCTTCTCGGTAATGATTGAAGAATTTATTGACTCGCTCAGGTTAACAGAGAGTGGCGATTCCTCCTTGACTCCTTGTCCTCTCAATCCGTAGGATGGAATTACTCTCTTCCCACCAGAAGACTTTTTACCAACCGCAAACGCGAGTGCGTCTCGTAAGAGTTGGACACCAAGGAAGGGAGAGAAAAATCAATAGGTAATCTTGTCGGAGGAAGGGAGTAGTTAGGGATCAACTCGTCACCGCCCAAAAATTCATCCCACGCTCCCCGAAGGATGAGACACGGGGCTTGTTTTCGTTTAAGTAAGTTTGTGCGAAAAAACCCAACTATGTTACGAAACGTAAATAGGCTTAAAATCCTTACTAATGACTAATGACCAATGACAAATGACAGTCTTAGCCAGTTAGCTTTAATTGTGCCGACCTACTTAAGCTAAATTAAATAAAAACTTTAGTTTTTGACAGTTTTCTTTTTTGGACAATAGTAATATAAGTCGTGAAGAAAGTCTTTGACAATTAAGACTTGGTTATGATTTAAGTAAGTTCTAGAGAACTTGGTTAGTTTTTTTAATAGGAGAAGTAGGGTGCTTAAGAACCTTCATCAGTTATTATCTCCCCGTCAGTGGGGAATTTCCCTTGCAGGCTTAGGCTTACTTCTCGGTTTGGGCTTTCTAGCCAAGCAGACTCAAGTAGTATCAGTTATAGATTCTCCCTTATCATCGGCTCAGATTCAGAAAACCTCGGAAAACTCACTTTTGTCGCAGCTCAGAAAAGTGCGAGAGCAGAGAAGTCAACTGAATGCGGCTTCTGGAAATAGAGAGGTTTTTGCTGATAAGAGTGGAAAAACAGTATCTACAACCACAGCGCTGGTTCCAGGTACTCAGGAACCCACAAAAAGCACAGGAGTTTTACCAAAAGCAAATTTTCCTGTGAAAAATGGGATTTACCTCTATGGTCAATCCCCAAAACCAAACGAGCTTGGTCAAGGTTATATCATATTTCAAAAGCAGCAGGGCAAGGTAACGGGTGCATTGTATATGCCCCAATCTGAGTTTAATTGTTTTCAGGGTACAATCAACCCATCAGGAGAGTTGGCGATGACCGTTAATGGCTCGTCAAATGAAGCCAGTTCTAATCAGTCGAATCAGGTAGCTACAAGCAATAGACTGCCCAAGGTTAATGAGGATGAGTCCAACTCCTATGCTTACTCGGTGGCTCTGCAAGACTTTTATCGGTTAAATTCCATCAGTGCTAGCGATCGCCGCATACTGCAAATGTGTAAGTAATCTCCAATGCCTTCATGAGTAATAGTGCCTTAGGCTGGTGCTAATTGAACCTATGTCATTGTAATGAATTTTTCACTCATAACTCATAACTTATCACTCATTTTCCGTAGCGATCGCTCTTGGGATATTGCCAATACTTGCCAGTTGTACTGTAAAGGTAGAACCTTCAGATAATTTACTTTTTACAGAAATAGATCCACTACAGCGCAGTAGCAATTGCTGTACAATTGTTAAACCCAACCCAGCACCACCATAGTCTTCAGTTGCTGCTGTGCGCACACGGTAAAAGCGGTCAAAAATTTTGGGAATTTCGTTTTCGGCAATACCGATACCTGTGTCGCGGAATTCTAATAGGACAGAATCGCCTTGAGTACGGGCACGCACCCATACTTGACCCCCATTAGGAGTAAACTTAATACTGTTGTGGAGCAGATTAATCACAATTTGCCTCAGACCACCACTCACGCACCAAACAGATGGAAGTTCACTAGGTATAGTGTAGGCTAACATAATGCCTTTTTCTTGGGCTAGAGGTTGATAGGTACTGACTACTCCAGGCACAATATCTGAGAGACGCACCGACTCCAAAGTTGTCCCATCTAAATTTCGTTCTAGCTGCACCAGTTCCAATAAACCAGTAATCAAGGAATTTTGATGATCGCACTGGGTATTTACCATCTGTAAATAACGTTGTCGCTGGGAGGGTTTGAGATTAGGGGAATTTAATAAAGATAGTGCTGTCTTTATGTGCGTTAGGGGTGTACGCAATTCCTGACATATATTATTTAAATATTCATCTTTTAGTTGTTCTTTGTTGTATAGTTGTTGGTTTTGCTCCTGTAACTTAGTAGTGCGTACTGTGACGATTTGACGATTAATCTCATCTTGTCGCAGGAGTTGTTTTGCCAACAGTTGATTCATCAGTGCAGCTTGAGGCGCAGTTGGACAAATAAAACTAGCAGGTAAAATTGGGGATGATTCTGGCACTATTGCTTTTTGGATACCATCTAATACTTGCTGAATTACTCTCCCCTCAATAGTAGTTATAATCAGCAACGGCTGGTTTTTATGAGTATTTACCTTCCCCGATGTCTGATTTTTGCGTTTCTTAAGTGGTCGGTGAGCCAAAATTAAACTGCAAAACTGGGGCGATAACACCATCAGAAAGTTTTCCCGTCGCAGTTGGGTATCTGGTGGTAAGTGGACGGGGACATGATGGGGGGATGAGGGGGATGAGGGGGATGAGGGGGATGAGGGGGATGACGAGGATCTTACTCCCTCATCCCCCCCTGCTCCCTCATCCCCCCCTGCTCCCTCATCTCCCTCTTTCCCCCTCTCCTGAATCTGGCAAGTATAAATGAAGCTAGACGCACCTACCGAGGATTGATAACGCGCTAATTCTGATTGCCAAATTTTTTCTGGTGGTAGCTTTACCCATAAAGTGGCTGCAATTTGCTGCTCAATTAGTAAGTCAATTTGCGCTCTCACCAGTGATAGCAGAGTAGCAGGACTGAGGGACAATGGTTTCGGAGGCACTTGCACTCCCATAACTAGTTGATAAACAGACAGATCCTTAGCCAGAGAAACGTTCATGGGTCAAGCACAAAAAGGATGAAGCAACAAGTAATTCTGTCTTCGATTTTCACCTTTCTGTGTGCATTTTTTACAAAATCCCCACGGAAAGAAACATTAACTTTGAGACTCTCAGTTCTAAAGAGACGGAAATTCTTAAAACATCGCTATTTTACAGCAATTTTCAGGTAAATAGACCACACGGTAGGGGCACAAGGCCTTGCCCATTGGTGTCAACTTCAGTCATCAAGCTCATTCCACAGTCATTTTACCCCACCCCTCAATCCCCTCCCCGTTCACGGGGAGGGGAGGTTTTGGCTTTAGACAAAACCGGGGTGGGGTGAGGGAATCGACAAATAAATTGAGATAATTTATTTTTTGCAAGTCCCTATGTTCAGTCTTTCGTGTAAAGCGTCGCGTGCGTGTTCTCGGTCGTCAAAATGGATTTTTTCGGTACCGAGAATTTGATAGTCTTCGTGACCTTTACCAGCAAGTAATACTCCATCACCGGGTTGTGCTTGTAAAATGGCGGTACGAATTGCGATCGCTCGATCGCAAATTACAGTTGGCTGCACTGTGTCCGCAATTCCCGCCAAAATATCTTGCAAAATCCTCTCTGGGTCTTCAGTCCGGGGATTATCTGATGTCACCACTGCCACATCAGCTAACTCAGCAGCGATTTTACCCATTTTTGGGCGCTTAGTGCGATCGCGATCGCCACCACAACCAAACACGCAAATCAGTTTCCCAGGTATAAACGGACGTGCAGCTTTCAGCAAATTTTCCAAGCTATCGGGTGTGTGAGCATAATCCACAATCACACTAATATCTTGGTCAGCATCAATTTGTACCCGTTCCATCCTTCCTGGAACTCCCGGAAACTCAGGTATCACAGATGCCACTAACTGTAAATCTAGCCCTAAATGCAAAACTGCTCCTACGGCTGCGAGAAGATTTTCTAAATTATATTGTCCCACTAGGGGCGATCGAAAAGCTACGTTACCTTTTGGTGTATGTAATGTCCCACTGACACCATTGGGCTGGTAACTTAAATCACTCATCCATAAATCGGCGCTGTTGTCGTTGACACTGTAACTCCAAACCCCTTCGGAATCTAACGACGCAATTAACCGCTTCCCATAGGAATCATCAGCATTAATTATTGCCCGTCCCTTGAGATAATTAGGGCTAAATAACAACGCTTTAGCAGCAAAATAATCTTCCATATCGCGGTGATAGTCGAGATGGTCTTGGGTAAGATTACTAAATACTGCCACCTCAAACTCACAACCCAACACTCTACCTTGGGCTAAAGCGTGAGAACTTACTTCCATCACCCCGAATTCACTACCAGCCTTTACAGCCTCTGCTAGCTGCTGTTGCAATTCCACTGCAAAAGGCGTAGTGTGGGCAGCAGTTTGCTCAAAACCTGCCCAACGAGTGTAGAGAGTTCCCATCAAAGCTGTAGCTAAATTAGCTTTAATCAGCAGAAATTCAATTAGATGAGTAGTTGTAGTTTTGCCATTTGTACCAGTCACACCTACCAGCTTGAGTTTTCGCCCCGGATAACCATAAAAAGCACTAGCTATCTGGGCACAAGCTAGAGTTATATTACTTGCACTAATAACCACAGCCTGATTTGTGGGAGGATTTTTTTGGGCAGCTTCCGGAGAAACGATCGCAGCTACAGCCCCAGATGCGATCGCACTTGGCCAAAATTCTCCACCATCAACCCGCGTTCCTGGCATTCCAATAAACAAATCTCCCACACCACAAGCATGAGAATTCGTCTTCAAACCCCTAACTTCCACATCCTCCAAACTAAGATGGTTAGGCAATTGCTCAACACTATCTACCGCCGTTAATAATTCCCGCAATTTCATCTTGTGAACCTCGTCACATTCTTAATCTTGCGCTTATTTTGCATTATTTTTTTCTAATTGGCTAAATACTTCCGCAACATTTGCTCCAACTGCTGCACACTAGCACGAGGAGAAAGACGTGGCAATAATTTCTCACTCCCCTCTGCGTTCTCTGCGTCTCTGTGGTTCGATAAAAAAAGTACCGGCACTTCATACTGATACGCAGCAAACCAATCTTCACGAGTGGTAATATCCCTAATTTCTAACTCGAAACTGAGATTTTGGATTTGTTCTAGCTTTTCTTGCAAGCCTTCGCATAAATGACAGCCGGGTTTACTGTATAAAATTAATCGCATTTGGGTTGTCGCAAGAAGTTATAAGTTTAGAATAACTAACCGCAGAGGCGCAGAGGACGCAGAGAGATGAGAAGAGAAGGGTTTAATGTGGGTCAGTATGTTGATCAAATGGCGTTGGTGTTGGATTTGCAGTTAAGAGATGAGTATCGTGATGGGGTGGTGGCAAATTTTGAGAGAATTAGGGCGATCGCTAATCTGGTAAATTCTTTCCCTCTACCAGAGGATATTGAAGTTGCACCAGCATTTGAACCATAGTTATATTTAATCGTAACTATAGGTATGAATCACACTTTTGTCATAAAGTAAACTAAAGAATTCTAAATATTAATTAACAATGCGATGGTGTTAACTGGTTGAAGCTATACAACGAGTGATTTTTAATGCAGCTAAAAACTGGATGAGATGAAATACACAGAGATTTATTGCAGAAAATGGTAATGATGTGGTAAAAATACTGAGTCTAACAAAAATACGTTAATCGCTTGACCAGAAAGTTATGAGCCGCCTAATAAGCAATTATGCTTGTTAAGTAGTTCAAGGATACCTTAAACTGTCGCCTTTGTGAAAAATTACCAATGGCTAATGTAATAGGAAAAAACATATTTTTGGGGATTGCTAAGACCGTAGCCGCAGGTGCAGCAATCTCTATTGGAATTTCATTTAATGCCGTTAAAGTAGACGCTGCTTCTCTTATCCAAGAAAGTTTATTCTTCGGGCGCGACATTCCTGGAGGCGGGGAGGTTTCTGATGCAGATTTTCAAAGTTTTTTAAATAATGTCATTACCCCACGCTTCCCGGATGGATTAACGGTTTTTGATGCCAATGGACAGTACCTAGACAACTCAGGCACTATTATTCAGGAAAAATTCAAGTACCTCACTATTTTTGTAGAAGATACCCCGCAAAACAAAGCCTTAATCAATGACATTGGTCAGACCTATGTCCAACAGTTCAATCAGGAAAGTGTTCTGCGAGTCTCAGATCCAGAAGTTAACGTTAGTTTCGGTTTGGGCGATCTTTTTAATAACCCCCCCACTAACAAGTTCATCAAAACAGATTTATTTTTTGGGCGCGATATTCCCGGAAACGGAGAAGTTTCTGATACCGATTTTAAAAGGTTTTTAAATAATATCATTACCCCACTTTTCCCAGATGGATTAACGGTTTTCGATGCTAATGGGCAGTACCTAAACAACTCAGGCACGCTGATCAAGGAAAAGTCGAAGAACGTCTTCTTACTTTTTGAAGATACACTGGAGAATGAAGCCTCTATCGATAAAATTGTTAACAAATATACTCAACAATTCAATCAGGAAAGTGTTCTGCAAGTTGCAAATGAAGGGATAAAAGCTAGTTTTGATCCAAGGAATATATTCGATGATCCACCAACTAACGATTTCATCAAAACAGATTTATTCTTTGGGCGTGACATTCCTGGAGACGGGGAAGTTTCTGATACAGATTTTCAAAGATTTTTAAATAATATTGTTACCCCACGTTTCCCAGATGGATTAACGGTTTTCGATGCTAATGGACAGTACCTAGACAATTCAGGCACGCTGATCAAAGAAAAGTCAAAGAACGTCTCCTTACTTTTTGAAGATACGCTGCAAAACAAAATGTCCATCTACGACGTTATTAATAAATATACCCAACAATTCAATCAAGAAAGCGTTCTACAAGTTTCTGATGACAATGTAAATGTTAGCTTCATCACTGCACCGAAACCGATTTCTGTTCCGGAACCAGCCTTTGCTTGGGGTTTAGTTGCATTAGGCGTTTTAGGTGCAGGTTCTACTCTCAAGAAAAAGCTAAGTAGGTCGGCGCAATTAAAGTTAACTGGCTAAGGCTGTCATTCGTCATTTGTCATTAGTAAGAGTTTTAAGCTTATTTACGTTTCGTAACATACTTGAGTTTTTTCGCACCAAGGTACTTAGCAGTTACGCATCGACAAAAGTATGTCACCATTACAGACTGGGTGTTGACAACTGAAGATCAAATATGCGTTGATGAGCCAATAGTCGGGGAGCGTGTGACTCAGGGCAAATGCATATAAACTCTGAATATCTTTTTTAGAAAGCTAAATGCGCTATCTCCAAATATTTCAGCATGAATCTTGACTTAGCCGATGCTGTATCAATAGCTGCTGCTGTGCGTGAAGGTAAAGTTAGCGCGGTGGAAGTTACCAAGGCGGCGATCGCACGAATCGCAGCGCGAGATCATCAACTCAACTGTTTTACGGCTATCACTGCTGAAACAGCTTTGACGGATGCAGTCCGTATTGACAGGGAAATTGCCCAAGGTAATCATCCGGGAATGCTTGCTGGTGTGCCTTTTGCGGTGAAAAATCTCTTCGATATCGCTGGTTTGACGACTCTGGCGGGGTCAAAAATCAATGCAGAAAATTCACCAGCAAGCCTTGATGCAACAGCTATAGTGAAGCTGAAACAAGCGGGTGCTGTGCTAGTTGGCGCTTTGAATATGGATGAGTACGCCTATGGGTTTGTCACGGAAAACTCTCATTACGGTGCTACTCACAACCCCCATGATTTACAGCGAGTTGCTGGTGGTTCATCCGGTGGTTCGGCGGCGGCTGTTGCTGCTGGGTTAGTACCGCTAACGCTGGGTTCTGATACGAATGGTTCAATTCGCGTTCCGGCGGCGTTGTGTGGCGTTTTTGGTTTGAAGCCGACTTATGGAAGGTTATCTCGTGCTGGAGTAGCTTTATTTTCTAGCAGTTTTGACCACATTGGCCCTTTTGCGCGTTCGGTGCAAGATATCGCTACGGTGTTTGATGTGCTTCAGGGAGAAGACGATCGCGATCCAATTTGTACGAAGCGTCCCCCTGAATTATGTTTACCACAACTCAAACAAGATATTTCTGGTATTAGAATTGCGATCGCTGCTGATTATTTTACCAAAGGCGCAGAACTCGAAGCTTTAGCAGCAGTCCAAAAAGTAGCTGATGCAATAGAAGTCACTGAATACGTAACCATACCAGAAGCACACCGCGCCCGTGCAGCAGCCTTTGTGATTACAGCTAGCGAGGGCGCAAATCTGCATTTAGATCAGTTACGTTTGCATCCTGAAGATTTTGATCCAGCAACACGCGATCGCTTTTTGGCTGGGGCGTTAATTCCAAGTAGCTGGTATCTCCAAGCACAACGCTTTAGAAAATGGTACCGCGATCGCCTGAGGGAAGTGTTTCAAAATGTCGATGTAATTCTTGCCCCCACTACACCAATTTCCGCACCGCTAATTGGTCAACAAACCATGATTTTGGATGGGGAAGAAATTCTTGTCCGTCCTCATTTAGGATTATTCACTCAACCATTATCTTTCATTGGTTTACCCGTTTTATCAATACCAATTCAGCGTCCAAATGCCTTACCTTTAGGTGTACAATTGATAGCAGCACCATATAATGAAGGGTTAATTTTACAGGTTGCAGCTGCGTTAGAGCTAAAGGGTGTAGTTTCAGCACCAGTCATTTTCAACGCTCTAAACTAAAGCTATTAAGCTATAATTATGGTCAACCTTTTTATTAATTATGGATATTTCAATAACCATCAACTTACCCGAAAAATTAGTTGAATCTGCCCAACGCCTTGGAGAAGCTACAGCAAGAGAGTTATCAGACGTTTTAGTTGATATCTTGGAAATAGTATTGCCTACCTTTGATAGTCTCTCAGACATGAGCATTGATTCTGAAGTTTGCCATGTTTCAGATCAAGAAGTACTAGAATTAGCTAACTTAAAAATGGATGCATCACAAAACCAACGTTTAGGTGAACTGCAAGCTAAAGGAAAAAATACCGGATTGACGGAACCAGAACGCTATGAACTGTTAGTTTTAATGTCGATTTACCAAATCGGACAATTAAGAAAGTCAGAAGGTTTAGCTGAAGCAGTGAGGCGGGGAATAAAAACTCCTTTATCATCATGAGTTCTCCGTCTGAAATCATCCGCCAAAAAGTTAGACAACGGGCAGAAAATCGCTGTGAATATTGTCTCAGCCACCAAGATTATATTATGGGCAGATTGCAAATTGACCATATACAACCTTTGGCAAAAGGAGGAGTTGATACAGAAGATAATCTGTGTTTAGCTTGTGAATTATGTAATCAATACAAGTGGACACAAACCGAGGGTTTAGATTCTCAATCTGGCAAAACAGTTTCTCTATTTAATCCTCGTCAACAACAGTGGAAAGCACATTTTACTTGGAGTACAGAGGGAACAGAAATTGTCCCTATAACTCCCTGTGGTCGTGCTACAGTCAAAGCTCTCAGATTAAATAATAGTTTGGCTGTTACTGTGCGTAAAAACTGGGTTCAAGCAGGCTGGCATCCGCCAAGTTGATTGCACTTTATTATATGCGGAAATAATACTATACTCCAATACGCTTGGGTTAAGGCTAAAACTCTGAGTAAAAGTCAGTTTTTTTAACGAACCGCCATCGCGTAGCGTCTCCCCTTCTCCCAAAGGGAGAGGCTAGCGCCAAGGGAGAAGGACGCCTTCGCGCAGCGTCTCGTAAGAGTTGGACGCAAAGAGAAGAAAGAAATGCTTAACTGAACTGTATTGTACTATACTCCATCAAAAGCAGCTGGATAAACAACTTTCCCTTTATACTTTTTTTGATAGCTTTGCAGTGGTTTAACCATGAAGACATCCTCTGGTATTGGAAAAGGAGACTCAATTTCATAAACAACAGAAGCCTGAAAGCCAAAACGACTATAGAAGTGGGGATGACCAAGTACAATGACTATGGCTTCTCCCTTTGCCTCTGCTATTTCTAACCCTGCTTTGATTAATGCGCTACCAATACCCTGTCTTTGAAACTGTGGATGAACTGCTAAAGGTGCTAGACCAAGTACTTGTAGTGTTTCTTCACCTACCAAATCAATATAGCTGAATAAAATATGACCAACTACAACATTTTCAACCTCTGCAACCAGAGAAAATTCTGGAATGTATCTGTCAGAATTGCGAATTTTCTCGACAATTTTAGCCTCGTTTTCCTGATCAAAGGCTAATTTATTCACCTCAGCTATTACGGTGTAATCTTCCAGAGTTTCACAACGAATATTCATAATTTAAAAACCAAACTAAATCAAAAATATACAAATATCAATGGTTATCATTCCGGTAATTGATTTAACTGACTTCACCAATGGCAATGCAGCAAATCGCCAAGCTTTTGTAAAAAAAATCTATCAAGCTTGTCATGAAATTGGCTTCATGTACTTGCAAAATTCGGGAATATCAAAAGACCTAATTAAGCAAGTATTTACTCTGAGTAAATCTTTCTTCAATTTACCTTTAGAAGTTAAGCAAAAGCAACCTTGGAATGATGAATTTAATAATACAGGATACGTTGAGATTGAGAGAGAACGTCTTGACCCCAATAAAACCAATTCGCAATTCGCAATTCGCAATTCGCAATTAAACTCAGCCACCCACAAGGGGTGGGGTTTTTACCTACCTTGAGATACAAGGATTTTTTCGCCCACAAGGGGCGAGGTTTTGAACCTTTACTTTTTCGATAAACCAGGCGACTTGAAAGAGGCGTTTAATCTAAACAAACAAGCGGCTATAGAGATAGATACTTCTATTGTCGCCTTTTATGATAGTTGCACAGAACTGGCTAACACAATATTACAAGCATTTGCGTTGGCGTTGGAATTGGCAGAAGATTTTTTTACTATCAGACATAATCAACAAAATCATACCTTGCGTAGGCGTAGCCCGTCGTAGACATCGCTCCATTATCCGCCATTACAAACACCACCGAAACCCGGACAAGTACGTGCTGGTGAACATTCCGATTATGGTAGTATTGCCTTACTTTTCCAAGATGACGTTGGCGGGTTGGAAGTGCAGACAGCATCTGGAGAGTGGATTGCCGCGCCTACAATTGCTGATACAGTAATAGTCAATACTGGCGATTTAATGCAACGGTGGACAAATCATCTGTTTTGCTCAACCAAGCATCGAGTAATGATTCCCAATGATGACAGGATGAATCAGTCGCGGTATTCTATGGCTTTTTTCTGTCATCCTAATGATGATACAGAAATAGCTTGTCTGGAAAGTTGTCAGAAAGAACAATCGCCTATTTATCCGCCTATCCTGGCGGGTGAATATCTTTTACAACGTTTGCAAGCAACTTATGGTAATTCGTAATTCGTAATTAACTGGAGTTTAGACTAGATGTGGGTGGAATTCAGTTTCAAGATGGTACTATCCGCATTGGTCAAATTAGCCGGGCGATCGCTTTGGGAAAATCCATGAGTGCAATGCCTACTTGGGCTAGGCCATCGCGTTCTTGTCCCTTGGGTCGAGGAACGAAACCTTACAAATCACCATTATAATATTACCAAGAAAGTCAATCACTCAACCCATGCAATACGAAGCCCTCTATGAAAATGGCGAAATAACGTGGTTAACCGAAAAACCCCATCTTAAGTCCGCTCGAATTATGATCTCAATTCTAGAAGAGATCCCACCCCAAACTGAAAAACGTCGTCAACCTTCACCCTTGATTGCTGGTAAGGGAAAAACATTAGGAGACTTGGTAAATTCTCTTGTTAATGACCAAGATTGGGAATGTCTGAAATAATTATCCTAGATACTCATATCTGGATTTGGTATATTAATCGAGAATTAGATCAATTTCCAACTTCATGGTTAGAAATAATAACCCAAGTTGCTAGTTACTCTTATGGGCGATCGCTTCGGGGTGTGTTAAGCAATAAAATGCCCTCCAAGAAGAAAATTAGGAGGGCTGTATGCTAAACGAAATAATTGCCGTATATGCTATCACA
>NZ_JAIVFV010000177.1 GCF_020829445.1 Nostoc sp. CHAB 5836
TCTCCCTCATCTCCCCCATCTCCCCCATCTCCCCCATCTCCCTCATCTCCCTCATCTCCCCCATCTCCCTCATCACCTAACATGGGAAGATTATGTATGGGTTACGTCCAGTCAACAATTCAATGCTGCATTTGAGTTATCCCATGCTTAACTTATTAAAATCCTGGCTGAAGAACAGCCTAATGGCAATACTGCTGGTAACAATATTTTTAGGCATAACTACAGCTGGGTGGACTCCCTTCAGTAGCGCTGCACTGCCAGCCGGCAACGCAATTACCGATGGTAAAGCTTTGTTACGCTATGCACTCCCGATAGATAATAAACCTGTGCGGGAACTACAAGGCAGTTTAGAGGACATCTCTGCCCAACTGCGGGCGAATCGGCGCTGGGGTGCTATTTCCAAAGACATCAGCCAAGCATCCCGTATTCTCGATAAACCTTCGCAAATCTTAACAAGCGTTCTTGAAGAACGCCAACCCCAAGCTGAAGCTTGGATTAGCGAGTTGAAATCTGGGGTGAGTAAATTGTCAGAATTGGCGAAGAGCAAAGATAAAGAACAAATTCTGCAAGAGAGAACTAAACTTCTGAATCTCGTCACTCAGATAGAAGAGTCAATGGTGAGACAATTCCCCTTTGAAGTACCTGGCGAGTATAGTAACCTGCCGCAACTTAAAGGTCGTGCCACTGTAGAATTCAAAACTAATAAAGGCGATTTGACTATCGTAGTAGACGGGTACAGCGCCCCTGTCACTGCTGGTAATTTTGTAGATTTGGTACAGAGGGGTTTTTATAATGGCTTAGAATTTACCCGTTCTGAAGAATCTTACTTTCTCCAAACTGGAGACCCCGTTGGAAAAGACGTGGGTTTCATTGACCCAACAACAGGCAAATATCGCGCTATTCCTTTAGAAATCTTAGTTCAAGGCGATAAAGCACCTACCTATGGCATTACTCTCGAAGAAGCTGGTCGTTACGTTGATATGCCAGTTTTGCCTTTTTCTGCCTTTGGTGCAGTGGTGATGGCTCGTCCCGAAAGTGAGGTAAATGGTGGTTCATCACAATTTTTCTTCTTTCTGTTTGAACCAGAACTCACCCCCGCCGGACGCAACCTATTAGATGGTCGTTATGCCGTTTTTGGCTATCTCACTGAAGGCAAAGAAGTTTTGGATAAACTGAAGGCGGGTGACAAAATTGAATCGGCAAAAGTGGTTCAGGGAATAGAAAATCTGCTTGAGCCGCAAGCAGCGTAAGAAGAGATTAAATCGGCGGCTATAAACCGCGACTACACAGGCAAAACCCACCCCCGTGGGTTTAAAATCCTCAATCTTTCCTTAGTCCGAGGAGGCGGACTTTGCCTGTATAGCCGTGAATTATATTTGCCCTGGCTCTAACGCTCTTTTATTACTCTGAAAAAATAAAATATTTGTAGGTTGGGTTGAATTTCAGTGTTACCCAACAAAATTAAGGATTCTTGCTGTTGGGTTTCGTTCCTCAACCCAACCTACGCCTAAATTTATAAAAACTAATCAGAAACATTGGTTTGTAACTTTTATCTCGTGAGAGTCATAAAAGAGCGCTAAGTTCTAACTCAAATTACTGGCGGTGAATATCTGATCAACTGCGATCGCTAATTCGGGAAAAGTCCGTGATATTATTTGCTGAGTTGCTGTAAAAACTGTTTCTTCGTAAAATCCATCTTCCAGTAGTAACACCGAAAGTTTTTCTTGCAATGGGTCTACAATCCAATATTCAAAAACCTCTAAGGCCGCATATTCAGAACGCTTATGGCGATAGTCCCGTTTCACCGACTCTGGACTGACCACCTCGACAATTAATAACGGCGGTGACTCAAATACTGCTGAGGCATTTAATAATTCTCTGGCTTGTTCCACTGTCACTACACACAAATCAGTCAACCTAGATTTATTTATACCCGTTCTCACCCCACTTTCCCGAAAAGTCAGCCAAGGTGAGCCGCAACGTTTAATTTCTGCATCTAGTAATTGCTCAAGAAATTTGGCAATCAGGAAATGTTCAATAGTAGGTGGATTCATTAGCTCTAGCTTGCCATCCACCAGTTCATAATGGAAATCGTTGCCATCATCATAGGTTAAGTACTCCTCAAATGTGATGCTGGTTACTGGTGTTGTTACCATCCCAACTGTCTCCTAGACGATACCCTTATCTTAAACAGTAAAGCAAATTCTCCGTTTTCTTAGTAATTTTGCAATACAGAAAACCGATTGTGAACAGTGAGTTATCTTCTCAACAAGTAAAAGACATTGGTGAACAAGGTCTTTTGGAAAGATTGCAGCGCTTCTGTCCTCCAGAAATTATCGGCGATGATGCAGCAGTACTTGAAACTGCACCAGAGCAATCTTTGGTGGTGACTACAGATGTGCTAGTTGATGGCATACATTTTAGCAACCTCACCACTTCCCCAGAAGATGCTGGTTGGCGGGCTGCTGCTGCCAATTTATCAGATTTAGCCGCAATGGGTGCTTTCCCATTGGGAATCACCGTCGGTTTGGGACTTCCTGGCGAAGTGAGGGTGAATTGGGTGGAACGGTTGTACCAGGGAATGACAGAATGCCTGCAAAAATACAATACAGCAATTGTCGGAGGTGATATTGTGCGATCGCCTGTGACTACTCTGGCAATTACCGCTTTTGGTCAAGTTAACCCTCATCGAATTATCCGCCGTTCTGCTGCTGTTATCGGAGATGCGATCGTTGTTACAGGCGTTCATGGAGCCTCTCACGCTGGCTTAGAACTGCTCTTGCATCCCGAATTCGGGCAAAATCTCAAAAATCCAGAACACACGGCTCTAATCCGCGCACACCAGCGCCCACAGCCACGATTAGATGTCTTACCCATCCTCCAGAAAATCTTAACTCCTAACACCCAACTCCTAACTCCTAACTCTCCACCCCCCATTGCTGGTATGGATAGCAGCGATGGTTTGGCTGACGCAATTATCCAAATTTGCCGCGCCAGTGGCGTTGGCGCTGTCTTAGAACACAGACAAATTCCCGTACCAAAAACTTTTAACCATTGGCTGACACAAGAGCAAGCCCTAGAATATGCTCTATACGGTGGAGAAGACTTTGAACTAGTGCTGTGCTTACCACAAGAACCAGCATCAGCCTTAGTACAACATCTTGGTCAAGATGCTGCGATCGTCGGTAGAATTACAGCTGGATCAACAGTACTATTACACGATCAACAAAAAAAATTCCCTGACCAAGTTCTGAGTCTTAGCCAGGGATTTCAACATTTTGGTCAATAGTCCTTTGTCCTTTGTCATTTGTGAAAAACCAATGACTAATTGTCATTTGTCCTTTATGAAAAACTAATCACTAATGACCAATGACCAATGACCAATGACTAATGACTAATTATTCCCACTTTTGGGCTACCAATTCAGCTAAATCCAAGACTCGTTGGCTGTAACCCCACTCGTTGTCATACCACGCCATAACTTTTACTAAGTCATTACCCAAGACCAAAGTCAAGTTGGCATCCACAATTGAAGAAGCATCACTACCTTGATAATCGGAAGATACTAGTTCTAGTTCGCTATAGTCCAAAACGCCTTTAAGTGGGCCTTCAGCAGCATCTTTGAGAGCTTGGTTAACTTCTTCCGTAATAGTACGCTTCTCAACCTGAACTACGAAATCTACCATTGAGACGTTCGGGGTAGGTACGCGTAAGGCAACACCATTTAGCTTGCCTTTGAGGTCTGGAATAACCAGTGCCACTGCTTTTGCCGCACCAGTAGAGGTGGGTACAATATTGATCGCTGCGGCCCTCGCCCGTCGCAAATCCCGGTGAGAAGCGTCTAGCAAGCGCTGATCACCTGTATAGCTGTGGGTGGTAGTCATCGTACCTTTGATGATGCCAAACTTATCATTCAACACCTTGGCGATGGGCGCCAAGCAGTTGGTAGTACAGCTAGCATTACTGATAATGTGGTGTCTGTTGTGGTCATAGTCATGATGATTCACACCAATCACAAAAGTGCCATCCTCGTTTTTACCAGGAGCGGTAATCAGAACTTTCTTGGCTCCAGCATTTACGTGCTTGAGCGCTCCTTCTTTGCTAGTAAACACCCCCGTTGCTTCGATAATTAGGTCAATTTCCCAATCTCTCCAGGGCAAGTTTTCTGGGTTGCGATCAGATACGCACTTAATGGTCTTGCCGTTAACGATGATAGAGTTATCATCGGCACTAATCTCAGCACCCTTGATTTTCCCCAGCATTGAGTCATACTTCAGCAGGTGAGCATTGGTTCTAGGGTCTGAAGTGTCATTAATAGCGACAAGATCGATTTTACTATTCTCTCTACCCACCCAGCAACGCGCAAAGTTACGTCCAATCCGCCCGAAACCGTTGATTGCAACTCTAATCACAGTGTCTTGCCCTCTGTATTTATGCTTATATGTTGATATCGTTGACCCCAATCATATCGCAAAGAGGGGGGGCACTTTTAACCATAAAGTCTTAGATCAATAAAAAAACACATAATTTATTCAGATTTGTGGGAGTAGAGATTGTTGTTAGTGATATATAATCTCACCGATTCCGGGACTAAATAACGAATTGACTGGCGTTCGCCCTTGGCGTTGACGAAGTTATCGCGGCAAAATTTGCGAATTAGACTTGACGAAACTCCTAGTAAAGGTATATCCAAGAGTTGCCAGTTAATGTTGTGTGACCGCTCCCTGAGTTGTTGCTCCACTTGCTTGCAGATTAATTTGCTTTGAGTTATAGTCTCACCACCTAGTAGTCGGGGTGCGATTAGCCAATCACACATTTGTACTAGTTCGTGTCCACGGTACCAACCGGGTAAGGTTTGGAAAGTGTCTAAGCCCACAATCCAGTACCAGTGAGTATTTGGGTAAGCAGCAGATAAGTTAATTAGGGTGTTAATGGCATAAGAAGTCCCAGAGCGATTTGCCTCTACTTGTGAGACAGTAAACGCTGGGTTATCTTTTATGGCTAATTGCAGCATTTGCACACGATGCTCAAACAAACCGGCTTCTTTGTGAGGAGGATTTAGGGATGGCACCCAAATTACCTTTTCGAGGGATACTTGATGCAAAGCTGTCTCGGCTATGAGCAGGTGTCCCCAATGAGTTGGATCAAATGTGCCGCCAAAAATTGCTAGTTTGTGCATCCAGTTATGCCTGGGTTTTATGCAATTGAAAAATAGTTTCATTCCCAATGTACTATTGTACTCAATTGACGCCTACACTTGATGCAATTTCAAATTAGTTTCACTAAACAATGTATTATGTAGCCAATTACAGTAAGGTAGCCAAAAATATGTATTTGACATTACAAGAATTTCTTTCCCGATGCAGCCAAAATTTCCAGAATAATCTTAAGAACAATTTAGAAATAGCAAAAAGCTCCAACCAAGGTAAAATCATTCTGAACCAGGAAAAGCATATCAGAAAGATGATTTGGGCATCAAACATCAACATGATACAGGAGTAGTTCCGGTAAAAATCAAATTCCTGTTATGATACGCGTGTCATTTGTGATTATGGTGTGGTGTGGTGTAAGAGGAGTAATAAATGACTAATTCTGTAGATTTTAGTGGTAGACCATTTCATTTCATTGGCATCGGTGGTATAGGTATGTCTGCTCTGGCATACATTCTCGCCAAGCGGCAATTTCCAGTATCGGGTTCGGATCTTCGTCCTAATCACATGACGCACAAGTTGGAATCTATGGGCGCTCATATTTTTGGTAGACAAGAGGCCAGCAATCTCGAATTCTTTCGCCCTCAGGTATTGGTGAATACAGTAGTATTAAATTCACAAGAACAATTACTTACTGCTACTAACTCAAAACTGCCTCAAGTCATTTGTTCAACAGCAATTAACACGAATAATTTAGAATACAAAGCAGCGCTGGAATTAGGTTGCCCAATTTTACATCGTTCAGATGTACTAGCAGCTTTAATTGCCGATTACCACAGTATTGCAGTGGCAGGAACACACGGCAAAACGACAACTAGTAGCATGATTGGCTATATGCTTCTGGAAGCAGGTCTAGACCCAACGATTTTAGTAGGTGGCGAAGTCAATGCATGGTCTGGCAATGCTCGATTGGGACAAAGCCAATATTTGGTAGCCGAAGCAGATGAATCTGATGGTTCCTTGGTAAAACATACTCCAGAGATTGGCATCATCACCAATATTGAACTCGATCATCCAGACCATTACGACACATTAGAAGAAGTAATTGACATCTTCCAGACATTTGCGAAGGGTTGTAAAACGTTAATAGGTAGCATTGACTGTGCTACAGTGCGCGATCGCTTACAACCCACAATCAGTTACAGCTTACACTCAGATCCCGACGCTGATTACACCGTCACCAATATTGATTATCGGGCTGATGGTACCACCGCTTTAGTTTGGGAAAGAGGCAAAGCTTTGGGTGTGTTGAAGTTACGCCTGCTCAGTCGGCACAATCTCAGCAATGCCCTAGCAGCAGTGGCTGTTGGTCGCGTCTTAGGCTTAGAGTTTGGAGCAATTGCCAAAGGTATCGCCACCTTTGAAGGAGCAAGACGTCGCTTTGAGTTCCGGGGTGAAGTCAATGGCATTACCTTCATTGATGACTATGCTCATCACCCCAGCGAGATTCGTGCTACTCTTGCCGCAGCCCGTTTACAAGCAAGACCAGGGCAAAGAGTGGTTGCGATCTTCCAACCCCATCGCTATAGCCGTACTCTGACCTTTTTAGAAGAATTTGCCGAGTCCTTTACCCATGCTGATTTGGTGGTGCTGACTGATATTTACAGTGCAGGGGAACCAAATTTAGGGCAAATTAGTGGTGAACATCTAACGGCAGAAATTGCTCAACACCATTCGCAGGTAGTTTATCAACCAACTTTACTCGCCGTGTGTGAGTACTTGCTACAAACACTACGCCCAGGAGACTTGGCCCTGTTTCTGGGCGCTGGGAACTTGAATCAGGTGATTCCTGAAGTAATTACGACACTTCGTGAGCCAGCTAAAGCCACGTCCTAAGTGGAGACTTTGCAAAGTTTTATTTCTGAGCAAAGCACGCCTCTAGCAACGGTTTCATCGGTTAATTCTATTACCGTATCTTTGCGGTAAATAAATGTAAAAATTTTACCAAAACAAAGTAAAAATGACCATTTCCCAGGCAGCTGGAAACGTCTGCACAGTTTCTGCTTTGAATACAAAGAAACAGCAAACAACTAACTCCGTGGAGAGTGAAGTAATTTACTTACCCAGTACGGATTGTGCCATTAAGTCTCAGGCTTCTTTGTCAGCCTTCACTTCCTATAGAGTTGGTGGAGCCGCTGATTTGTACGCTGCTCCTCGAAACTTAGAAGCACTACAAGCAAGCCTTAAGTATGCAAAAGAACGTAATTTAAAGGTGACAATACTGGGAGCAGGTTCTAACTTGCTGGTGAGCGATCGCGGCATATCAGGCTTAGTCATTGCGACTCGTCATCTCCGCTTCAGCAACTTTGACCCAGAGACTGGTCAATTAACTGTTGCAGCCGGAGAATCAATTCCCAGTTTGGCATGGGCAGCAGCCGAATTAGGTTGGCAAGGACTGGAGTGGGCTGTTGGTATTCCCGGTACAGCAGGAGGTGCTGTAGTGATGAATGCAGGGGCACATAATAGCTGTATCGCAGATATGTTAGTTAGCGCCCAAGTACTTTCACCCGATGGTACGCTGGAAACTCTTACGCCGGAACAGTTAGGTTATAGCTACCGGACTTCATTATTGCAAAGTGGCGAGTCTCCTTCGGAGAGGCGTTGCCAACGCATAGTCACCCAAGCCACCTTACAACTCGCCCCAGGTGCCGACCCAGCAAAAGTTATGGCAATCACCAAAGAACACAAAAAGCATCGGTTAAGCACCCAACCATACAACTTCCCCAGTTGTGGTAGTGTATTCCGCAATCCCAAACCTTACAGCGCTGGCTGGTTAATTGAACAAACTGGTCTAAAAGGCTACCAAATTGGTGGAGCGCAAGTAGCACTGCTCCATGCTAATTTCATCGTTAACCGGGGTGGAGCAAAAGCTAGCGATATTTTCTGTCTCATTCGCCACATCCAACATCAGGTACAAGAACGTTGGTCTATTAATTTAGAGCCAGAAGTCAAAATGCTCGGAGAGTTTCAAGGTGCTTGTGGATAAAAAATGGGGAGTGGGGAATGGGGAGATGAGGGAGAAGAATTAATAACCAATGTGCAGTCCCCAATTCGCAATTCCCTACTCTCCAGTCTATGACGCATTAATTATTGGTAAAAAAAGAGGCAAATTACTTACCGCATTTATAATTGAATTTGATTTGTTATTCAACGCACGAGCGTACAAATAATTATGACAGGTAAAGGGCAAGGATTCGGCTTTGGGTTAGGAAAAATGAAGGAACTGGCCGAAGCTTTTAAGAAAGCGCAGCAAGTTCAAGAAGGTGCAAAGCGACTCCAAGAAGAATTGGAGCAAATGGAGATTCTAGGAGAATCTGGCGGTGGTCTGGTGAAGGTAATTGTCAGTGGGAACCAAGAACCCAAGCGGGTAGAAATCTCTCCAGATGCTCTAGGGGAAGGTGCTGAGGTACTTTCTGATCTAGTGACAGTGGCAATGAAAGAAGCCTACAACAAGTCCACAGCAACAATGCGGGAACGCATGGAAGAATTAACCAGTGGGTTGGAGTTACCTGGATTTTAGTCAAGAGTCATGGTCGTTGGTCAAATGACTTTTGACTCTTGACAAAGGACAAAAAATATCTATGGCTTACAAGTTGCTGTTTGTCTGCTTAGGTAACATCTGCCGATCGCCATCGGCAGAAAATATCATGAATCATCTAATTGAGCAGGCTGGCTTAAGCGAACACATCCTCTGTGATTCTGCTGGTACATCTAGTTATCACATTGGTAGCCCACCTGACAGACGCATGAGTGTTGCGGCTGCTACAAAGTTGGGAATTAAACTGCGTGGTCAAGCACGCCAATTTCAAAAGTCAGACTTTCAAGACTTTGATTTGATTTTGGCGATGGATCAAGAAAATTATGAGAACATCCTCACTCTTGATCAAACTAAGCAGTATCGGCATAAAGTGCGTTTGATGTGCGAATTTTGCTCTCGACACACCCTGACGGATGTTCCAGATCCTTATTATGGTGGTCAAGAGGGATTTAATCAGGTTGTTGATTTACTGATCGATGCTTGTGAAGGTCTGCTCATCAAAGTTAGGAGTTAGGAGTTAGGAGTTAGGAGTTAGGAGTTAGAAGTTGGGAGTTAGGAGTTAGGAGTTGGGAGTTAGGAGTTGGGAGTTAGGAGTTTTACAGCTATTTTCAGGTAAATAGACCACGGGGTAGGGAACATTGCTCATTGGTGTCAACTTAACGTGAAACCAGGGCTATTTCAGCCTAGACATAAACCACCCGGAACTAAAGTTCCGGGCTAATAACTAAAGTCCGTTTTAAGAAACTATAAGCTTTTCTCAGTAGTCTTTAGACTACTTTTGCTATTAGACTCAGAATTCATTCTGAGGCGGGCTAGATGCATTCGTGAGAGGTTAAAACAAAGTTATTTTTGTCAATTAGTAATTTTGCTTAAAATTGAGAGGCAGTTTAAGTATTAAGTTAACTTTTATACTTAATTAATGGCGTAAAAATAAATGAGGAGTATCAAAATTAAGCGATCGCTTGCCGAAAAATTGTGTTTCTAACCCCATTTTTCCGGATGTTTTAAGTACTATTGCTTATTGATAAATGAGACGTAATTCTAAAATATCACGAATGGGCTAGATGAGAATGAAATAGTCCTGACGTGAAACCCTTGCAATGGCGTCATACCAAGTCTACTCAATTACTATAGCGGTTCTCCTTTGGATGCAATCATCGGTGAGAGGTTAAGACTATATAACTTTTGTCAATAAGTAATAGTACTTAACATTATGCACGAAATGCTTAACCCAAGTGTATTGCGCTATAATTATGCCCTCGCAACCCCATCCGGCTTTTGTCTAGTGACAAAATCTCCCCTCCCCGTGAACGGGGCTACCGTCTATACACAAGTCGGCAGACCTCTACCCAAACCCCTCTCCGAGGCCAAGAGGGGCTTTGAAGATTGAACACCGATGAGCATTGCTGTGCCCCTACAACAGATGTGGTTCAAATACATGACTTCTGCTATAATTCCTCACTCCTCACTTTTAACTCCTAACTTTTATTCCACCAAACCATGCTTCATCGCAAAACGCACTAATTCGGCTCGGTTGCTGGTTGAGGTTTTTCTCAGTAAACTACTAACGTACTTTTCCACGGTTCGAGGACTCAGGTGTAGCTGGTGACCCATTTCGGCGTTAGAAAGACCATGAGTCAATAAGTCTAAGACTTCTTGTTCTCTATGAGTTAGGGATGAGTGCAGATGGGATTTATGAATTTGAGCGGACAGAGAATTATCGGCATCTCCCGCTTTTGTCGAGCCGGAAATGCCCAAACTCTCTTTATGAGAAAAACGATACTCTGATTGAATAATTTGCGATCGCTCCAAAAGATTGCGGATCGCTGCTGCTAACTCTTCCAGTTCAAAAGGCTTGGGTAAATATAAATCGCACCCTGACTGGTAGCCTAGAATTCTTTCCTGGGTCTTAATGCGTGCCGTTAATAAAATTACAGGCAATAAACGAAACACTGGTTGTTGACGCACCCGGCGCACCAGCTCATAGCCATTCATCCGTGGCATAACGATATCCGTGACAATCAAATCAGGATGATACTCATCCACCATAAACAAGGCCTCTTGACCGTCATTAGCCGTGATCACTGAGTAGCCAGACAGTTCAAGATAGTCGCTGACAGACAGACGAGTGCCCAAATCATCATCCACTACAAGGATCGTCAAGGGCATGGATAATACACCCCTAGCATTTTTTTACTCAGAAATTTGCTTCTATCTACTCCATCGGTGAACACAGACAATAATAGTGTTCTTATGTTTCATACTATGACAGGATTACCAGTTAATGACTGTCTCTAGGGTTTATTTATAAAGAAAATCTTAAATCATTAGGAAGATTAACGAAGTCTAACTCACCCTTAACTCACTGTGCTTGGGAGGCGTGGAGAGCTTTGTAATTTGTAACAACTCATCAATAAAGGAGAATGGCTGCCAGAAAACCTTAATTGTGAACTTAGAAAAGCTAAATTAGTGATATACAGTTCACCATTTATAGCGATTCTAAGATACACCCGATAATTGACAAGCCAATCCAAATAATTTTTTAGGTACATTTAAAGCACGCAAAATTATCAATGAGCGACAAGAACGAAGGTTACAAAGTTATTTGCGACAACCGTCAAGCCCGTTATTTGTATGAAATTCTAGAAACTTACGAAGCTGGAATTGAATTGACAGGAACAGAGGTGAAGTCGATTCGTGCGGGGAAAGTCAATCTCCAAGATGGCTATGCTTTGCTTCGCAATGGCGAAGCATGGTTGATCAATGTGCATATCTCGCCTTACAACGCTAGTGGACAATATTTTAATCATGAACCACGGCGTACGCGCAAGCTACTATTGCATCGCCAAGAACTCCGTAAGCTTATTGGCAAAGTAGAACAGCAGGGATTAACTTTAATCCCTTTAAAAATGTATCTCAAACGAGGCTGGCTAAAAGTGAGTATAGCCCTTGGCAAAGGTAAAAAGCTCCACGATAAGCGAGAAGACCTAAAACGACGCCAAGATCAGCGTGACATTCAACGGGCAATGAAAAACTATTGAGGGTGAACTAAGTACGTTGGTGTGAAAAAAACCAAGTATGTTACGAAACGGAAATAAGCTTAAAACCCTTACTAATAATCAATACTTCGACTTCTCTGCGAGACGCTACGCGAACGCGGTTCCTGAGCGTAGTCGTTGGCGCAGCCTCTCGTAGACAAGGGCAGTACAAGTGACCAATGACCAATACTTCGACTCCCTTCGGCTACGCTCAGGGCAAGTCGCTCAGTACAAGTGACCAATGACCAATACTTCGACTTCGCTCAGTACAAGTGACAAATGACAAATGACAAATGACCAATGACAAATGACCAATGACAGCCTTAGCCAGTTAACTTTAATTACGCCGACGTACTTAACTACCACACCAGAGTAACAAACGGATTGCTGTGAAAACCATGTTATGTATCCACAGCGTGAGTTATGAAAATGCCTAGTTTATAGCCTTAGATTGATTTTTCTAAGGTTGAGACTAGATAAAGTTGTGAGTAAGTTCAGATGGCATAGGAATTTTCACAACTTATGAAAAGTAATTTGATTACAGCTGTTGGTGCTGGCATTCTGACCTTGAGTATGGGAATTTTACCCTTAACTCTATCTGCACAAGCTCAAACAACTAATGACCCCGGAGTCACTACTGCTCCAACAACGACCACTGACGATCGCAACGATTTTGATTGGGGTTGGCTAGGATTGATTGGTCTATTAGGTTTAGCTGGTTTGGCTGGCAAAAAACAAGCGACCACTTATCGTGACCCTAATACCCCAAGTGCTACTACCTATAGGGATTAATACCATCCTGGATTTTGGATTTTGCGGAAAATTCAAAAAATGTCAGTTGTCAGTTGTTTTCTTACAAAACAACTGACAACTTATTTATATTACAATACAGTTCAGTGACTTGAACCTCACACGACTTGAAGTCGCGTGATTCCTGCTTCAACGATCTCTGCCTGAATTACTTCAGGACTTACAAGTTCTCCACAGGCGTTTTTTATAACCTCCGGCGTACCGACGGCGGTTAGTAATCTCAAACCCTCGCTTAATATATTAAGTGCTGCGTTTTTATCCCTCAAATTATAACTATTGCATTGTGGACAAGACCATTCACGCAGATTTAAATCTTTGACTAGTGGGTTGATAAAACCACAACAGTTACAAGTCTGAGAGGAGGGATAAAACGTACCGACTTTTTGCACAAGCCTGTCATGCCACAAAGCTTTATATTCAAGCATGGTAACGAACTTAGACCAACTAGCGTCTGAAATACTCAATGCTAATTTGTGATTCTTCACCATGTTGGTAACTCGTAAATCTTCAATACAGATAATACTATTTTCTTTGATTAAACGGGTTGACAACTTGTGCAAAAAGTCATCTCTCAAATTCGTAATGCGTTCGTGAGTACGAGCCAGCTTGATTTTCGCTTTGACTCTATTGTTACTACCTTTTACACTACGGGATAGTTTTTTATGTGCTTTACGTAATTTCCTTTTTTGAGTTCTATAATACTTTGGATTATCTAAAACTTCACTATTGCTTGTAACAAGGTAAGATTTAATTCCCAAGTCTAAACCAATACTTTGCGTCACTTGGGGATATTTTTCTATCTCTGTTTCACACAAAATACTAGCAATGTATTTACCAGCAGAAGTACGAGTTATGGTGACGTTTACAAGCTTCCCGGCAATGTCCTGAGACTTGTGAAATTTTATCCAGCCTAACTTTGGAAGTTTTAAACCATTCTCTATTATCTGTATGTTGCCGTTGGTGAGATTAGTTTTGTAAGACTGCTTACATCCGTGTTTCTTTTTGAATTTAGGAAAACCTACACCTTTTCTGCCTTTAGCTTTCTTTAAATCAGTAAAAAAGTTCTTGTATGCT
>NZ_JAIVFV010000178.1 GCF_020829445.1 Nostoc sp. CHAB 5836
AACTAGCATGGTCTATCCGCAATGGTCATACTGAAGCACAAACAGGTTGAAGTCAAGGCGAAATCACTAAAATTTATCCAAGCTCAATTCCAGTTATTATAAATGTTGTTATAGATATGGCAGTTTCGGGGTGTAATAATGAAGGTGAATAAAATCAGAGAAAACCATGAACTCAGTATTTCCCGAACTCTCTAGTCTTTCGAGAGCGGAAAAACTCCAACTGGTAGAAGATTTATGGGATGAGATCGCCGCTACACCAGCAGCACTCCCAGTTTTAGATTGGCAGAAACAAGAGCTAGCTCGTCGCAAAGCCCAATATCTACAAAATCCAGCCACTGGCAACAGTTGGGAAGAGGTAAAAGCCAGAATCTCTCAACGACATGGCTAGAAAATTAACTATCTTTACAGCCGCAGAATTAGACATTATCGAAGTTTATGACTGTATACCAGTTCCAATAATTTTAGATTTTAATTTTAAGATTTTGGTAATTCTTTAATAACATCTAAAATTTCTTGAAGTGTAAATTGAAGGTAGTAAAAAATAGGAGTTCCATTAATATCAATAGTGCCGTATTGACGATAAGGTGGATATCGGTTGTATGAGCGATATTGCAAATATGGACGACCTGGGCGACGATCAAAGTAACCTATTTTTTCCTCTAATCCTGCTTTAAATGCATTTGCTACTCGAATTGGAACGCATTCTTCATCGAAAGTAATACCCCATTTGATTTTTGGTTTTAACTTTCCATCTTCACCCCGATCTCCTAAATCATAAAAAATATTTTCATAAAAATAACTGATATCTATTGCCATGAAATCAGATTTTGCAATAGTTTTATGATAAGGGATCTGAGTTGCTGGAACATTAATTTTTAAAATAGTTTTAAAGAAATTCTCTACTTCTTCTAAAATATATTTTTCTACTGCATCTTTTTGCACTTGTTTTGTAAAATGAATAAAAGGAATGTAATCACTGTCAAAACATAAGCTTTCAGAGCGAATTCCAATAATACCTATTTCATCATTCATAACTTTTCATTTAAATATATTTCTTGAATAAACATGAAGTTAGCTTTAAAAACTTTAATTCCTTTAATATTTAAATCAGATTCGACTTCTCCTAAACTACCAAAATTTTTATAATAGTAAGGAATAAAAAATATATTTATTGAAACCTTATGTGTTTGCTGTAATGCCAACTCATAAGTAAGTTGTTTTATGATATCATTTCTATATTTATTATCAGCTTTATCTAATGGTAATTTAAAGTTTTTATAGTAAAAATCAATTGGAACATCTTTATAGTCTACAATACGTAACTCAATTTCATTCTCCGAGTCATTTTTTAAAACTAAATCAGGACAAGGAAAGCGACGTAGTACTTCCTTTGTGCTTCTATCTCTTTTATAGACATCATTATATTTAGAATTAGGATTAGAATAGACTAAAGTTCCAGGACGAGGATTAAATTCGATACAAAGTAGTTGATTCCATCCAAAGAAACTACCTTCTTTTTGTGGGTAAGAAATATTTGACAATGTTCTATAAATCCATTTATTACCATATTTATTCTCTTTTTGCCTATCAACCTGCCTAGGATAGTTACCAACTCGCTTTTGCTCCTCACCTTCCCTTGCGGGATTTTGATAATCCTTAATAGGGATATCCGTATCTGCAAAGCAGATAGAATAATTTTCTTTAAAGAAATAGGTGTTACACATATCCTCCCAAATAAGAGAGAAGCTTTGTATCCCCCAGTATTCACCATCGTTAAGTTCGGGATTGATTTCACCATATAGAAATGTTTCAATAGCTTCATAAAGTTGCCAATAATCTGTGTCTTTGTAATAAGTATTTTTATCTATATTATCTAAAGCTTCTTTAAGAATATTGCTAGTTTCTATAAAAGTATCTTTGTCAAAAATAGACTGGTTACTATTCAAGTAGTCATCTTGGAAATGTTGGGAAAGAAAACGAATATCTTGAATACGAACTTGAATGTTCTCAGGTACATCCCCATCTAACTGTTGTACAATCTCATCAAGAATATAACAATATAAATTAACTAAGTCAGTACTCTCATAACGCACAGTCGGACGCGGCAGATCCATTGCCTCAATGTAAATTACATCTTTTTCAAGGTAGATAGCGCGCTCTAAGTATTTATGAATTTGTGAATAATCAATATCTTCACTTCGTCTGATTTTCTTTTGGATCGAGTTTATAGCAAGGTCATCATATGCTTCTAAGACTCGCTCAATCATCCTCAATTTACTATAAAGCATACAAGGTTCGCCTTCTTGAGTCTGCATACTGATACCACCAGCAGACAGAGTAGTTTGGTCTTGTTCTCGTTGATATTTAGGTTCGTTTATCTTAAATCGTTTAGTAAGCGTATTGTCACACTCAAATTTACGGAAAGTGCGATACATTTTAAAAAATAAATCCTTTACTTCGTTAAAATCACCATCTGGGAAATTGTCAAAACCATTTGGCAGACAAAACTCAAAACTATTCCCAGATGCACATTTGCGGATACCCACAAAATTATCTTTGTAATCTCTGACTTTAACCAGCTTCAGTTCGGAGAAATTAAGCATTTTTTAAATCAAAAGTATTTTGTTTATAAATTTTAATTATTCACCCTTATTCATCTATTTTAGATTTCATAATTTCTTTAACAAAAATATTATGCATTCTAGTAAAATCACCAAATGTAACAAGTTCTTTTTCTTCTATTACACCCAAAATTTTTCTGAGTGGCTTTTTATCACGATTAAAGACACTATCCCATAGAAAGAACATCAGTTTATTTCGTATCTGTTCAGCCTTTACAGGACGCTCTTTGATGAAATAATTACCAACCTGCTTGTCTTCTATACCACGAACAAAGGCGTGTTGACTTTTAATGAAAGTGTTGAGCTTTCTGACAAAAGTTTTCCATTCCTCTTCATCCAAAGTTCCATTTCCAGCTTTGCCATATATCCCTTCAGGTAATATAGTATTTTCATCCCAATCAACAAATTCCCAATCCCAACGTCGTTTAAAGGCACTATCCATGAAATAAATTGAGTTATCAGAGGTATTCATAGTACCAATAATAGATAGATTTGGAGGCAATAAAATAGTCTGGTTCACCAAATCAAAATTTAAAAAACTAATTTTTTTCTGTAATGTTTCGAGTTTAGTAACTCCTTCATGAGGAGGTAACTTGTATTCACATATATCTCCTTTCTCGTCATAATTAAATTTCGTTCCTATTAATGATAAAAGATTATTAAATTCAATTTCTGTGAGACTGATTCCATAACTAGACCAGCCATTTTCTTTTCTGTCCAGTAATTGAAATATAGTTCCAAAGATAGCGGATGAGTTACCTCTATTAATCTCATCTATAATTAAGGCAACATTCTCTGGCTCAGATATCTTATTTCCATCTTTATCGTGAGCTTTGTAAATTCTTATGTAAGCTTTAGCTAATGCTTTTAAAAAATGTCCTGTATAGTACTTATACTCTACCTTTCCTGCTTTTGTTAGAGGAACCAGTTTTCCCAAAAAATCCCCATAAGTATATTCTGGATGAAAAACTGTTCTTATAATATTATCTTGATTGGTTATTCTCAAATTTTGAGGAACAATTATCTCATGAACTCTATGGCTTTTACCGGTTCCTGGACTACCAAATAAAATTTTCTGAATTGGACTATTGATAGGTTCTGACATTGGATGGTTAGTTCGTTATAAATTGAGTGAGATTGTAATCATTTATATGATTCCCCAAAATTCATACCAAATAACAAACTTGATGAAAGAAAATAAAAGTAATACTACCTGTACATAAATAGGCTGGTATACTTTTATTCTCACCTATGCTGATTTTTCACCGATTGAAAATCGTAAGTACGTTAGTGCGAAAAAAGTCAAGTATGTTACGAAACGTAAATAAGCTTAAAACCTTTACTAATACCAAATGACCAATGACAAATGACAGCCTTAGCCAGTTAACTTTAATTGCGCCAACGTACTTAGGTCGAAAGTCAAAGAGTTTTTGCGATCGCAAGTTATTGGGTAGTTCACCCACTGCTGTTACTATATTGCACCCAATTGAGAATCGCTATATTTGTGACTGCTTCTGTGAAATCGTATAATAAGCAATAATTTTGGCAGAGGGATTGAGGATGGCTCTGACTCAAGGCGGACGAGCAAATAAGTCTGGGAATATTTTAGAAGCAAATGTAGAAGCAATCTTGAATGGGCATAATTATTTCCAAGTAGGGAATTATGTCCTGAAAGAATTTATACTCAATGCTACTTTATTACCAAAACGTTATGGAAAAGAAGTTTATATAGGAACTGGAATTTATCATACCCATCTGAAGGTTGATTTTTATGTTGTTGGCTCACCTGCAATGCCATCTGGTCTAATTTTCGAGTGCAAATGGCAAGAAAGCCCCGGTTCAGTTGATGAAAAGTTTCCTTACTTGAACATGAACATCCAGAACTATTACCCTGCACCTACTATCGTGATTTTAGGTGGTGAAGGTATGCGAGAAGGCGCAAGCAGATGGCTGAAAGCTAGAGTTAATGATAACCAGAATTTATTAGCAGTTTATAGTTTAGACAGATTCATTGCTTGGGCAAATAAAAATCTTTAAAAGATGTAATTAATAGTTCGGAAATCATGCCTCTGTTTTTTATGTTTGAGTTAATTGACCGTGCTGCTTTGATTTTGTAGGTTTCAAAATTAATATCATTATAAATTTTTTTAATAAATTCGCTATCAGAATTACATACCATAACTCTCACACCACGACTTGCCAACTCTGCACAAGTATCTCTTAAAAGTTCTTGGTCTTTTTTACTAAAACAATTTTGACTATAAGCAGTGAAATAGCTAGTGTCATTGAGCGGATGGTAGGGTGGGTCAAAAAATACAAAGTCATCAGCGCTAGTCGCACAATTTAGGACTTCTGTAAAATCTGCTTGTCGAATTTCTGCATGAGCAAGTGCTTCTGAGGCTGCTTTTAGTAAAACTTCAGAACAAATATTGGGATTGTCATATCTGCCTAGAGGCACATTGAATTTACCCTGAGAGTTGACCCGATAAAGACCATTAAAACAAGTCTTATTAAGATAAATTAGACGAGCAGCCTTTTCTATATCAGTACCACCACAGTTGTTTCTGACACTGTAGTAATAATCTTTACTATGTCTATTTTTATGCTTTTTCAATAGAGAAATTAATTCCTCAACATGATCTCTAACACAACAATAAGTGTTGATTAATTCGGCATTAATATCAGTTAAAATAGCTGTACTTGGTTGGAGATAGAAAAAAACAGCACCACCACCTAAAAATGGCTCATAGTAATTTTTATAACTCTTGGGTAAATAAGGAATATATTGCTGTATTAACCTACTTTTACCCCCTGCCCACTTCAAAAATGGACGCGGGCTAGTTTCCTTGGGGATTTGAATTACCATTTACTTGTGCTTTAACTGAAATAATCGCGACTAAATAAAGCCAATATAACCGACGAGCAATATTTTATATTAGCTGCTAATTTTCCAGCCCCGTATATTACAATTGATTAGATAAAGCATATCAAAACAAGCGTAAGTATATAACAAGGCAGTTTACATTCAAATGTTTGACGGATTTTGGGATAACGTCTTTCGCTACCCCCGGTACTTAATTACTATCGTCTTAGGACTGTTTCTGAACACCTTTGCGCCCTTAGTGCCACTGCTGAAGCGCCCAGTCACCTTGATCGCCATCTTGGGTTTATTTGTGAGCAGCCTAGTCTTCCTTACTTTTACCCTACGGGCAATGCTGGGCTTGAGTCCAATTTAGACTAGCGTTATATCGGTATCGGGGTTGTGCCCCACAGACAGTTGCTCTTAGCGTTGCTCCCGCTAAGTACTGTCTACCCAACTTGCATCTATTTTTGTCGTACAACCTCTGTGATGAGGCGAAATTTTTATGGCTACAAATCGTCGGGTTTCCCGCGTTGCTGAACTGATCAAACGGGAAGTTAGCCAAATGTTGCTCAACGGCATTAAGGATGACCGTGTGGGTACTGGAATGGTCAGTGTGACTGATGTTGATGTTTCTGGCGATCTCCAACACGCCAAAATCTACGTCAGCATCTATGGAACAGATGAAGCTAAGGTAGAAACAATGGCCGGTTTAAAGTCGGCCACAGGTTACGTCCGCAGCGAACTTGGGGCGCGGGTACGGCTACGTCGGACACCAGAGGTAATATTTCTCGAAGATCGCTCTATAGAACGTGGTAATAAAGTATTGGCACTACTAAACCAACTTAACCATGAGCGTCCGCCAGAAAATCTGGTGGTAGTAGAAGAGATTACAAATCAAAATGATCAGGAATTCTCCGAATAAGTAACTAAAACAACAATGTAACTTCAGAACAATTAATCTCAGCAAATCCGCCAAACACTTTACAGACGTGACTAGATCGCGTCTGTTTTAATGTAAACATAACCTAAGTAGAGCGGCGTAAATATAGCGCTTCTCACGCTTAGTGCAATACAGACCTAACCCCCAGCCCCTTCCCTACTAGCGTTGGGGAATAAGATTCAAAGCCTCTCTCCTTTTAGGAGAGAGGTTTGGAGAGAGGTCAAAGTGTATTGTATCCAAACGAGAACCGCTATAATTAAAGGTTTGTAGAGAGGACTAAAGTCCTCATTTGAGGGCTGAAGCCCTCACTACAAACTAATATCAAGATTTTTTACATTACTTAACTTAGTTTGATTTATTCTCACCCACTTACTTAATTGAGCGATCGCTAGTTGTATGTATACGCTTTCTGTTTATCGTAAATCCAAGAGTTTAAATAAGAGTCTGAAACTTTCTTCTCTACGAAAGGCTGCGTGAACAATTTGGAATTTTGAATTGTTAAGTGTGTCCTAATTACGAATTAGTCTTACTTCACCGTTGTACAGATGTTGATCAAAAGAAAACTGTATTACATTAGTGCTGAAAATAACTAACATATTACGGGCTTACTTAAAACATTGTTAACATACGCTAGGGTAAAATCCTTCGTAGTATACTTTAGCCGTTATGTTTTGCAACTGTTTATACCCTAGTAACTGACAAATATTCTTGTGTTGTTTATCCTTAGATAAATACCAGCAGTTCTAGATCTGGTTTTAAGGTGATTATTTGATATGTAAGCGATGGCAATATAAATTCTTCTCGATGGCAAATCTTGCCTAAAGACAGCAATAAGAGGAGTTTCAGACTTTTGGAATCAAAGTCGTACAGCTACCCCAGCAGGCTAAGTTAACTACTCGGAATATTTTTTGTAAAGCGGATTCTCGATAAATGTCAGAATTCGTTGACTTTCTTAACATTTCTTGAGATAATTTCAGGATGTATAGCGTCAAAATAGAAATAGTTCCGTATAGCAAACTACAAAATCCTGTCCACAAGTCTAATTTCTGTAATGTTTGTTCCTAATTATTAGCGGGAACACTATCGTAAATGTTAATTTGTGAGTAAAAACCATGAGTGTGAATACGGTGCCTTCTATCAATTATTACTCTCTAGACGTGATTCAAGACGAGGCACGCCGACTAGTGCAAAAGGGAATGGTTAGCCGGCAACAGCCAATATATACCCTCTGCCAATACATTCCAGCGAGAGAGTGGGTTTGCGTTGAATGTGAATTAGAGAAATGTGACTTTTTGTTACGCGATCGCATTGGCGACCTAATTGGTCGTGAACAGTGGGACAACGACTAATGAATGTTTGATTTCGGATTTCGGATGGGAGTTTATTTTCGATGTATGGATGTCACCATCAACAATTCGACGACCAATCTGGGGGATAATCTCTGGTTTTTGACGACCATTGCCCTATAGAGAATCTTGCGTTTTTCATTAATACAGAAGCAGTGGAGTCTGAATTTATACAAATTTAAACTTAAGGAAGGCATCAGAACCATTTGTTCTGTATATGTGGTGCTACAGCTTGAGTCTATTATGTAGATTCTGTAAGGTTCCTAAATTGATTTGATCGAAGTGTAGGTAATACGGTTTGGTTAACAATACCTTAGCCAATTTTTGAAAACGCCCTCAGAATGCAGGTTTTGGGCTATGGGTTGAAACCTGAATTTAAAAGCCTGAAACCGTTGCTGTCTATGGATTTTAGCTTTTTTGTCTAGCTCTGATCCTCTAATTTTGGCGAAGGTATTGGTTAAAGTTTTAATTTGTTCCTAGAACCTTAGCTAACTCATCAGCAACTTTATCGGCAGTGTCAACTATTATGCTACTTGCTCCAAATACTGATTAATGTCATCAATAATACGCGTAAGTTCAGCTTCAGTAGTCAAGCGGATGTTGAGGTTGCGGACAGTCAGCAAAACTTTGGCTGCGAAAGGTGTTGGCCAGATATTAGGATTACAGAAAATTTCTAAAAATACTTCACCCGTATGACGATATTCCAGGGGGGGCTGGGGAGTAACTTTACCGCCGCCAGGAGTGGATTTAGCGGCCACAGCTTTCAGGCGTTCCATCAGTTGATCCGTCGCTATCTTTAATTCTCGTGCTGCTTGAGTTGAAAAACTGAAGGAGACAGAACCTTCAGTTAAGTTCAATGTTAAGAGAGTTGAAGACATATCTTTTTTATTAAAACTTCTTGATAAGTAAGCTAATGAGCATTTAAGTTGGATAATACCAGGGATAGAGCCGCTAACTACAAGCGAATCAGTCTGGAAAAATGAATGACGATTAGCTTACTCATATTACCGGAAGAAGGGTTCTCAATCCCACTCTGATAGTTTCCCGCGTCTTATTCAAAAACCACTAATGCCACTAGGGGGATCTTGTGACATAGCGATCGCGACTTCTGTTCGAGGTGTAATTAACCAAACTAGAAATTAGCCCATTACACAACACCTTGAAAGGGCTAGTCCTAAGTACAGATGCAGCGTAAAATCGTGGCCAATTGAGAGTTGAAATTTAAACGCATAGGCGCAACTCTTGGAGACGCACTCGCGTTCGCCTTCCCGCAGGGTAGGAACGCAAAGGGAAGCGCATAGGCGCTTCGCCTTCCCGCAGGGTAGGAACGCAAAGAGAATTCGCTACGAATTTATGAAATATTGTACTAAGATTTCAAAATGTAAAGAGAATCATCCGGCTGCCATTCCGTGTGTGAGATAGCGTAGTACACTACATCATGTCCATAATAGCTAGCATTCTTTTCATACTTCATCCCTACCTTTTGAATCACCCGCACTGAAGCAATGTTTTCTGGATGTGCGATCGCGACTATCCGATCTAGTTTCACTTCCCCAAATCCAAACTTTAAAGTTGCAAGAGATGCTTCAGTCCCCATTCCCATGTTCCAGTAGGACTTGTCAAACACATAGCCAAGCTCAACTTCTTTTGTATTTTCCAGAAACCCAAGTCCACAACGGCCAATCATTTTACCAGTTTCTTTGTGTATTACTGCCCACATCCCAAAGTTGTGTTGTTGCCACTGTTGGATATGTTTGTTTAAACTTGCCTGGGTTTGTTCCCTTGTTTTTGGCGACAGATACCTCATGATTTCTGCATCGCTGTAGAGGCGAAATAGATAATCAAAGTCATTTAGATTGAAGTGTCTTAGTTGCAGCCGGGCAGTTTCTATCTCCATAATTACCCCAAGTCAGAATTAAATTTGCAAAATGTAAAGAGAATCATCCGATCGCCATTCGGAACGAGCCAGAGCATAATACACTACATCTAAGTTGTAAAATTGAGCATTTTTCTCGTATTTCAATCCGCATTTTTCCATCACACGACGCGAAGCTGTATGTTCTGGTGCAGTGATGGCGACGATACAATCTAGCTTGACTTCCTCAAAGCCATACCTCAAACTTGCCTTTGCGGCCTCGGTGGCAATTCCTTGATGGCAATAAACTTCGTCTAACCGATAAAGAACTTCAACTTCCGGGCTATTGGGTAAAAAATTTAGCCCACAATGACCAATTAATTTGGTGGTGGCTTTTTCCACTACAGCCCACACACCAAAACCGTGCTGCTGCCAGTGTGTAATAAAAAATTGTAATATTCCCTGCGTTACTTCTTTGACTTGATCTTTAGGTATAGGCCCTCTGGGTGAATACCTCATAACTGCTGGGTTGCTCAAGATGGGAGCAAGTTCATCCAAGTCTTGAGGAGTATAGGGTCTTAGTAGGAGTCTTGCAGTTTCTATCTTAGACATGGTATCAGGGTAAGAAGACAAATGCTACTTTAAACAAGCGTATTTTTTTATAAACATCAATATAATGCTCTTACTATGAGCATCTACCAATCTCTCAAAAAACCTTATACGCAAGACCGTCGCCGTGAAAATGACTGGCGGTTGTTTTTGCGTCTAGTGCCTTATGCCCGTCGTAGCGGAAGACTATTGGCGCTGTCGATGTGCTTACTAGTACCGATCGCACTAGCTAATGCCGTACAACCGTTGCTGATTGGCCAAGTTATCTCCCTGATTCGCAATGAACCAAGCACTTACGAATTTCTTAGGAATCGCCCCTTGTCGCAAGGGATAAATATCCTGGAGGGATTATTGGTAATTGCGATCGCAATCCGATTGATTTTGACAGGCTACCAGGGTTACGTAGTACAAAAACTAGGGCAACAAATCACCGCAGCAATTCGCCAAGACTTATTCCAGCACGTGACATCTCTAGCAGTACGCTTTTTTGACCGTACGCCCGTAGGTAAATTAATTACCAGAATCACCAGCGATGTGGAAGTTTTAGGCGATGTATTTTCTACCGGGGCAATTGGCATTGTGTCCAATTTGTTTTCCATGCTGGTAATTTTGAGTATAATGTTTTCCATCCAATGGCAACTAACTTGCTTGCTGCTATTGATGTTGTTACCAGTTACCTGGTTAATAGTTTACATTCAGCAACAGTACCGCAAAGCCAATTACAAGGGACGGGACGAACTTTCTATATTGAACTCACAGCTACAAGAAAATGTCCTTGGCATTAACGTAGTGCAGTTGTTCCGCAGAGAAAAATTTAATGCTCAATTGTTTCGCGCCACCAACAGTCGCTACACTCAGCAAATGGATCAAACTATCTTTTATGATTCATTTATTTCAGCAACCTTGGAATGGATTGGTCTGATTGCGATCGCAGCTGTTTTGTGCGTGGGTGGTTGGTTACTGTTGGAAAAAAACTTGACTTTTGGAATATTAGCTGCATTTATCTTGTATGCCCAGCAATTATTTGACCCTTTAAGGGATTTTGCGGAAAAATTTACGGTAATTCAAGCTGGTTTTACTGCCATAGAACGCGTAGGCGATATATTAGATGAACCGATAGAAATCCGCGATCGGGGTAATGTCCGTTTCTCAATATTTGATGCCAAATTCGGATACATAGACGAGATCGTTGCCAATCTAGAATCCCCAGACCTGACTTCCCCACCAGAACTGGGGGAAATTCGCTTTGATCACGTCTGGTTTGCTTATAAAAACGATGATTACGTAATTAAAGACTTAGATTTCACCATTCATCCGGGTGAAAAAGTGGCATTAGTTGGCCCTACAGGTGCGGGTAAAACTTCGATCATCCGTCTTTTGTGCCGCCTCTACGAACCCACCCAAGGACGCATTCTCATAGATGGCGTAGATATTCGGGAAGTACCACAGGCAGAACTGCGCCGCTACATGGCAGTAATTTTACAAGAAGGCTTTTTGTTTGCTGGCGATGTTAAAAGCAACATTTCTTTAGGAGATGGCTATACTGTTGAACAGATTCGACAAGCAGCAGAGCAAACTAACATTGCTCAGTTTATAGAAGAACTACCCCAAGGCTATGATACTCAACTTCGAGAACGGGGCACAAATATTTCTAGTGGTCAAAAGCAACTTTTAGCCTTTGCGCGGGCTGCCATTCGCAATCCTCAAATTTTGGTACTAGATGAAGCTACCGCTAGTTTAGATGTTGGCACAGAAGCTTTAGTTCAAGAGGCATTAAACCAGCTATTGCTTAGACGTACCGCCATTCTGATCGCTCACCGCCTGTCTACAATTCGCAATGTAGACCGGATTTTTGTTCTGAAACGTGGCGAATTAATCGAACAGGGAACTCATGAGCAATTACTGCAAGCAGGGGGGCTTTATGCCACTTTACATAACTTACAGATGTTGGGAACTTAGAATATTTTCTAATCTCAAGCTGGAAAAGAGCGATCGTTAAGTAGGTCGGCGCAATTAAAGATAACTGGAGATGGCTGTCATTTGTCCTTAGTCACTAGTCCAATGGCACGAACAAAACCCTTTGGACTTTTCTTCGTGCCATTCGTTAGTCAGCGAATATTTAGCCCTTGGCAAAGGCAATTTGTGATGTCGTTAAGTTGTATAGTAGATTGGGCCAATACAAACCACGATGGGCTACACCCCACTCAAAGCGATCGCTCTTGCATATGTAAGTAAGTTGGCGCGAAAAAACCTAAATATGTTACGAAACGTAAATAGGCTTAAAACCCAATACAGTTCAGTTAAGCATTTCTTCCCTCTCTTTCTCTCTTCTCTCTGTGCCCTCTGCGCCTCTGTGGTTCGTAAAAAAAAGAGTTTCAGCCCTTTTGTGAACCGTATTGGCTTAAAACCCTTGTAAATGACGAAGGACAAATGACAAATGACAGCCTTAGCCAGTTAGCTTTAATTGTGCCGACCTACTTAGTAATTGAAGCAATTTTGAAATAATTTGTTTGATAATAATTTTTAAGAGTTATTGACATAATAGCGGCTACATGATATAGTTAGCAATGATTTTATAGTAATAAGAACATTAATCAAAGGCTTGTCATTGATACATCATGACTGTTTCTTAGTATTCTTTAGGATAAATCGACGTAACTTCTACACTCATTGAGATATATTGTATTTTGGTTGACGCTCGCCCGATAGTCGATTATATGTAGGAGGGGTTATGTTGCATTTAGTTCTGACTAACGTTGGCATTATAGTTTATCTAGCGATCGCTTACTGTCTATTTAGCGAATGGCTGTTTTTCTTTCTCAGCGATCAAGATATAAGTCGAGAACAGCGTTTTTTGTCTGGGATAGTTTTAGTTTTAATCACTATTTTCTGGCCGATGGTAGTGCCATTTGCTTATTTGGAATTATTGAAGTTTCATAGAAAACATAACAAAGAGATTGATTTATTGAGAAATTAAGCACGACGGGCTGCGCCTACTCTTAAGACCTCTTGCAAAAGTCCCTAACACCCCACCCCCAACCCCTCCCCGCTCTTCGGGAGGCAACGTGGTTTCATCCGAAAAAAGAAAAATACATAAGTTTTGATTTCTCGTTTTGTGTCCAGGTTTTTTCCCTCTCTTCAAACGAATTAAATTGTGACTTAAAGGAATTGTTTGCCGCAACGGCAAGCAATTCCTTTAATTAGACTCCAGCTTCTTGATACTTGAAACAGCAGACTGGTAGTTTAGGAGATAAAAACTGGAGTTTATATGCAATGCCGT
>NZ_JAIVFV010000179.1 GCF_020829445.1 Nostoc sp. CHAB 5836
TTAAGTAATTTGATTGTATCAATAGTTAAATCTTTAATAAATCGCATTTTTTTGACCTTCTTGTGACCAAGAAGATATTTTACATTACTATTTCCATAATATACAATTTATTTTGCATAGGTACTTATTGCGGTTAGACAATGTAGGCTAGAACCTATGAAAATAAACCGGTTCGGCAGGGCAGAGATCCTCACGCCCGATCAAATCAATGTCCTATTTAACGAGGGGTTTGTCAACCCACGCGATCGCGCTTTGTTTGGCGTGTGCCTTTATGCTGCTTGCCGGATCAACGAAGCTTGCACTTTGGCAGTGAAAGATGTGTTTGGCAGCAATGGTGTCAGAGGAGTTCTAGTATTACGCAGCGTCAACACCAAAGGCAAGCGAGATACCAGAGAAATCCAAGTGCATCCCAAGCTCAAGCAATATTTAGAAGAGTACAACCCCAATCGCCGTAAAGAGTTTTTGTTCCCCGGCAGGCATGGACTCTTACATATTCACAAGGTCAGCGCTGATAAAATTCTCAGAGATACCTGTGTGCGGCTGGGGATTGAGGGGGTGAGTACGCACAGTTTCAGGAGGACGGCGTTAACTCGGATGAGCGATGCGGGGATACCGTTGCGCCATATTCAGGAGATATCGGGGCATCGGACTTTGGCGGCTTTGGAGCGTTATTTGGGGGTGACTGAGAAGCAGAAGCAGAACGCTATCTCTGCTTTGGATTTTTAAACTACCAGAGAGAAAAGAATACTATTGTTGAATTAAGTTACATAATTCAACAAACCTGCTTTATCATTATGTTGTAAGCCTTCTAAAGCCATTAAACCTCCGAGTAAGCCTTTATTACTTCACTTAATCCTCGTCAGGGGAGACTAAAAAGATGAAAACCCCTAACACAGTAGAAGGTAGAATCACTCGTCGAATTGACAGTAGCGATCGTGATGTCTTTATGCGTAAAGATTTTGTAGACATTGCTAGCTACACTCAAATTGGGCGTAGTCTTAAGGAATTAGTAAAAAAAGGTAAAATCGTAAAAATTGGTTATGGGCTTTACGCTAAAGCTGCATTTTCTCCTTTGTCAAAGCGTATAGTTCCCCGTAGAGGGTTACGTGAACTAGCAACTGAAGCTCTAAATAAATTACAGATAGAGGTTGTAGCATCAAGCTATGATCAAGCTTACAATCAAGGACGTACAACGCAAGTTCCAACCGGACGAGTTGTTGGCGTTAAAGGACGTGTTTCACGTAAAATTGGTTACGACGGTAAATATGTAACCTTTGAATACGTTTCTTGAACCAAATCTTCTAGAAATTATTGCCAGTGATCTTGGTGTTGATCCTTCGTTTGTTGAGAAGGATTGGTACGCTATGCGGATAATTGCATCCTTGATCGCTGTCAATGATTTTGGTGTGCAGTTAGTTTTTTCGGGAGGAACTAGCTTGTCAAAAGGGTTTAAACTTATTAAACGTTTTTCGGAAGACCTTGATTTCAAAGTAATTTTGCCTGAAGCAAATCCTACACGAAAACAATGTAGTACTTACCGAAACAAAATTGTTGAAGTAATCCGTGGAAGTAGTTCAGAATGGTCATTGTCCGGCGAACCAAAACCGGAAAATGAAAATCGCAAATTCACTTGTAATATTCGCTACAAAGAAAATTTTGAGATACCTGCGGCACTTCGTCCTTATATAAAGTTAGATGTTAATTTTATTTTGCCTACCTTGCCTGTTGAACGAAGACCTTTACAGTCTTTTATCGCTCAAGCAATGGATCAACCACCAGAGGTTCCTTTAATGGCTTGTGTTTCACCCATAGAAACAGCAGCAGAGAAACTAAGTGCTTTAACTTGGCGAGTGTTATCTAGAAACAGAGGTAGTGAAAAAGATGATCCATCTCTTATTCGCCATTTATATGATTTAACAGCATTAAAAGACGTAATTTTTAATTATTCCAGCTTTTCAGATTTAGTTGTTGGTGTGATGCGAAAAGATATAGATAACGACAGAGGAAGAATTAAATCACTAGCCAACTCCGAAGTTGAATTGTTGCAAAAAATGCTGCTAACACTAGAAAATGATTCTTTGTATGCTAATGAATATCAGCAATTTGTCACAGGAATGTCTTACGCTATAGAAGACGAATGCCCAACTTTTAGTGAAGCTATAGACGCTGTTAAAAGCATAATTAGCATAATTAAATAAAAAAATGTTAAGTAGTAGCTACGTTGTACTAAGAACGAATTTCTCCATTTTTCTCAATATGCTCAACAAGTCGTTTGGTTTCGCCACCAGCTCGTTTTAATTCATCAAGATTGCCCACCAAAATAAATAATTCCCTAGCGCGGCTGACGGCGGTATTTAGTAAATTAGGTTTCCGGTTAAGGAACCAAAAACTATGCTCCTGGTGGCACTGGTAAGGAGAAAAGATAATAGCTGCTTTCTCTCCTCCCTGGAAGGTGTGAACTGTGCCAATATCATCCCAAGAAAAGTTTCGCCAACGGTTAGATAGTCGATACTTGAGCGCGTTAGCTTGCTGCGAAAACGGTGACATCACCCCAATTGTTTTTGAGTTGTCATCCGAGTTAGTAGAGTACCCATGTTTTAGCAAGGACGCAATTATAGTTTCTACAGCATCAATTTCTTCTGGATTGGTATTATGGGTGTGGCTTCCTTCAACGTGGTAAGCCAGCAGATGCTTGACCGTTGCAGTCTGCTGATCACCTGAAAGGATTTGCAGACCACCGGGATAGTTGGGGCTGCAAAACTGAATAATGGGTGGGGTGCAACGGTAATGATTAGAGAGGATAATGCCGTTGCCTAAGTCGCCTTCTGCGCCACTAGAGCCAGCAGCGCGGTGATAAGCGGTAGCTGTGTATTTGGCAGTGGGGGCATAGCGATAGTAGTCTTCATTGCCCATGCCCCGATCCAGAAAGGCGGTTTTCAGATATTGTTTGATGGTATCGTCGCAAAGGTTTACGATTGGCTCAATTTGTTGGGGGTCGCCAGCCACTACTGCCTGTTGCGATCGCACCAGCAAGGGAAATAATTGATGTATAAGAGTTGTACCTGCTTCGTCCACCAGTGCCAGCTTAACGCTATTGGGTTGAAGAATTGGCAGCATATTACGTATTGATTGCAGACTGGAGCTAATGACGGGGAAAACCAAACTCAAGTCACGGTAGATAGCATCACCATCTGTTGACAGTTTGAGTAATGCCTCTCCGTCTCCTGTTAAGACGCTGCCATAAGTTGACAATGCCCTCATAACGCTCTCCTTGCGTCGGAGAACTTCTTGCAATAGAAACGCCCAGGCACGTTGAAACAGTTCTAGCTGTAATTGGTGGTGGTCGCGGTAAAAAAGATTGTAGAAATCCCCTTGCGGGTAACTATCGATTTGTTTTTGGATTTGTTGATGTCTGAAAAGTTTTAACTCTAGTTCTTTATTTAAAACTGCTAGCTGGGTTTGAATTTCAGTTACTCCCCGGTTAAGATTCTGCCATTGCTGTGAAAAATCTAGTTTTTGGTTAACAGAAGCCTGGGCTGCGGTTAAACTAAGGGGGTCAAGGGGGGTCTGAAAGGGATGTGAGGAAGCCAAGGTATTTAGAACAGCAGCGTTGATTCGCAAAGCCAACCGGCGGAAAATTCGCTGATCCGTAGTAGCATTCAGCCAGTTTAAGGCGCGTTTTGTGATGGAGTCAGACTCTTTTGGTAATTCGCGTTCTGCCTGAGTTAAAGCTTCTTGTATCTGCTGGTAGGCATCAATGGGAAAATTTGCATAATCTGACAAACTTGATAGCTGTTCAGCTAGGGCTTGTAACTCAGAAGACTTGGCAGCAATATCGTTATTGAGAGATTGGATCTCTACATCCAATTGCGATCGCCGTTCGGTATCAGTAACTTTTTGAGCAGTATTCAAGTGGTCTTGCTCTATGAGTTGCTGAATTTCACTCTCTGCTTGCAGTAATTCGAGTTTGGCTTGCTCCCAAGACTCTTGATTAAATTCAGCATTACGCAGCCAATCTTGGCTTGATTGCAGTTTGGGTAGAGTTTCCTTACGAATAATAGTTTGGTTGCCACCAGGAAGATAAAACTGTTGAGCAGGAGAATTCTTTGTCAGTCGTTGTTGAAATTTTTTAATGGCACTGTTATTAGTGCCGACAAAAAGTATTAAATTATTTGCATCATCTTCACCGCGAACAAGCCGTAACGCTCGATCCACTACTTGCTGTGCTACGAGATGCAGAAACACTTCTGTTTTTCCAGTCCCCGGTGGCCCACAAACAGCAGTTAGTAAGTTCTCTTGGGCGTGTTTCAGGACAGACGCTTGAAATTCATCAGGCGCATGGTCGGGGAAAGCTCCCCAAAACATCACCTCATGTCTAGGTGATTGTGGCTCTCCCCATAAGTACTGCATGGCTGGGTGAGTTTCAGTTAGCCATTCGCTATTACAGTCAGGTTGTTGAAGCTCCTTGAATATTTCCTGTATGTCTTGCTTGAGAAGGGCGTTATAGGGTGTAAAGTCGCAGCGTAGCAAATAAGGTTGCCGAGAGGTTTTGTATTTTCCTTCGGGTAAGTCCACCAGTTCAAGAAAGTCTCGAAGCGTTGGGAATCTTCCTTTAAATGTATCTTCTAAAAATTTTCCAATTCCTGACGCAACAATCAGTGATTCGGTTTGCTCCTCCTCTAGCCCATACAGCCGCATCAAATTAACAACCACTGGCTGAAACTCGTACTCGGTCAAGTCCCAGCCAGATTTGCGGTAATTACCTTTAAAGATGGGTGAAATATCAATTGTGAACAGAGGCAGGTATTTCAGCTTTTGGTCTTTGCCCTTGCCGTTGATTATATAGATTTGTGGGAAAGCAACAGCCATCTGAACATCATTTTTGTTCCCTCTTTTAGCTGCTTGCTGCTGTTGCTGGAATTGTGTAAATACTTCGCTATCTAACAGTAGCTTGTTGCCAACAAGCTGCACTCCCTTATCTACTACTTTTGAATAGATATCTGAAGAACGCTCGACCTCAGCTTGAGTCAGTTCTTCTAACCTGATATAGCCTAACCAGGATTGTACTATCTGGATAAGTTTTTCTGACTCTAGCATGGGAACACTTGTAGGAGAGACTGCACTAACTGGTACTCTCCTTAACTTAATATTTTTTCTCGTTTGTCGCAAACATACCGCAGTAGTCAGCAGTTTTCCACAACAGTTTTCACAATTATAGTTGCTTAAAACGTTATGAAAGCGTTTCCACGCCAGAATAGTTAAGAATTTTCGCGTCAACAGTTAACATTGGACACCCATAATTTCTGGCTGTAGCTACAATAATTTGGTCAAAAGGGTCACTATGAAATCCACTTAATTGAGTTGAATCAACCACTATCGGTAGCGTCAAATTTAATAGCTGTACTCCGGGATAAGCCAAAGCTGTTTCCAGCCATTCATTAACCGAACAAGAAAAAACCAGTCGCTTTTTTTCGACTAATTTGGCGACTTCCCAACAAGAAACAATACTTATTCCCAAACCCTGAGATTGATATTCTTCTATATATTCCCGATACTTTGTAGTTAGTCTGGAGTTATCATCAACCCACCAAACCAAGATGTGTGTATCAAGTATGATCATTGCAAAACTTCCCAATCTTCTAAGGCAACGGGTTCTGTTGGATCATCGTAACGGATTACTTTACCGCGCATTGGATAGAGATTTGTGTCTGGTTGGATAGGCGCTGCTCCTTGAAGTTGTGGAGTTTTAGCTGACAGAATAATCACCTCCACAGCATCCCCCGCATGAAAAGGTAAGCCCCGTAGCATCAAAGTTCCATCTTCCGTTAAAACAGCTTCTATTTTATGAGCTTCCATCTTACTACTCCTATTTGTTAATGGAGAAAAAGAGAAACGGATCTTACTTTCTCTAGTCTTTTTATTATGGCGCTTTGGCTCCCCTGACTTTGTTAGCCGTAACTTGCGTAAGTCATGATTTCGAGAGAACCGGGGAGCAGTGGCAACTTGAGCTTACTCAACGTTTGTCAGCGTCTCCAGTTGTGCAAGTAGTTTTTCTATTTGCTTGCGCTTCTTAGGATCTGACCAAATACGCGACTTTCTTAGTTTGGTAGTTGCAGTATTAAAGCGCTCTTTGTAATGGTCAGACTCGGTGTTTGGGCTAGAGTTTGGGCTTTTCTTCTCACTAATACGCTGTTTGATTTCGCTTAAAGACCAGTTGTTGGCAATAGCTTGTTCTAAAAAGACAACGCGCTCATCTAATTTCTGAATCTGGGCGATCGCTCTAGCTTTGGTGTACTCCAGTGTTCCTTTGCGTAGTGCTGAAAGGATGTCTTCTGGAAGGTTTAGCAGTGGTAGGCGGTTGTTGGCGAATGATTCCCAGGTCATTAAGCCTAAACCTTCAAACACTTGTTCAACGATTTTTAGGTCTGGATTTACTGGGGGTGAGTCTGACTCCTTATCATCTGCGTCTTTTCCAATAACGTTATTGGAAGTTTCCTTTGAGTCCAATTCTTCTTGGATAATAACGTTATTTTCAGCGTCTAATTTCTCGGATTCATCCTTCCCAATAACATTATTATGAGCATAAAAATTTTCATCTTCATCTTTGACAATCACCTGATTGTCAGCTTGCTCTGAGTCTAATTCTGTTTTTCCAATAACGTTATTGGAAGAATTAGCCGCTTCTTTGCGTTCGTGTTGCAAGCGGCGCAGTAACGGCGGAATCTCCTCAACGTTTCGACCTAGTTTGAGAGCCAGCAGTTGCAAAATCCCTTCGGTTTCCTCGACTGGGTTAAGGTCTTCTCGAAGTAAGTTTTCTATGAGCGCAAGTTGAAAAGCTGCGTTGTCGTCTAATTCTCTGATGACGACGGGGACTTCTTTCAATCCAATACTTAAGGCAGCACGATAGCGTCGCTCTCCTGCTACTAATTCGTGTTTTTCTCCATCAAGGGGGCGTACCAGCAGGGGTTGCAGTATGCCATGCTGTTTGATGGATTCAGTTAACTGCTTTAATGCTTCAGAATCAAAGTAACGACGCGGTTGATTAGGCGGCAGAACAATCTGGTCTAACGGCATGGATTGGGGAGAACCAGCATTCACTACGCCTGTGGTGTCCCAAGGTACATCAATTTTGCTTTTAAGAGGCTGGCTGGCTTTAGTAGTGCGTCTCATTTTAAAGATTCTAAACTAACGGCTATTTTTTTCAAGATGGCGACAGATGGGTGCTTTGGTTCGTAAACTGCAAGGGGCATTCGTTCTTCTGAAGCATCAACAAAAGCAGTAGAGCGAGGAATGGGGGCAAAGACAGTTCCGGCGCTTGCTAGCTGTTCGGTGATGGCTGCTAGGGTACGAGTGTCCTGGGAGTTACGGGCATCGTATTTTGTAGGCACAAATCCGGCTATTTGCAATTTGCGGTTTGGTTTGTTACGTACTGTAGCAACCGTTTTTAAGAGTTCGCCTGTTCCCTCAAAGGCTTTGAAATGGGTTTCTAGGGGAACGAGAACATGGGTAGCAGCTACAAGGGAGATGTAAGAGAGTAGCCCTAAGCTGGGAGGGCAATCTATTAAGATAAAATCATAATCTGATTCAATTGGTTCGATAGCTTCTTTCAGGCGAAAATCGCGCATGGAAGCACTAACCAATTGCATTTCTGCCGTACTGAGAGAGATGTTGGCAGGTGCTAAATCCATGCCGTGAATCCCCTCAAGAATTGGCAGAGGTTGTTCATCCACAATGGCATTGTTGACAGTTTGCTCTATCTCTCTTGGAACCAAGCCCATAAAGATAGTCAAGCTGGCTTGGGGGTCTATGTCGATGAGCAGGACGCGATGACCCAGTTGTGCTATGTGGTAGCCCAGGTTTTGGGTAAGGGTGGTTTTGGCAACACCTCCCGCCTGATTAAAAACTGCGATGATTCGGCTCATAAGTGAGTTGGTTTACCTGCACCATTACAACCTAAGATAACGGGGAACAGTCAATTGGCAATATTTATTTTTGTTTTGGGTAAATCTCACCACCAATATACAATTCATCCGTAGGTAAACCTCTAATTCCAGTGAAGACCCCCTTGTTGCGTTCACTGGAATTACGGCATGAGCATCAAAACTGAACCTTTTGCTTCTCGCTTGGATACTAGCCTGATTGCTTGCCACGCTGAAGGTCAACTGGAGAACCACATTAATTGGGCAGAAGTTGATGCAGTAGAAGCGTTGATTGAAGAGTTGTTAGGAGTGGGTTATTGGTTCAATATTTCGTCCAATTTTTGGCGAAATTGTCAAAGCTTTGGTATCTGGAGTAGTTCAGGGGTTAGTTGCTAAAGGTTAAGTTTGGGCGTACTAGGGGTCAATCGGGTATCCCGGCTGACCTTTATTCCTGAACGACTGGAAGGTTTAACAAGGGCAGGCGGTTGTTGGCAAATGATTTCCAAGTCATTAAACCCAAGCTATCAAACACTTGTTCAACGATTTTTAGTTCTGGATTGACTTGATTTGAGCCTGACTTTTTTAACCTCGATCATCTAAAATTACAATCCCAGCTATAATTGCAGATCCACCACTTATTATGAGTAGTAATGCAGACAAAATTTTGAGAGCAGAATCATCTGGGCTAAAATACATAACAATATAGGAAACAACGGCCACTATAAGTATTGGCTTAATTACCTTTTTAGCATTTTTTTTATTAGTTACTGTTACTTTTTCTATAGCTTCTTTTTGCTCTTGATTTTTTTTAATCCTAAGTGCTTTAAGTTCTAAAAATCTAAGTTCATCAAAATCAATAGGTTCAGCATCTATTACACTATTGACATATCTCTTTAATTCTTCAAATTCAGGTTGCTCTAACTCAGTGAACATAATAGTATTTTCATCTGTCACTGCCGCGAATACTCCACCTTTTGATTCAATACCACCCTGGATAGAAAACTGTAAGTACCCTTTTGTTAAGGCATCAGCACGCTTAAATTGCATAGCTGTAATTCGGCTTAGAGGAATTTCTTTATCACCTTTAAGCCCTTGAGTTAGAAATGCGGTTGCTCCTTTCCTTGAAATGATTATACGGTTATGAATTAATCGAATTTGACCGTTACTGCCTTCAATTTCGTAATAGATATTATTATCTCTTAGGTTTTCTGGCGCAATTTTCGATGGCAAATTTATATGAGTAACTACAGGTGACTCTAGCTGTTGATTCTGGTCACTAGAGAAAGTTGAATCAGTATTGATAGGAGACGGCGTTGAACTAGCGTGTACTACTAGCTCAAACTCTTGGTTCCAAGCTGGAAATTCCTCACCTGTTTGTCGTCCGTAAATCTTTACTCTCTCAATAGATGCAGCACCTAAGCCAACTATACCTTTGCGGACAAATGCAACCAAGGCTTGCTGATTTGGTACTTGGGCAGATTCTAGCATTATCTGTAAGCAAGCATCCTTGAGCGCTACTTTTACTGTGATACCCTTGGGTTGTAATTGACGGTTCATCAGAGATGCGATCGCCGATGCATCTCCCTGTTTAGCAAGTTCTAAAAGATTCAGCTGTGTCATAACCAATAAATCCAAAAACCTGAAATAATATCTTCTATCTCAGGATTCCCTGTTTACAGCCACAAGGAACATTTTCAGAATTGTTTAGGCTAGAAAGTTTAAAGTGATCGCACAAAATCAAACCGAATTCCTATATACGAAGTAGTGTTTCGTAAAATAATGACGGCGTGGGTGTGACAAGTCGTTAGCACACCCACGCCGTCAAATATACTTAGTTTTCGTTAGCTACAAGACGGATATGACGAATTATTATCGCTTATGTTATTACAGTAAGACAAGATTTAAAGTGCATTAAGTATGACTAGCCAAAATGATAAGTTTCCACCTCTTTTCAAAGCTGATGATAATGATTGGAAAAATAATGCACGTATTTTACCTGAACATTATCGTGGTGAGTTTTACATGGGGCGTGAGTATCAATGGAACAGAAAACCGGGATAAGAAAAAAGTCTTGAAAAATTAACCCTCCTTCGATGTATATACATGCTAGAATGATCCTACCATGTATATACATAGAAATATGGATCAGTACTCCGGAACAAGACAGAAATCCCAAAGACGACCTCGGACACCAGATGGTAAATTTGAAACAGATTACTCCAATTCTCAAAAACGGTTAAGGTCTATCCGCCTGACGGACGAGGCTTGGGAAAAACTTTACGAGATAGGAGATAAAAACCATATAACTCGAAGTGAGGTGATAGAAATATTCACTCGCGGCGGTGAGTTGTCCTAAGAGTTTTACCTGCAATCATTCCAATACTTAGTGTAATTTATGACTAATGAGAGAGCATCTTTGCAGCGTCAACCCAGATTTTGACTATCAAGAGTATTGTCCATACTGCGGGGAATCTTACAAGCAAGCTGAATAATTATAATGTAATAATATTAACATAAATGCCTGTTGAATTTTTAAGCGCAGAGCAAGAAAAAAGATATGGTCGTTATGCAGGAGAACCAACACCTGAACAACTGGCAAAATATTTTTATTTAGATGATACTGACTTACAACTCATAAAAGCACGACGAGGCAATCACAATCGATTGGGTTTGGCTTTGCAGTTATGTACTGTACGCTTTTTAGGTACGTTTTTAACAAACCCAATCGATGTCCCAATGGTCGTGATTAATTATTTAGCAACGCAATTTGGTATTAATGATACGAGTTGTTTAGAGAACTACGCTCGAGCAGAAACTAGGTGGGAACATACAGCATTAATTAAAGAACGCTACGGATACCAAGACTTTCACGCTCAACCATCCCATTGGAAATTGGTACGTTGGTTGTATCAAAGGTCTAGCCTTGGTACGGAATCTCAAAGTCTTTTATTTGACCTAACTACTGCTCGACTGGTAGAAAGAAAAATTCTTTTACCAGGTGTAAGTGTTCTGGCGCGGTTAGTTGCATCCGTCAGGGAACGAGCAGCCAACCGTTTGTGGAATATTTTATCTAAACTTCCGTCGAAAACACAAATTGTTGCTTTAGAAAAGTTACTATTAATACCAGAAGACCAGCGTTATTCCACATTAGACCGATTGCGTCATTCTCCCAATAAAGTAAATGCCAAATCTCTAGTTGCAGCCATCAACCGCTTAGAAGAAATACGTTCCGTCGGTGTTGGAGGTATTGATTTATCTCACATACCAACAACAAGAATCAAGTTTTTGGCACGGAATGCAGCAGCATCGAGAGCGGCTCTTATTTCTAAAATGCCCGACGCGAAAAGAGTCGCCACTCTGTTAGCATTCACGCATGAACTTGAATATACAGCCACCGATGATGTAATTGACTTGCTAGATTTATTAATTCGGGGCTTATTGGCAAAGTCAAAGCGTGAAGGAGAAAAAGAACGTTTACGGACATTGAAAGATTTGGATGCAGCTGCATTACGATTAGCAGAAGCTGTGGAAGTTATGCTTGATACTGATTATCAAGACTCGGTAGTGAGGGAAGAAGCCTTTGAGCGCGTTAGCTCCGAACTGTTAGTCCAGGCAGTAGAGAAAGTAAAATTATTGGCGCGTCCGGATGGAGATGAACTGTTAGATACAATATTGTCTCGTTGGCGGTATGTACGTATTTTTCTCCCAATCTTATTAGAAAAAATCGAGTTCTCCGGGATGGATTCAGCAACACCAATTCTAGAAGCCCTCGATTTTTTACGCTCTATAGAGGGTTTTACACGACCGTCGATGAGCGCTGCACCCTTAAAAGTTGTGACCAAAGCTTGGTCACGGCTAGTTATAAACGCTTCAGGGGGAATCGACCGCAAGGCTTACACGTTTTGCGTTCTCCAGTGTCTGCGGTCAGCCTTACGTCGCCGCGATGTTTTTGTTGTCAAAAGCCAGCGTTATTGTAACCCTCGTGTCAAACTCCTATCTGACGAGGCGTGGGCGGCACAACGTGCAGCTATCTGCCGTACTTTAGACCTAGAACCAACCTTTGAGCAAACCAAATCAATTCTTCAATCCCGACTTGATGAAGCCTATCATCGCACCGCTGCTAATTTTCAAGATAATGCGGCTGTACGAATTGAAATTAAAGACGATAAGGAGCATTTAGTATTAACTCCGTTGGACAAGCTGGTTGACCCACCCAGTTTAATTATTTTAAACCGTCAAGTGGCAGCAATGCTACCAAAAGTTGACCTGCCGGAAGTGTTACTGGAAATTGATGCCAAAACTGGGTTGACCAAAGAATTTACGCATTTAAGTCAAGCAGGAAGTCGTGTAAAAGACTTGCATATCAGTATTTGTGCAGTGCTACTGGCAGAAGCTTGTAATATTGGGTTGGAACCATTGGTACGCCCAGAAGTGCCTGCTTTAACTCGTGGGCGGTTGTCTTGGGTACAGCAAAACTATATTCGTAGTGAAACTCTGATCCGCGCTAATGCCAGACTTGTTGATGCCCAAACCCGTATTGCCTTGGCACAGATTTGGGGTGGTGGGGAAGTAGCGTCCGCTGATGGTTTGCGGTTTAGTGTGCCTGTGAGAACTCTTAATGCAGCACCTAACAGTAAATATTTTGGTGTAGGTCGAGGTGTTACTTATTACAACTTTACCAGCGACCAATTCACTGGTTTCCACGGTATTGTCATTCCTGGTACAATAAGAGACTCTCTATTTTTACTGTCTGGATTGTTAGAGCAAACAACCAGTCTGCGCCCGATTGAAATAATGACCGACACTGCTGGTTATAGTGACTTAGTATTTGGTTTATTTTGGGTGCTCGGTTACCAGTTTAGCCCGCGAATTGCGGATCTAGGTGATACAAGATTTTGGCGATTAGATGATACTGCAATCTATGGTGCCCTTGATAAACTTGCAAGAAATAAAATAAATATCGATTTAATCGCGGACAACTGGGATGACATTTTGAGAGTGGCTGGTTCTCTCAAGTTGGGAACTGTAAGTGCAACAGAATTAATGCGTTCTTTGCAACGAGGCAACTCTACTTCAACCTTGTCTAAAGCTATTGCTGAGTTGGGTAGAATTGCTAAAACTTTATACTTGCTGTCCTATATTGATGATGAAAGTTACAGGAGACGCATCCTTACCCAAATTAACCGTGGCGAAAGTCGTCATCGTTTATCGAGGGTTGTTTTTCATGGACAAAGGGGAGAATTACGTCAAAGATACCGTGAGGGACAAGAAGAGCAATTAGGAGCTTTGGGTTTGGTTGTTAACGTGATTGTTTTGTGGAATACTTACTATATGGATGCGGCAATCTCCAAGCTGCGTTCTCTTGACCAACAGGTTTTGCCTGAAGATATTGTCCGACTGTCTCCACTAGGACGTAAGCACATAAATATGTTGGGGCGGTATTATTTCTCTCTGGCAGAAACCATAGAACACGGAGAACTACGTCCTCTAAGAGACCCAAATACTCGCGAAGATTTTGAATTAATTTGAGGGGAAAAGCTTATCCCGGTTTTCTG
>NZ_JAIVFV010000017.1 GCF_020829445.1 Nostoc sp. CHAB 5836
CTAAGCATTCAAAAAGCTCAATTTCTTACTGAAGTAGGTTGGCGCAATTGAAGCTAACTGGCAAGGGCTGTCATTTGTCCTTTGTCATTTCTCATTGGTAAGAGTTTCAAGCCTATTTACATTTCATCACATAGGTTAATTTATTTTCACCGACTTACTTAGATGATATAATTTGTACTACCAATGTAGAGACGTTGCGTTGCAACGTCTCTACACATATTTGTCCCACACAGACAAGAAAGAACAATTAGAATTTATCTAGAAATTCATGGTGAGATATTTATTAAATCAAACATTTTTATATGTGCGTTAATTACGAATTACGTTAGCGGTAGCGAGTCTTCGAGTGTCCGCAGGAGCGTCATTACTTTCCTTGTGCCGACTTGTACTGCCCTTAAGAGGATGTTTGAAAAGTTTTGGGCGATTGGAAATCGCGGCTACACAAGCAAAGTCCGCCTGCGCGGACTAACACAAAATCAAGCTTCTTAACCCACGTAGATGGGTTTCGTCTGTGTAGCCGCGACTTCTAGTCGCCAGGGCAAGTAATAATTTAGACTTTTCAAACAACCTCTAAGTGCGATCGCTTTCATCGCTATGATCGAGTCAGTAACTAGGAGCTGATCTGAGCAATGCCTAACCCGCTATACGATCAAGATTTGCAATTATGGATTGAGCAAACCATTCAACAGTTACAAAATCATGAATTTGAGGCGTTGGATACTCAGCATTTGATTGAGGAATTAGTTGATTTGGGTAAAGCCGAAAAAAATGCGCTCAAAAGCAATCTGACAATTTTATTGGCGCATTTACTCAAGTTACACGTTCAGCATCATGTCCCCGATAGCATGAAAGGAAGCTGGTGTAGCTCAATACTTGAACATCGTCAGCAAGTTATCAATAATTTGGCAGATACTCCTTCTTTAAAAAGTTTTTTGGTAGAGGCGGTGGAAAAAGGCTACCCAGATGCTCGCAAGCTAGCCATTAAGGAAGGTAAGCTAGCTAAGTTTGGGGTTCAGATACCTCAAGAAAGTGAATATCCTACCGTTTGTCCTTTTTCCATTGACCAGATTTTAGATGAGGATTTTTACGGGCTGTAGAGGATTGCTCCTGCTGTCATATTGATTTACGTCTAAATGGATAGACAGGTGAACCGAAAGGTTCTACAATCTGACTGATTGCGGTAAATTTACCTATTGCCCAATCCACATAAGCATAGTAAAGATTTTCTAGTGATTCCCTTTGCTTGCGGAAGCACTAAATTAATATAGGAAAGTCTTGATTAAAGGGCAGCAAACAAATGGATGTAAAGCTGATTCTGGCCGGATTAACGGTTATATTTACGGTTTCATGCCTATTCTTTGGCACGAAAAACGGATTCTACGATTCTGATAACTATCACGGCAATGGCTCGGCCCACTGAGATCAATCTGTAGACCATTTGGCAACTTGCTGTAGAGTGAGTTGACTAAGATAGCTCAGAACTTGCAAAGGGAAAATAAACAAGAGCCAAACTCCTTGAGCTATTAGCTTAGTGGCTTTTCGTTAGCCCACCTTTCCGAACCAGTGCGGGTTCGGTGAAGGCGTCCTCCCCAATCAAAAATCTGTATTCTCAGGGTGTAGGGGCGCACGATCAAACTTACCCCTAAGTCACAAAACCAAAATTTGTGTAACTTTTGGCTTTTGGGATATGTCCATGATGATGAGGTTTGAGGGGAGGAGAGCATGAGGGATAATCTATCGGCATCCTCTCGCGTAGATGCTGGGGAATTGGGTAGTGAATTAGAATGTTTACCCTATAGTGTTCAGCATGACGATGAGGGCGTGTGTTTATTGGTGAAGATGGGGCCACACCGCATCCTGTTGGACTGTGGTATGGAAGATATTTCATCGCTGGCTAAGGGGGTTACTAAGTCAAACCGTGAAGCTAGTTCGCCCCTACCAGCAGATTTAGTTTTGATTAGTCACGCTCACCCAGATCACGCCAGAGGCTTACTAGCACTGCATAAAGCTTTTCCGAAGTTACCTATTTATGGTAGCGAAGTAACCAGTAAGTTACTGCCACTGAATTGGCTAGACCAAGATCCTGAGAAAATTTCCCAATTTTGCCATGCCTTACCGTTGCGATCGCCTGTGGAATTCCAAGATGGTCTGGTGGCAGAATTATTTCCCGCAGGGCATCTACCAGGGGCAGTGGCAATTTTACTTACCTACACCACCAAGCAGCGTACGTACAAACTACTGTATACAGGTGACTTTTTCCTGTCAAATTCCCGGCTGGTAGAAGGTTTGCGTTTAGAGGAACTGCGGGGCTTAGATTTGGATGTGCTAATTATTGAAGGCAGTTATGGCACATCCCGCCATCCTCACCGCCGCAACCAAGAAAATCAACTAGCAGAGCGAATTAATCGCGCGATCGCTGACCATTGTTCTGTAATCCTTCCCACCCCGGCTTTAGGATTGGGTCAAGAATTATTAATGCTTTTGCGGTCACATCACCACTTCACCGGACAAGATTTAGATATCTGGGTAGATGGTGCTGTGGCCACTGGGTGTGATGCCTATCTAGAACTGCTACCCTATCTGCCCCCATCGGTACAGAACTTCGCCCGCCATCAACCCTTGTTTTGGGATGAACGCGTGCGTCCCCGCGTGCGGCGTTTACAACCAGAACATCGTCCCACTGTGGGCAAGTCACCTTGTATTGTCCTCACTGACTCTATATCTGATTTGGGTGAACACTGTCAACTAGATACGGGCCCTTGGCTGATCCTTCTACCACAAAGAATTGATATAAAAGTTAACAAAGAATATTTAGCACCCACCACTATTGAAACTTACCTATTAGCTCAACATAGTGATGGCCCTGGTACTACGCAGTTAATTCATAATTTGCGACCCCAGCACGTCATTTTTGTCCACGGTTCTCCTGCCTACTTGGCAGACCTGACTAGTTTAGAGGAGCTGCAAAACCGCTATCATGTACATTCGCCGGCGGCTAACACCTTAGTAGAACTGCCTATTGGTGACATATTTTTACAACCCGCACCGCCAGAGACTAACTACGAAGGCGAACTGACAGAGTTGGGAACAGTAATCACAATCACCCTAACCGATGTGATTACTGCTGATCCGCGTTGGCAACAATTTGCCGATACTGGTTTAATCGAAGCTCGTTGGCAAGGGGAAGAACTAGTATTGAGGGGATTGTCTCAACGAGAACTGCTCAATCAAAATAGCGATCGCTATACATGGACAGATGTGGACTGTTGCGGTACTTGCCGACATCAAAGGGGACAGAGGTGTTGGAACCCAGCTTCCCCGTTGTATAACTTTAAGGTAACTCTCGAAGGTTACTGTCCTGCCTTTGAAGGTTTATCTAGTCCTGAGTCCTAAGTACTGAGTTAGGATTTGTTACTCAGCACTCAGCGAAAAGTCAGAAATGCGGCTCCCGCCGTAGACGGTTTTGCGGTTTGCCACAGCCATCTGAACTTCTCCTTGGCCCTAGCCTCTCACGAGTGGGAGCTACGGTGTGTACACAAGTGACTTATTTTGCTCAAAGCCCTTTCAGTCCTAACAAGAACAGCCCCAACCCTTCAAGGGAAGGGGAGCCAATCTTCAAAGCCCCTCTCCGCTTCGGAGAGGGGTTTGGGGAGAGGTCTGCCAACTTGTGTATACACGGTAGCCCTTTGGGAGAAGGGGAAACCCCAAAGGCGAACAGTAAGTCAGCAGTGATTATTCTGGATTCGAGTCAGTGTAACGGTTGTGGATGCGTTCAGCTTCGGGACAGTCTTCTGTCATCAGAGGTTCCACATTCCCACGTGGTACTGAAGCCAATTTTTGGGTTACAGCACCAATGCTCTCGAGGCGAACCATTTCTTCCCAAGAACAAACTTCGTCCTCTTCTTCGGTTTCATAGCGTAGGGTCACTAAATCTCCCTCTATGTCGATGATGCGGGCGCGTTCAATCCAGCGTTGCTGGTCCCGCAAGAAAACACATACCTCGCGCCCATCGCAACACAGTTGATAAATCTTGCGGTGTAGCATGTACTGTTTCTGCCTTTTTAAACAACGTAGTTAAACCTGTCAAAATCGGGGTTCTCCCCCATTACATTACACCTTTAAGAGGTTAATTTCACCGTTTAGAACAAGTGCGTTTCATGACCCAATTCCCAAATTTGCTTGTAGTTGTCAAAATATGAGAAATATTGGGTCATCAATCAAGGCTTGCTCTGGCAATGAACTCAATCTCCTTCCGGCTCCTTTTAAGGAATGTTTGCTTCATAGAAGTCAAATAATCCAGTACCTGTCCTAACCAGGTTCATATTTGCTGGTGAGTCATTCTTCCCATTATGTAATAAAGAATACTCCAAAACAATCGTTGACTGCGGTTGTTTGACTTGCCTACTTTTAATCATTGGCATCACTGGGAAGTCCGGGGACTTGGCTTTACTTTTACCCACTTGTATCTGATCTTAACTCATTCTTTTGCTGACCTTGATGCTTTTGAACAACAACACCCAAAGAGTTTTGAGTTTTTAAGGTTTTTGCCTAATCATAATTAAGAAAAAGTCGATGGAGTAGGGGAAAAAAGAAGAGGGGCACAGAAGATGGGGGGCAGAGGGGAAATACCCTGATAAAATTACCCTCCGCCGCCGATCTTCTGTGGAAGTCTCAGCAAGATTTATTGGGTGGGGGGAAATTGCATCAGCAGACTCGACGAGGACGCTTCTCGTTTAATTTGACCTGTGCGAACTGCATTGTATAGGGCTAGGAGGGCTGACAAATCTTCTTCTTTCCAGGATTTAGTGGTTAGCACTTGATGGAGTAAACCCTCAGATTCAGCACTAAGATATCCAGTTTCAAAAGCAGATGCTATGAGTGCGCGAATCATCTTGATTAGGGCAAAGTGAGCAATTTCTTAATCTAGTATCCAAATATTTCCCTCTCTTATTAATTGATATAAAACATTAATCCGATGTGATCAGCGTTACGATTAGTCAGTGATTTTGATCACACCACTAAAATAATTCTTAATACCTCGATTCCTTTCGACTCGCCCTGACTTGTACTGCCCTTAAGGGAGTCGCTCGGCACAAGGAAAGTAATGACGCTCTCTACAAGACGCCGTGCGTAGCTTCATTTACTTGCTATAAGTAAGTCGGCAAGAATAAATCAAACTATATTACGAAACGTAAAGACACCTGAAACCCTTATAAATGAAGAAGGACAAGTGACAAATGACAGCCTTAGCTAGTTAGCTTTATTTGCGTCGCTCTACTTAATCAACCAAAAAACTGGCGAAAATCTTCATCGTTTTGACTTAATTGCACCCAGTTTAGGTTTAAGGACTGGAATTTTTGCACCAGGCGATCGCAAGCTGGACGTTCGGTAGCGTAATGTCCGGCATCAATTAAAATGAGATTGGGTAGGCCCAGCCCGCCGTAGGCATCGCGGCTTTCTTGAAACTGATGAAATTTACAGTCAGAAGTCAGATAAGCTGTCGCACCAGTTTTGGCGACGGCCGAAATGTAACTACCTCCCGAACCACCCAAAACAGCAACTCGTGAAATTATTTGCTGTAAATCAGCACTTGGTGAAAAAATCAAATTAGGAGGAGCAAGTCGGGTTTGAATTGTCGTAAGTAACTGCTGTAATGTCAGAAATGGTTCTAGCAAACCAACACGACCATATCCTAATCCCCCTTGTGTAGGTACTATGGGAGTAACTTCTTTGAGTTCTAAAATCTGAGCCAAAACGTCAGCAGTACCATCCTGCACTTGGTCGAAATTCGTGTGAGCAGTGTAAATACCAATATTGTGGGTAAAGGCTAACCGTACCATTTCGGCGATCGCTTCACCACTGCGTAAAGATTTGGGAGGAGTAAAAATCAAGGGATGATGAGCAAATATCAGATTAGCCTTATGTGCGATCGCTTCTTGCATTACCGCCAAAGTTGGTGTCAAACAGACCAAAACTCGTGCTTTTTCCGGCAAAATTCCTGGCTCGATTTGCCAGCCACAATTATCCCAGCTTTCGCACCAAGCTGGATTTGCCCATGCTTCAAACCAAGTAATTAAATCAGCAATTTTCATAATTAAGTAAGTCGGCAAGAATAAACCAAACTATATTACGAAACATAAATACACCTTAAACCTTTATAAATGACCAAGGACAAATGACAAATGACAGCCTTAGCCAGTTAGCTTTATTTGCGTCGCTCTACTTATTTTTTTCAGCAATTTTAATTTTTAATTGCTAATCAGCGCTTCTGTGGTTTAATATTTAATTTTAGTGCTAATTGCTGGCGCATTTCTTGAAAAGGTTTGTTCCACACAGGGCTAGCATTCCAGTTCCATACTGCCACTGGGATAAGTTGTTCTTCAGCAAGATAAGTTAGCAGACGATATTCATCTTCTGGTTCACGAGAAAAAGTGAAGGGATTGCGGTAGCCGGTGTCACAGAGTTTATAAGATGTGAGCTGACCATGATTAATCCGTTGTAAAAGTTCTTGACCTTTCACAAGCAAATAATCCAAAAACAACAGACTAAAAGGCTCTACATGGGCGCGATTTTGTGGCTCTTTTTGTACCCATCTTGCCCACTCAAATCCATACATAAAATCGTGAACATAACGGAAGCGTATTTCCGTTTTCTTTCCGAACATCTCCGTCAGTGAAACCATTTTTTCACCAAAAATTTTTAAGAAAGAAACAGCGCCCTCATCTGCAATTAAAGCCTGCCTAAGCATACTACTTACGAGAAAATCAAAATCCCAGAAGATATTTTCTGGGAAGTTTTGCAACTGAGTACGGACTATGCTTTCAAGAGTTTCCTGAAGGATTGTGAGGACTTTAATATCGGTGTTTTGTTCTGTAATCAAATTTCCAAATTCTGCAAAACTGGTAATTAAGGTCTTTTGCGGATTAAGTGACAATAGATTAATAGATTCCTGGGCAAGTATTTCATCAATCAATTGAAAAGTAGGAGTTGGTGTCACTTCTTGCTTCATTGAAATAGCCCAGGCAGCTTACACTAAATGTTAGTGTATATCGAAATAATCAGATGATTAAATAATTATCAATAAACTTAACTTTTCAAGTTATAAATTTACATTAATTATTTAGTATGTATCTGGTTAATTGGGAGCATCCCAAATGTGCAAAAACCTTGATAGCCCTCATCCCCTTGTTGATCCCCCCTATGCCTTCAAAAGGGGGGGATCGGAATTAACAGTGTTCCAATTTATCCGGTAGCCACTGCCTTGACTGGGGGTTTCCCCCATGAGCAAGTGGCATGGATTTAGGGGGATCTAGAACGTTTTGCTACCGAGAAGAGGACTTTTCAAACATCCTCTTAGACTCAGAATTCATTCTGAGGCGGGCTAGATGAGAATGAAATAGCCCTGCGATCATTCAGAAATATCTACCCAGAAACGTGAACAACTAATTCTCTTAAATGACTGCGCTGACGGTGTTCCCAAATATAAATTCCTTGCCAAGTTCCCAGTACTAGATGACCACGATTAATGGGGATATGTTCAGAAGTGTGAGTGAGTGCGGTACGAATATGTGCCGGCATATCATCGGCGCCTTCAGCATCGTGGATATATTTGCCTGATTCTGGCACGAGTTTTGCCATAAAATTAGCTAGATCCACAAGAACATCAGGATCGGCATTTTCTTGGATGACTAAACTGGCTGAAGTATGACGTAAAAATAGAGTACAAAGACCAGTTTCAACTCCTGACTCTGCAACTGTAGCTTCAATTTTTGCAGTGATGTTATAAAAAGATTTACCAGTGGTAGTAATTTTTAGTAACTTTTGGTAGTGAGTCATTTAAAACAGTAATTATTGATGTTGGTAAGAGCTAATTAGCGGTTCAATCTGCTGGATGTTGCCATCGTTCCACCGTTGAGGTATTTCTAGACTGAGTAGGTCTTGAAAAGAAGCGCTTTCAGACGGGATTATTAACCACGCAATAAAATAATGCCTAACACGGCAGCAATTACTAAAACAACGAGAAATACTATTACCACACTTGCGCCGTTATTAGCTGATTGCTCTGGCTTATTTAATTTCTTATTTAGCGAAGGAGAATCAAAGCGATTCCAGGGGATTATAGGTGTGTTAGGCAAATTATGAGTCAAAACTGTAATGTTAGTGGTATCTGGCTCAGGTAAAAGCAGGCCCTCTTGAGAGGATTTTGTATCGTCTTGGTTGGTATTCATAGTTTTTGCAATTCAGGAATGAAATAAACCGTTACTTGATGTGACAAGGCAACCACAGCGAGTACAGCAGTAACACCAGTCGCATATTTCAAGCCTAGAGAAATATCATTTACTATTTCCTGGTTTCCATTATAAGTCTCTATCAAGTTGGCTAACATCTGTAATTTGTATTCTTGAGGTAAAAATTTTAAATATTTATTCTGAAAGTCGTCAGTTTCTAAGTTAGGACTTATAACAAACTGACGTGGTAATAAAGCCCAGATTAATAGCATAAAATTTAAGAACAATAATAATATTTCTACCGCACTGAAGAGACTGAATCTGGTAATGAGCTTAGATATGGTTAGAAAACTTAGCATTGCGCTGTTTGTGACAAATAGGATGTTCATCTGGGTGATTAAAATTTGCCGTTCTTCTTTTTGCCTTTCTAGCACTCGACGCACATCTTGAGCGGCTAATTCCAACGTTTCTTCGTCTATTGTCGGATCTTCCATTATTAATTTATGTTGTTTTGCATAACTTTATTTCGTGTCTAAATAATTGAGAACGGCTTTAGCGATCGCTTCATTACCATCCTTAGCAATTAATTCCGATTGCTTTGGTAGTTGGGGTAACTCATGTAGAAAATCCCAACTCCCTTCAAAAAACTCAGATGGGGTAATAATTTGATGTTGGTTATAATTAGTTATGCCTTCTATAAGAAAAGTTGCTTCAGCAAAATCTTCACGCGGCATAGTAACAATTGGTAGTCCTAATAGTGTGGCTTCAGCAAAAGTGCTGTAACCAGGTTTAGACATGACTCGCTGACAAATGGGCATGAAATCTACAGGGCGGTATTTGCGATCGCTAATTTTGACTAAATTAGGTAAATCAGGGGCAGATTGATCAAAGGTAATGAATTGCCAATGGGGAAATTGCCGTAGGTTATGATATGGAATTTGCTGTAAACCTAAGCCACCAAAGGTTAACAAAATAGTTTTTTCGACTGGTGCAGTTATTCCCCAAATAGAGCGTAAATCATCAGCAGAGTAACGGGGGGAACCCCCTGTTAAACCGACATCGGTGATATGATTAAAAGCCTGCATGGGTGTGTCGAAAGGCAGACGAAACAGGCGATCGCACTTTGAGTACCAATTACTAATCCAATCAGCAATTGCGGTAAATTCACCTCCCCAACTCCGGTAGATAAAGTCCCAGCCAAAGTTACTGATCATCCAGCAGGGAATATTTGCAGCTTGGGCAAACCCAGGAGCGAGGAAGGGAATATCTGCCAAAATGAGATTAACGCGATTTTGGCAGATAAAATTGACTTCTGAGGCAATCAGTGAATTCTGATGCTTCTTAATATCTAGCAACTTTTCTAAAGTCGCTACTTTATCCATTGTCAAGCTATCCTTTTGCACCACACCCAAATCAAATGCGCGGGGACGATAGATAAAATCTCCTTCTATATAGCACTCTAGCAACCAGCGTGGGGCAGTAGTGGCTAGAATTAGCAGAACTTCTGGATATAACTTTTGAATTGTTGCGGCTATGGATGCGGTGCGGGTAGTATGACCAAAGCCGTGGTTAGTTATGGCTAAGTATAAGATTGGGCGTTCCATTTTATAGTTGAGTTAGGAGTTAGGAGTTAGGAGTTAGGAGTTAGGAGTTAGGAGTTAGGAGTTTATAGCGATTCGTTATAAAAAATTATTTTTCACAAATCAGATAGGATTGCTATATAAGTTTAGGACTTACGCACAATTTCGGGAATAACGAACCGCAGAGGCACAGAGGTCACGGAGAAATCAGAGTTTGAGAGATATTTTGCGTAAGTCCTAAAGTTTTAATGTTTAACTGGTTTTGCAAAAACTTTGAATTGTCTCAACCAATAAGTCGATTTCCGATTCTAAAGTAAAGTAATGGACGGTGGCACGTATACAGCTAGGATCGGCAATTGTCCGAGTTAATATTTTTTGTGACTCTAAAAATTCTACCAATTTGAGATGAGTTTGGGGCTGATTATTTATTAGTTGAAAAGAAACTATACCGCTTTCGGGTGGGGAAGTTCGCAAACATTTAATGTCGGGTAACGCTATTAATTGTCGCCAGAGGTACTCACTGTTTTGACAAATTTGCTCGTAACGTTCTTGTGAGGTTCCCCATTGCTGATGGATGGCGATCGCTTCCTTTAACCCAAGATATAGAGGATAGGCTAATGTAGACACTTCGTACCGTCGCCCGTCTGGAAGCCAACCTATAGGCTGAGATTGACTATCTACAACAATGCCATTTAAGCCAATAAACGTAGGTTTCAGGTTTTCTCGTGCTTCTGGTCGGACATACAAGCCACCAGCACCGGCAGGGCCACATAACCATTTATGACCAGTGAAAGCATAAAAATCTATTCCCAATTCTGTCAAGTTTAAAGGTAATAAACCAGCAGATTGAGCAGCATCTATCAGTAGTGCAGAATGATTATTTCTGCATACTTCGACAATTTTATCAAGAGGTAAAACTTGACCAGTATTCCACAAAACATGACTCAATATCACAAGACGGGTATTGGCGCGTAAGTGCTGGGTAATCACTTTTACGGGGTCGCCCTGATTTAAAGTCACCTTCAGAGGACAGGTGGTAACTTCTACAGCGAATCTTCGCGAGATTTCCTGTGCTGCGGCTATCACGCCTGGATGTTCGCAGTCTGAGAGCAGCAGATGGTCGCCAGCACGCCACTGGATACCCCACATGGCAATATTACAGCCAACTGTGACATTTTGTGTGAGGGTAATTGTTTCAGATGGTGCGTTTAACTCGGAAGCGATCGCCTCTCTTGCGGCTTGAGTCTGAGGCGCTATCCAGCGATATGCATCATTACCAAAGGGGCCTATGTGCTGGACATGAGCTTGAGTTTGGGCGATCGCATCCATTGCCCTTTGGGGCATCGGCCCTTGTCCCCCATAATTGAAATAAGTCTTATTCGCTAAAGCGGGAAATTGCTCTCGATGGCGATGCAGCTTGATTGGTGATGCAGAAATACTAGTCATATCAATTTTAGATTTTAGATTTTAGATTAGTCATTGGTCATGGGACATAAAAGAGTGAAATTCTAAGCCTTGCTAATGAGTATCAAAAACTCATTCACGAGTCCAATTTATAACAATTCGCTAAATTATAGCTACTGATACCAATTCTTTGTGAAGTTGCATAGAATTTGACCCCACACGCCAGATGCACAACGAAGGGGAGACCCCTGTCCCCGCACTGGCTCCCCTTAATCCCCGAACGAAGAGCAAAGAGGGGAAAATCCAGTTCCCTCCCCGAAATCGGGGAGGGTTAGGGTGGGGTTCTTTATTATGCAGCTTCATATTAAATTGGTATGACCTCTGCTCCCCCTCCATTATTAATTGTCTGAGTTCCTGCCAGAGTGTGCTAATTCTTGTTAACTTAAGAGGATGCTAATTAATGCTGAACTCCTACTGCAATATCAACGCTGTAAACGCCGGCCTTTTCTAGATATCCACGGTGACAAAAGTCAGCGTGACGCTCCCAATGAGTTGCTACAGAAACTGCAACAGGACAAAATCACTCATCAACTGAGTACTTTGGCAGAGATAACTTATCACCAACCAGATTATTCATACGGAAACTGGGAAGTGGCTGAGGCTACAACTTTAGAATTGATGCAGCGTGGGGTTGAATACATCTATAAAGGAGTGCTGTTAGCAACTTATTCTGAAGCATACACCCTGCTAAGTCGTCCAGATTTACTCGTCAAACGGCCAGGAAAGTCCGCCTTTGGAGATTGGATGTACGTTCCGGCTAGTATTGAATTGGGTAAGCGCCCTAAACAAGAATATCAAGTTGTTGCCGCATTTCACACCCAAGTATTGGCAACAGTACAGGAATTTACACCAGAAACAGCTTGGCTGATATTGCGTACCAAAGATCGAAATTATCCTGTGGATTTGCTGAAATGGACACCACGGATGCAGCAAATTCTGGAGGAGTTTATTGAAGTTTTAGAGTTACCGAATCCGCCAGAGGTGTTCATTGCTAGGCAAAAGTGCAATCTCTGTCATTGGTATAGTCAATGTTATGCGATCGCTCAATCTGAAAAACATCTCTCACTGTTACCAGGCGTAACACCCATTCGCTACACTCAACTCCAAGCTTTAGCGATCACCACAGTGGAATCTCTTGCTAACACCAGTCCCGCTACTTTAGAAAACTTGGTTGGTTTCGATCGTGAAGTCGCGCCTAAGTTGGTAGTGCAAGCTCAATCTACACTAGAAAAACGACCGCTTATTTTACCCTACCCGCTACCAATAAAAAATATTACATTCACAGCACCCATAGAGATTTATTTTGATATTGAGGCACAACCAGACTTAGATTTAAATTATCTTTTAGGAGTTTTGGTTGTTGACAGACTTGCCAACACAGAACAATTTTATTCGTTTTTAGCAGATAAACCAGAAGAAGAAGAATTAGTTTGGCAGCAATTTTTGGATTTGGTTTGGCAATATCCCGAAGCCCCAATTTATCATTTTTGTGTCTACGAGTTTGATACAGTCAAACGCCTTGCAAAGCTTTACCACACTCCATCCTCCTCGGTGCGTCCTGTACTGAATCGATTTGTGGATGTTTATGAGCAATTAACCCAAAGTGTCGCCTTACCCGTAGAAAGCTATGCCCTAAAAGCGATCGCTCGTTGGTTAGGATTTGAGTGGCGAGAAAAAGAAGCTAGTGGTGCCAAATGTATTTACTGGTATGATCAGTGGCTAGAAACAGGCGATCGCACCTTACTAGAAAGTATCCAAAGCTACAACGAAGATGATTGCCGCGCCACCAATAAAGTCAAAGACTGGCTTGTCAACTTTTTTCAAGATCAATATGGTTTGCGACTAACTTAAGTAGAGCGACGCAAATAAAGCTAACTGGCTAAGGCTGTCATTTGTCCTTGGTCATTTATAAGGGTTTAACGTCTATTTACGTTTCGTAATATAGTTTAGTTTATTCTTGCCGACTTACTTAGAGGATGTTTGAAAAGTCCTACTGTAGGTATCAAAACGTTCCAGATTCCCCTAAATCCACCGATAAATTGGGGGACTTTGATTCTTCCCCCTTAAAAAGGGGGGGTTAGGGGGGATCAACAAGTGCCTAAAATCATAGTCAAATACTTTTAAAACATCCTCTTAGACGACTGGCGTCCCTAGCACGTGTTGATTCCACAAAACAATTCTATGCAGCAAGTTAAAAAACTCTTCCTATTTCCACGAATTATTTACCTTGTGATCCTGATTATAATTATTAGCTTCGTATTCACAAGCTTACTCTCAAATGCTGTTGAAGTTAGTAGCATAGAGTTTATCGGCGAAGCCACTTTACCAAAAGGTTTAATCTTTGAAAAAACTGAAGTTGGAGGTTTATCTGGAATTACCTATGATGCAAAAAACAACCTTTATTATGCTATTTCCGATGACCGAGGACAAAAAGCTAATGCCCGTTTCTATACTCTGAAAATCGACTTGAGCAAAGGTTTACTACAAAAAAGTGGAGTTATTCCAGTCAGTGTTACCACATTATTAAATGAAAATAATCAAACATTTCGCCCTGGTGGAAGTGATACAGAAGGTATTACGTTAACTAATAAACCTACTGTGTTTATTTCTTCTGAAGGCGATGCTGGAAAATTAATTAACCCTTTTATTAAAGAGTTCTCACTATCTTCTGGCAAAGAAATTGCAACGCTTCCCATACCAAAGAAATTTTTGCTAGATGAAATTAGTCAAAAAGGTATCCGCAACAATTTGGCTTTTGAAAGTCTCACCATCACACCCGATAAAAAGCATCTATTAACAGCTACCGAAAATGCTTTAATTCAAGATGGTGCAGTTGCTAAACCTAACATCGGTACTCCTTGCCGAATTTTACAATACAACTTGCTTAACAACCAGCCAGAAAAGGAATTTCTTTACCAAACTGAACCAGTTAGACCATTTTGGAATCTGACTGGCAAATTCACTAGTGGATTACCTGATTTACTTGCTCTCGATAATCAAGGACACTTCCTAAGTTTAGAACGATCTTTTACTGGTTTAGGATTTGCTATTTCCCTGTTTCAGATTTCTTTAGAAGGATCTGATGATATTCATCAGATAGATAGCCTTTTAGCTGTTGACTCTAAAAATATTAAACCAGTTCAGAAAAAACTGCTGTTAGATTTAAGAAAGTTAAATGTACTGCTAGACAACATCGAAGGCTTAACTCTTGGCCCTAAACTACCCAATGGTCAGCAATCATTAATTCTCATCAGTGATAACAATTTTAACCCTCTACAGCGCACTCAGATACTAGCCTTTCAAATTAAATTTGAAACTCCGCTAATTAGATTATTACGTCATTTACTCCCAAATCTTAACAGTTAGCTGTACATAGGTAAAGGTGCCTAGGCGTAGCCCGTCGTAGACCTGACTTTTCACGGTATGTGGAAAACCTCACTTCTATTTCTCTCTTCCTTTAAGGAGAGAGACTTTGAATTTTCCCCCTGCCCGTGTCGGGAAGGGGGTTAGGGGGTTAGGCTTTTCGTTGATTTTTCCACATGACCTGAATTGTCAGGTCGTAGACATCGCACCTTTAGTACTATTTACTTATTTCTGATTATTACTGTGTATTTACGAAATCTAGTAGGCAAGTTTATCTAGTCTGTTTTTAGTTTACGTGTAATTTCTCAACCTGAATTCTTAATAAATATGTTACACAATGTTGATGGAACCTTTCATAGAGATTAACCGTAATTACAACAGATGAATAATTTTATTAAAGCTTTGATATATTTTTTTTAAATTAGCCCGCCTTATTCAACTATTTTGCCAACAATATTTTTCATGAATGATTTTTATGATCCAAAATAAAATTGAGAATATGGTAGGGCCAAAAGCAGAATTAGACAATTACATCGGACAATTTTTAAACAACCGCTATTTAATCAGAGATTTGATTGGCAAAGGGGGAATGGGTAGAGTTTATTTAGCAGAAGATACTGCTAAAGGTGGTATGGCGATCGCAGTGAAAATCTTATCACTCAGTTTGGCGAACCAACAAATGTCCCAACGCTTTGCTAGAGAGATTTTTATTGGCGCTCAATTGGGTCGCAAAAGTAAACATATTGTTCGCATTTTAAGTTATGGCATTACTGACGATAAAACTCCATTTTATGTAATGGAATACCTTCAAGGAAAAAATCTCAAACAAATTCTCAAAGTTCAGCCCTTAACAATATCAAAGTTTTTAGAGATTTGTAATCAGATTTGTTTAGGCTTACAATGTGCCCACCAAGGTATCAGCCTGAAAGGAGAGATTTATCCTATTGTCCATAGGGATATTAAACCAGAAAATATATTCATTAGTGAAGATAGTAAACAAGGAGAAATTGTTAAAATACTAGATTTTGGTATTGCCAAGTTTTTAACAGAGCGAAGTGGGATGACCTTGACAGATTCTTTTATTGGCAGTTTACCTTACTGTTCTCCAGAACATATGGAAGGGCGGAAATTGCTAGATGTCCGCTCTGATATTTATAGTTTGGGAGTACTAATGTTTGAAATGCTAACAGGGAAACATCCATTTAAAACAAAAAGTAATTCCTTTGGTACTTGGTATCAAGCGCATCGCTTTCAAATGCCGCCTAGAGTTGAAGAAGTGAATACGCAAGTCAAAATACCGCAGATATTAGAAAAAATATTGATGAGTTGTTTAGCTAAAGACGTAAGCGATCGCCCTCAAAACATTGACCAAATATTAGAAGATTTAGCAAAGGTTAATATTCAAGTTAATGATGTTATTGCTAGCAATAGCAGTGACATTATTAAACTATCGCTTCCGGTTCAATTAGTCCCCGCAAGTTCGTTATCAGAAAAAGAGTGTTTGCAGAAAACTTGGCCTAAAAATAAACCACTTGCGCCAATTGGATTTCCCCATTTGCTACATACTCCTCAAAGACCTATACCAACTTTTTGGGCAATGTTACCCAAACAAGAGATTGCAAAATTTTTGGATAAAATACATGGGACTGAATTTATTAGTAAAATGAATGTATACCCGATGCTATTGTGGGTAACAGTACTGTATGATACCCAGTCTTCTCTTACTAAGTGGCTACCTTATTTTCTCGATTTGAAAGATAGTAAAGGGCAAAATATAACGCGTATTTTAGCAGAAGTAGGCTACTATCATTTACTCTTTTTTCCCATAGAAGAGCCAAATTGTTGCTCTCATGTGACGACTTTAAACCTTACTGCTAAACAGCGCCAGCAACTTGTAGATTGTTTAGATAAGAGTCAAAATTCAAATGGATCAATTTTGCCGAACCAAGCTAAAAATATTTTAAAAACAGAGTACGAAAAGCTGAAATTTGAACTATTACAAAAGTTAACAAAAGGTAAAAAAACTGAAAAAGAAGATTTAACAAATTGGATGGCTAAATTTTTGGAGATTGTTTTTAAACTTTTAGCACGTTCTTGAAATTTTGCTATAGGACAACACAGTTCAGTTAAGCATTTCTTCCCTCTCTTTCTCTCTGCGCCTCTGCGGTTCGTTAAAGAAAAAGAGTTTTAGCCTTAAGTGAACCGTATTGTGCTGTAGGAATGCGATTTTATTTTTGAAATTATTTGCGTGGTTCGTGAAGCGCCATAGACAGGGAGTAGGAAAGAAGCCTTTTAGGGGTGTACTGATTTTTTTGGAAAATAAAATACTAGTTCTATGTCAAAATTATTGCCAGCATCACTTAATAATATTCTTATGTGTCTATTGCTAATTTTAAATGGACTCAGCAGCAAGGGGAAAGAAAGTGAATCAAAGCTTATTGACATCTTCAAGTAGTACGGACTTGCTTGCTAATCGTTATCAACTCAAAGAATTAATTGGTAGCGGAGGCATGGGTAAAGTTTTTTTAGCAAATGATATTTTATTAGGAGGCATACCAGTTGCTGTCAAGTTTTTGACTCAAACTGTTATCGATGCCAAAATCGAACAAGACTTTGCTCGTGAAGCTTTAATGAGTGCAGCTTTGAGTCAAAAGAGCATACATATAGTGCGGGCGTATGATTATGGTGTCAATGAAAAAGGAAAACCATACTACGTCATGGAATATTTATGCGGTAAGAGTTTAAAGGATTTAATTCCGTTGCCATTGTCCATGTTTTTGACCCTCTCTCGCCAAATTTGTTTGGGTTTACAATGTGCCCATCAAGGTATTAGTATTGATGGCAAAATTTGTCCGTTAGTTCATAGAGATATCAAGCCCGCCAATATATTAGTTATTCCGGATCCGATCTTAGGTCAGTTAGTTAAAATTCTCGATTTTGGTATTGCTCGGTTTGTAAATTATGCATCAACATCTAGTACAAGTAGGGGATTTCATGGCACTTTACCCTACTGTTCTCCAGAACAACTAGATGGGGAAAAATTAGATAGTCGCTCTGATATTTATAGCCTGGGTGTGATGATGTTTGAGATGCTCACAGGCATAAAACCCTGGCAACCAGAAACTGATTACTTTGGTGCTTGGTATAAAGCACATCACTTTGAACAACCAAAAGCGATCGCAGATGTTAAACCTACTCTAAAATTACCTCAGAAGCTAAATAATTTAATCATGGCTTGTCTTTCTAAAAAACCAAGCGATCGCCCACAAAATATTGCTCAAATTTTGCAAGTATTAAACAGTTTAGAACATTCCAATTTTCCCAGTTTACCTAAAACTTTAGCCTCTCCTTTTAGCCTTCGCTGTCCCTTAGATTCAGGATTACCAATCACAGTAAAAGAAAGCTATCAGCAACTTTTGTGGCCTCCAAATAAACCAGCTCAAGAAATAGTTTTTCCCCAGCTTATAGATACCAGGCAAGGATTTATGGCAGCGCTATGGTTGATGTTGCCTAAACAAGAAATCAAAAACTATGCCCTTTCTACCCTTCACAACCAGTTTATCTTCATAACATCCCCTCACCCAATGCTGTTGTGGGTAACAGTACTCTACAATCGGCAATTAGCTCCTAAGTGGCTACCGTGCTACTTAGATATGCAAAATCCCCAAAATCTTCGGATGGTCAGTTTCCTGGCTGAAAATGAACACTATCCTTTGATTTTCTTTACTCTGGAAGCACCACATTCTTGCAGCAATCTTCTCAGCAGTCGCATCGAGCCAGCTCAGAGGCAAATGTTGAAAACCTGGGTGCAACAGATTTATACTCTACCACCCACTTCTCAACCCCAGTTGAGCAAACAGCTATTAAAGCAGCAGTATAAACAAGTACAATCCCGCATATGGCGGCATCTGGAATCAGAGCCAGAGCTTGTATTCTCAGGCTCTATGTAACAGGACTTACGCAAGTGTCACAAAAAATAAAAGCTTTTAGTTTGTAGTAAGGGCTTTAGCCCTGATGAAAGAGGACTAAAGTCCTCTCTTCTCTACGAGAGGCTGCGCTAACGAGACGCTGCGCGAACACTACAAACTCCAAAGAATATGCCAGTTGCGTAAGTTCTGTATGTAACAAAAAATTACCACCTTGGAGAGACTGGACAAAAATAATTTCTAATTCCCAACTCCAAAACCCTTGACAAGTAGAAAAAAAATAGTGATAATAGCAAAGTTGCCAAACAAGGGACTGTAGTTCAATTGGTTAGAGCACCGCCCTGTCACGGCGGAAGTTGCGGGTTCGAGCCCCGTCAGTCCCGTTTTAAATCTATGAGTAGTGAATCACTGGATTTCGGTGGTTTTTGATTTTGAATTCTCCAAAGTGATTGACTCAGAATTCAGGGTTTGAATATAAGCTACATTTATCATGGTTTGCGAAAGAGAGAATTAACTGTGACTGTCAGAGTCAGAATTGCGCCGAGTCCAACCGGAAATTTACATATTGGTACAGCTAGAACAGCCGTATTTAACTGGTTATTTGCCCGCCACCACGGCGGGAAATTTATACTGCGAGTAGAAGACACAGATTTAGAGCGATCGCGTCCCGAATACACCGACAATATTCTTGAAGGACTGCGCTGGCTAGGACTTAACTGGGATGAAGGGCCATTTTTCCAATCCCAACGCTTGGATCTTTATAAAGAAGCAGTACAAAAACTGCTAGATCAAGGATTAGTCTATCGCTGCTACACCACTTCCGAAGAACTAGAGGCTCTAAGAGAAGCCCAAAAAGCTAGAGGGGAAGCTCCTCGCTATGACAACCGTCACCGCAACCTCACGCCAGAACAACGCGCCGCATTTGAAGCAGAAGGTCGCTCCTCTGTGATTCGCTTCAAAATCGAAGACGGGCAAGAAATTGTCTGGAATGACCTAGTAAGGGGAAAGATGTCTTGGCGAGGTAGCGATTTAGGTGGTGATATGGTCATCGCCCGCGCCTCAGAAGAGGGTAGTGGTCAACCGTTATACAACTTTGTAGTTGTAGTGGATGACATCGATATGCAAATTACCCATGTCATTCGCGGAGAAGACCACATCGCCAATACTGCCAAGCAAATTTTACTCTATGAAGCAATGGGTGCAAAAATTCCAGAGTTTGCTCACACACCGTTGATTTTGAACATGGAAGGGCGCAAGCTTTCTAAGCGAGATGGAGTCACTTCCATTTCTGACTTTCAGCAAATGGGCTTTACTGCTGAAGGCTTGGTGAATTACATGACATTGCTGGGTTGGTCGCCACCAGACTCGACCCAAGAAATATTTACCTTAGAAGCAGCAGCTAAGGAATTTGGCTTTGAGCGTGTAAATAAAGCAGGTGCAAAGTTTGACTGGGACAAGCTAGATTGGTTAAACAGTCAGTATATCCACAAGACGCCAGTAGATAAACTCACAGATTTACTCATACCTTTTTGGCAAGGGGCTGGGTATAAATTTGATGGTGGAAGAGAACGCCCTTGGTTAGAACAGCTAGTAAATTTAATTAGTCAAAGTTTGACTCGCCTGGTAGATGCAGTAGCTCAAAGCCAACTGTTTTTTAGGGACACAGTTGAATTTAGCGACGAAGGTAGTACACAACTGAAGCTTGAAGGTTCTACTGCTGTCCTTGAAGCGATTGTCACAGCCTTAGAAAATCAGCCGCAACTGTCGGAGGCTGCCGCCCAGGATATTATTAAACAAGTGGTGAAAGAGCAAAAAGTCAAAAAAGGCTTGGTAATGCGATCGCTCCGAGCAGCCTTAACTGGAGATGTTCATGGCCCCGACCTAATTCAATCTTGGTTATTACTAAATCAGATTGGTTTAGATCAGCCGCGCTTGAGTCGGGCGATCGCAGAAGCTAATTAGCCATTAGAAGGGAGAGGGAACAGGGTACTCTGACAGGACTTATGCAAAATCATGAAAAAACGAACCGCATAGACGCAAAGCGGCTTCCCGCAGGGTAGGGCGCAAAGGACACAAAGAAATAAGAGTTGCAGAGAGTTTTTGCGTAAGTCCTGTTGAATTCCAGATTTTGGAGATGTTTGAGATTTTAGGAATACACAAATGTGCATTGGTGTCAACTTAAGTTCAAACGCTTATCCCACAGGCATTTTACCCCACCCCTCAATCCCCTCCCCGCAAGCGGGGAGGGGAGACAAAGCGTAGCTTTGGCGGGGTGGGGTTCTTCGGGTTTAGTAAGTAATCAACCGCACATGGTATCATTCCTTGGCAAGGGTTTAACCTTAACTTGACACCTATGACTAATGTGTGCGCCTATCTAAGGTAGGCTACCCTGTAAGCCTCCTGTGTGTACCAGCAGCAATGAATCGCCTTTAGGAAAAAATCCCTGCTTTAGTAAATCGATCACTCCGTAAAACATTTTAGCGGTATATACGTAATCAAGAGGTACGCCATGTTCCTCTCTGAACTGCTGGCTGAACAGTAGCAGTTCGTCGTTTATCTTTGCATAGCCGCCAAAGTGGTAATCACAGACCAATTCCCAGGAAGCCGGAGAACTATATGGTGCGGGTAAACCAGAGGCAAGGTAATTTGTTAGATGACTTTCCATTTCTTGTGCAAGAAATGCGCCATTTTTCAATACTGGAAAAGCGATCGCTCTTTGTCCTTGATGCAATGAAAGCGCAATCCCAGCCAATGTGGTAGCTGTACCGCAAGCTACGCATATATGATTAAATGCGTAGGCGTAGCCAGCCGTAGGCATCGCTTCACCAACTATCTGATTTTTCACCTGACCTGGAAAAGCCAACTTAGCCCCGATTCTTGCTGGGGAAGGGTGAGAAATCAAAGCCTCTCCCCTAGAAGGGGAGAGGTTTGGAGAGAGATTTTCCAGATCCTGTGAAAAGTAAGCATCAATTATCTCTGTACAGCCGCGCACACCATTTAAATTACTACCACCTTCGGGAATAATAAACACTTCACCGAAGCGTTGTTGCAGATATTCCTGTAGCGCTGGCGTGCTTCGCTGTCGATAAGACTCGCGATTCAGGTACACAAGCTGCATACCCTGCTGTACAGCAAAACTCAGCGTTGGGTTAAGTGGTAGCCTTTCTTCCCCACGAATTACACCAATGGTGCGAAAACCCAAAACATTACCAGCCGCCGCAGTTGCATAGATGTGATTAGAATAAGCGCCGCCAAAGGTTAGCAGCGTTGTACAATTTTTTTCCTTGGCCTCCAAAAGGTTGTATTTCAGCTTGAACCACTTATTGCCGTTAACCAAGGCGTGCATGAGGTCGAGTCGCAGCACATACAGTTCAACATCAGCGTGACGGGCGATTTCGCTATTAATTTGCTGTAGAGGAGGAGGAAGAAATATTAGCGACATCCATTGAACAGAAAACTAATGATAAACATTGAGTTACTCAATGGTAACTCAATCCAAATAAAGAATAACTCTTTCTGATGATTAGCTTTAGAAATTGGCATTTTACTAATTGAATATTATAGGTAAACATAAGAAACATAACACTCGCTCCAGATAATATTTTTTGGGGAAAAGAAATGGTTGCACTCACACAGCTTACTCAAGTTATTCCCAATGCAGGACGTTTGACAGTTCAAACTGTTGAAATTGCTCCTGAAACCACAGCTATCCGTTGTCTCGACTGGGATAGGGAACGTTTTGATATCGAGTTTGGTTTACAGAATGGGACGACCTATAATTCTTTCTTAATTCAGGGAGAAAAAGTTGCCTTAGTTGACACATCTCACCGCAAGTTTGAGGAGTTATATCTTGAGATAGTTGTGGGATTAATTGATCCGACTAAAATAGATTACTTGATTATTAGCCACACCGAACCCGACCACAGTGGCTTGGTGAAAAATATTTTAGAATTAGCTCCTTCCATTACTGTTGTCGGTGCTAAGGTAGCTATTCAATTTCTGGAAAATATGGTTCACCAGCCTTTTAATTCAATGCAGGTGAAAAGTGGAGAGCTATTAGATTTAGGTAACGGACACAAATTAGAATTTATCTCTGCACCTAACTTACACTGGCCTGACACCATCTTTACTTATGACCACAAGACTTGCACTCTCTACACCTGTGATGTGTTTGGAATGCACTACTGTGATGACCATACTTATGATGAAAATATTAGCTTAATAGAAGAGGATTTTAAATATTACTATGAGTGTCTCATGGGGCCCAATGCCCGGTCTGTTTTAGCAGCTTTAAAGCGGATTGAAAACTTAGAAATAGTCACAGTTGCTACGGGACATGGCCCTTTATTACAAAACTATATCTCCCAATGGCTCGAACGGTATCAAAACTGGAGTTTAGAACAAGCAAAAACAGAGACGTTAGTGGCTCTATTTTATGTTGAAGACTACGGATATAGTGAGCATTTAGTACGGAACATAGCACACGGATGTGCGAAAGCCGGCGTGGCAGTAGAATTAGTAGACCTCAATAGTTCCGAACCTCAAGAAGTTAGAGAATTAGTTGCACAAGCTTCTGGTTTAGTAATTGCAATGCCCCCCCAATCTTCGGTGATGGCTCAAGCTGCTTTAAGTACTATTTTAGCTGCTATTCACAAGAAGCAGACAATTGGTTTATTAGAGTCAGGAGGTGGAGAAGATGAACCCCTTCACCCCTTACGCAATAAGTTTCAAGGACTGGGATTAACTGAAGCTTTTCCACCGATCTTAGTTAAGGAAATCCCTACCCAAGCAACGGAACAGCTTTGTGATGAAGCCGGCACAGATATGGGTCAATGGTTGACCCGCGATCGCACCATTAAACAGATTAAATCTATCAACAGTGAGCTAGAAAAAGCTTTAGGGCGTATTAGCACCGGATTGTACATCATCACCGCCAAAAAAGGAGAAGTTCAGAGTGCAATGTTCGCTTCGTGGGTGACACAAGCGAGTCTTGAGCCTTTAGGAGTCGCGATCGCAGTATCCAAAGATCGGGCAATTGAATCTTTAATGCACCTTGGCGATCGCTTTGTTTTGAACGTTTTAGAAGAAGGCAAATATCAAGGATTAATGAAACATTTCCTGAAGCGTTTTGCTCCCGGTGCAGACCGCTTTGCGGGAGTGAAAACATATCCAGCTAACAATGAATCACCCGTTTTAGCTGAAGCTTTAGCTTACATGGAATGTGAAATTACTAGTCGCATGGACTGTGGAGATCATTGGGTAATTTATAGCACAGTCCAAACTGGAAGAGTTGCCAAGTTAAATGGACTTACCGCCGCCCATCACCGCAAAATTGGCAATCATTACTAAATAGTCATTTGTCATTTGTCATTGGTCATTTGTCATTTGTCATTGGTCATTTGTCATTGGTCATTTGTCATTTGTCATTTGTCATTGGTCATTTGTCATTTGTACTGCCCTTAAGAGGGGGACGCACTCGCGTTCGACTACGCAACTCTCAACTCCTAACTCTCAAAAACCTATGGATAAATCTGCTGAAAATACCCAAAATAGTATGTACGAAATCAATCGGGGCCGCGTCGTGCGAACCTTGGAATTTATCCAAGATGTGATTGTGTTTTCTTTGTGTATTGGTTTATTTAGCTTCATGGTGCTTCAGGTAAGAGATATGTTTCTCTCTTTACTTCCACCTCTAGATTTTCATGCTGTTACTGCCGATATTCTCTTTTTGCTGATCTTAGTTGAGTTATTCCGACTGCTGATTATTTACCTACAGGAACATCGAGTATCTATTGGGGTAGCTGTGGAAGTTTCTATAGTTTCCGCCTTGCGAGAAGTCATTGTTAAAGGTGTTTTAGAAGCAAGTTGGAGTCAAGTTTTAGCAACTTGCGCTTTTTTATTAGTGCTAGGAGTATTACTTTTTCTCAGAGTTTGGTTACCCCCGACTTTTGAAGGTATCGACCCGGAACAAGTGGTATCTAAACGTTATAGAAATCTAGCCAAGTCTGAATTAATCCAAAACAATGTTCATTAAGAATGGGGAGTTAGGAGTTGGGAGTTGGGAGTTAGGAGTTAGGGAGATGAGGGAGATGAGGGAGATGAGGGAGATGCCCAATACCCCAGGGCTATTTCATTCTAGACATAAACCAATACGGTTCAGTTAAGGCTAAAACTCTAAGTAAAAGTCAGTTTTTTAACGAACCGCTTTTTAACGAACCACCATCGCGTAGCGTCTCCCCCTGGGAGAAGGACGCCAACGCGAGTGCGTCTCGTAAGAGTTGGACGCAAAGAGAAGAAAGAAATGCTTAACCCAAGTGTATTGCCTTATAAATGACGAAGGACAAATGACAAATGACAGCCTTAGCCAGTTAGCTTTATTTGCGTCGCTCTACTTAAGTGAGGTTATTATGTCTGCAAACACTTTAATTACCAGCCATCCAAGAGATGTACAAGTTGCTGAAATTGGTAAAAATACTCTGATTCTGCGATCGCGGACTTGGGAACGACTAAAATTTGAGGTTGAGTATTCCCGCCAAAAAGGAACTACGGCAAATTCTTATCTGATTCAAGCTGATAAAAAGGCTTTAATTGACCCTCCTGGTGAATCCTTTACCGAAATTTACCTTCAGCAACTTGCAAAACATCTCGACTTTACTACTCTAGATTACATTGTTCTCGGTCATGTTAACCCTAACCGCAGAGCTACTTTGCAAGTATTGCTCTCTCAAGTTCCTCAAGTTACTCTAATTTGTTCTCGCCCCGCCGCTAATGCTCTCAAAACTGCTTTTCCTGAATGGGAATCACGTATTCAAGCGGTGCGATCGCAGGATACTTTAGATTTAGGACAAGGACATGATCTATCATTTATCACTGTACCAACTCCCCGGTGGGCCGATGGAATTTGTACCTATGATCCCGCCACCAAAATTCTTTACACAGATAAACTTTTTGGCGCTCATATTTGCGAAGATACTTTGTTTGATGAAGATTGGAAGGGATTAGATACGGAACGTCGTTATTATTTTGAATGTCTCCATGCGCCCCAAGCGAAACAAGTCGAAGTAGCCTTAGATAAATTGTCGCTTTTGGGAGGCAGATGTTACGCCCCAGCACACGGCCCAATTGTTCGTTACAGCCTTAGTCGTTTTACCTATGATTACCGTCAATGGTGTCAAGAGCAAAAATCTCAAGAATTAAGTGTTGCTTTGCTTTATGCCTCTGCTTATGGTAGTACAGCAATTTTGGCCAATGCGATCGCTCAAGGTTTGATTGAAAATGGAATTAATGTCGAATCAATCAACTGTGAATTAGCAGACTCGGCAGAAATTAACCGCATTGTCGAAACCTGCGATGGTTTTATTATCGGTTCACCCACTTTAGGCGGCCATGCACCGACTCAAATTCAAACAGCTTTAGGAATAGTCCTCTCAGCGACGGCTAAAACTAAGTTAGCAGGGGTGTTTGGTTCTTACGGTTGGAGTGGAGAGGCGATTGATTTACTAGAAAGCAAGCTGAAAGATGCTAATTATCAACTAGGCTTTGAAACAATTCGGGTGCGTTTCAGTCCTACTCCTGAGATTCTCCAACAGTGTCAAGAAGCAGGTGCTTCCTTTGCCCAAAACTTGAAGAAAACCAAAAAACTCCGTACTTCCCGCCAGGTTGTGACAGAAACTCATGTAGATCGTACTGAACAAGCGGTGGGGCGGATCATTGGTTCTTTGTGTGTTGTGACAACTCGTGATCAAGAAACTCACAAAGGCGTTTTAACTTCTTGGATATCTCAAGCAACTTTTAACCCGCCAGGAATTATGATTGCGATCGCTCAAGAGCAGAATGCAGATTTAATGCATCATCCTGGAGATAAATTTGTGCTGAATATCCTCAAAGAAGGAAGAAATGTGCGACGCGATTTTTCTCGTCATAGTACTTTGGGAGATAATCCCTTTGCAAATCTTGCCACAAAAACTGCTCTCAATGGTTGTTTGGTTCTGAATGAGGCATTAGCCTATTTAGAATGTACGGTGCAAAATCAGCTTGAATGTGGCGATAGATGGTTAATTTATGCCGTCATCGATCACGGTGAAGTATTGGAAAATGATGGTGTCACTGCTTTGGAGTATCGAAAATCTGGCAGCTATTATTAATCTGACTTTTCATGGTATCTGTTCCCCCGGAAGATCCCCCCAACCCCCCTTAAAAAGGCTTTCAAGGGTAGGTTTTTTAGAATCTCGAAAATAGTTGAGAATTTTCTTAACTATTTAACGTGGTTTGGTCGTTTCAGAATTTTTAAATCGGCTGAAATAGTCAAAAAATGACCAAATACAAAATACCTACCTTTGTAAGCCTTAATAAGGGGGGCTAAGAATCTCTTAAAGTCCCCCTTATTAAGGGGGATTTAGGGGGATCTAAAAAGTTAGGAGACTAAACGAGTAGTTTGAAAACACGCCCTAAAACCTTTCCCCCCTTTTTTAAAGGGGTCGCCATAGGCGAGGAAATCTTAACCGAACCGTATTGGGTGGGGTTCTTATTTTTGATTTATAGCGATTCTCAATTGCATGGAATACAGACCTAACCCCCAGCCCCTTCCCTACAAGGGAAGGGGAGTAATATTCAAAGCCTCTCTCCTTTTAGGAGAGAGGTTTGGAGAGAGGTCAAACTGTATTGCATCCAAGTGAGAACCGCTATATGCAAGAGGTCTATTGTTCCGACTGACAATGCCATTGTTCCGACTGACAATGCCATTGTTCCGACTGACAATGCCATTGTTCCGACTGACAATGCCATTGTTCCGACTAACAATGGCATTGTTTCAACTCACAATGCCATTGTTCCGACTGACAATGCCATTGTTTCAACTCACAATGCGATTGTTTCAACTCATATCATGTCCGCATAATTAGTTATAATTCCCACAGTCATTGCACCCCACACGCCAGATGCTCTACTTGGGGAGACCCCAAGACCGCACTGGCTCCCCTTAATCCCCTCCCGAAGAGCGGGGAGGGGAGACAAAGCGCAGCTTTGGCGGGGTGGGGTTCTTCGGGCCTAGTTAAGTAATCAGCCTGACATGATATCACAATGGACTTCCAAATAAAAAAATACTCAACTACTTCTTGTGTCGCCCACCCCACAAGATTGAGTAATTTATTTGTTGTCAGTCCCTTATTGTTGGCTAATCTTAGTGCCAATCCCCCATACCCAATATCGTGATCTAAGATTATTGGGTATCCTATAAATTGCGATCGCCACTAAACCGATGATCGAAGTTGAACATCTGAGTAAAATATACGGCTCCACCCCAGCGATTACTGATGTCACTTTTAGCGTCGAACCTGGGGAGATTTTAGGGTTGTTGGGGCCCAATGGCGCTGGAAAAACTACAACCATGCGGATTCTGGCTGGTTATTTACCGGCAACTAATGGAAATGCCCGGATTGCTGGTTATGATGTCCATGAAAATTCCCTAGCTGTACGCCAACGAATTGGTTATTTACCTGAAACACCGCCCTTGTATCCAGAGATGACGGTGGAAGGATTTTTGCATTTTGTCGCCCGAATTAAGGGAATATCAGCAGGCGATCGCCGCAATAAGGTCACAGCCGCTATCGAACGCTGCAACTTAGAAGATAAGCGGCGGGTAATTATTCGCAAACTCTCTAAAGGATACCGCCAAAGGGTAGGAATTGCTCAAGCGATCGTCCACGATCCCCCAGCGATCATTTTGGATGAACCCACCGTCGGACTCGATCCCCGACAAATAATTGAGGTGCGGAATTTAATTAAAAGTCTCGCTGGTACTCACACAATTATTCTTTCTACCCACATTCTCCCAGAAGTGAGCATGACTTGTAGCCGCGTCGCCATTATCAATCGCGGCAAAGTTGTGGCAACTAATACACCAGAAAACCTGATGACGCAGTTGACAGGTGGCTCAGGATATGAGTTGGAAATAGAAGGAGAAGTTGCCCTTGCGAAACAGGTATTGCAAAAAGTTGCGGGTGTAAGTCTGATAGAATCAATTCCGACAGCCGGAATGCACGGTCATCAACCCCAGACAAATCGCGCTTACCTGCGGGTGATATCGCAACCGGGAAAAGAACCAGGACGCGATATTGCCACAACATTAGTGCGTGCAGGATTCGGTTTACATGAATTGCGGCGTGTTAACGCCACCCTAGAAGATGTATTCTTGCAACTGACCACAGAAGAAAAGAATTTCGATACCGAGGTAGATTTAGTAGCAGACAACGAAGGAGAGGCAGCATAAATGGGTGTAGTGCTGAGTAATATTATTGCCATTTATCGCCGAGAGTTGCAGAGTTATTTTGTATCGCCTTTAGCTTATGCGATCGCTGGCGTATTTTGGTTCATCGCGGGGTTATTCTTCGTGATGATTTTGCTAGGCCCAGATGGCATTTTGGTAGGAGTCGCCGCCCTAGATTTACAAGGACAACAAGGAGTACCAGTACCGCCCATAGATGTGCCCTACGAATTTATCCGGATATTTTTGGATCGCATGGGGTGGCTATTCTTGTTTATCTTGCCAATACTCTCAATGGGACTCTATGCCGAAGAACGTAAGCGGGGCACTTTAGAACTGTTAGCCACCTCACCAATCACCAATTGGGCGGTAGCTGTCGGTAAATTATTAGGCGTGGTAACATTTTCAATCACAATGGTTTTACCCATGCTAGTGTTGGAAGCGATCGCCATCAGTGGCTCAAATCCACCAATGATGCCCTCAATTCTCTTGCTGGGTCACTTCGGATTAATCTTACTAGCAGCAGCAATTTTATCTGTAGGAATGTTTATTTCCTCATTAACAGACAGCACAATTTTGTCTGCCGTTCTCACCTTTGCAGTAATCTTATTATTGTTATTGATTGATTTAATCGCCAAAATTGTCCCTGGGCCCGTAGGCGAAGCTTTAAGTTATCTGTCGTTGCTGAAACATTACAACACCTTAATTCAAGGAATTTTCGATACCAGCACCTTAATTTTATTCGCCAGTTACATTTTTTTGGGCATCTTTCTCACAGCTCAATCAATTGATGCACTGCGCTTTCAAAGGCAATAGTTATTTGTCATTTGTCATTTGTTATTTGTCATTTGTCATTTGTCATTTGTTATTTGTTATTTGGTACATTGCCAATTGAGTTTAGGTAGGAGTTTAATTTTGGTGCTAGTTCGTTAATGATTGTTTTGATTGCATTTATCTGTTCGGTAGTTAAAAGGTTACGAGTGTAAGCTCGTCTTAACCAATGTTGAGTTTCATTCAAAGAGCCTCTCGCTATTTTTATAAAACGTCTATTTTCTTGAAAACTACCTCTTCCTAAACCTTCTGCTATGTTGGCACCAATACTATCTGCCGAACGTACAATCTGTTTACCAATCGTATCTTTTGCAAAAAAAATTCCATCCTTCAACAATTTTCCAAATGTCATCTGCTAATTGTTCTGATAATTGATAAACCTGTAAATCTTGGAAACGCTTTGTTGCCATTTATCCAGTTGTTTTGCTTATTTTTAGTCATTCAATTTTCGTCCATATATTTTTAATTGTCACTATTTTTAGACCAATAACCAATGACCAATGACCAATGACCAATGACAAATGACCAATGACCAATGACAAATGACAAATGACCAATGACCAATGACCAATGACCAATGACCAATGACCAATGACCAATGACCAATGACCAATGACCAATAACCAATGACAAATGACCAATGACAAATGACCAATGACAAATCATATGAAGATAGTTGCAAAAAATAAACTGTGGAAATATCTGTTTTGGTTAGGCCCGTTTCTAATTACTGTCGGCTTAACAGTTGGATTAGTCTCTCAACAGTGGGGACTAATTCCCTTAGCATTTCTAATTACAGGAATTGTCATCAGTGCATTGGGGATAATATGGCAAAGCTACCAGAGTAACTGGTGGAACCGTCGTTCTACCCAAGCTGGGACTAATGCCCTAGTGGTGACTCTAGCAGTATTGGCAATTTTGGGATTAATTAACTTTTTAGGAACTCGCTACCACTTGCGGGTAGACTTAACAGAAGCTCAATTGTTTACCCTTGCGCCCCAGTCACGGGAATTAGTGAGTTTCTTACCACAGCCAGTTAAAGTGTGGGTGTTTGATATTAACCAGAATCCCCAAGACCGAGAACTGTTAGAAAATTATCAGCGCCAAAGCTCAAAATTTAAATATGAGTATATCGACCCCCAAGCTAGACCAGGAATTGCAGAAAAGTTTGGTGTCAAAGATTATGGCGAAGTTTATTTAGAATCTGGCGATCGGCGGCAATTAGTACAAACAGTAAATCAAAATGAACGCCTGTCGGAAATCAGATTAACTAGTCGTCTGCAACAACTAACAAATACAACCAAAGCCAAAGTTTACTTACTGCAAGGTCATGGCGAACGCCAACTTTCGGCTGGTAAAGATGCAATATCACAAGCAGTTCAGGGATTAGGCGACAAAAATTTCACAACATCACCACTGAATCTAGCAGAAACCTCCAAAGTTCCTCAAGATGCGGCTGTAGTCATAGTAGCTGGCCCCAAGCGAGGGCTGTTTGAAGGCGAAGTCAAAGCTTTACAAGAGTATCTTAATCGGGGCGGTAACTTACTGCTGATGATTGATCCCAATACCGATCCCAAACTTAACAACTTGCTACAAGAGTGGGGTGTTCGTCTAGATAATCGTTTAGCAGTCGATGTTTCTGGCGAAAGCGTTGTGGGACTTGGCCCTGCTGCGCCCTTAGTGACACAATACGGACAACATCCAATTACGAAAGATTTCGGTAACGGTAATTCTTTTTATCCGATTGCACGACCACTAGAAATTACCTCTGTACCTGGTGTCGAAGCTACTCCTCTACTGCAAACCAAACCCTATCCCAACAGCTGGGCAGAAAGTGACCTCCAAAGCGAAAAATTGGAGTTTAATGCAGATAAAGATCTCAAAGGGCCTTTGACCTTAGGTGTTGCTTTAACAAGAAAACAAACACCCAAATCTCCTTCCACTCCCCAAGCTTCACCGACACCTTCACCCTTACCATCACCAACGACTCAAAGCAAGACTAGCCCCACTCCTTCCCCCTCCCCCAATACTCCGCAAGCTTTACCTCTACCATCACCAACCACCCAAGGCAATGCTTCCCCCACTCCCCCATCTCCCTCATCTCCCTCATCTCCCTCGTCTCCCCCCACTCCCCCCACTCCCCCCACTCCCCCATCTCAAACAGCCGTCGAGTCGCGGTTAGTGGTTTTAGGAAATTCCAGTTTTGCCACCGATGGCTTATTTCAACAGCAACTAAATGGAGATGTATTCCTCAACTCAGTTACTTGGCTGAGTAAACAGGATCAGCAACCCCTTTCCATTCGCCCCAAAGAACCGAAAAACCGTCGGATAACTCTGACCACTACCCAAGCCAATCTTTTAATATCATCATCTTTGTTGGTCTTACCTTTAATTGGTTTGGGGGCAGCAGTTATGATCTGGTGGAAACGACGGTAAGAAGTGAGTTAGGAGTTAGGAGTTAGGAGTTAGGAGTTAAGAGTTAGGAGTTTGGAGTTTGGAGTTTGGAATTATAAATATTAGACATCTGCTGAAAAAGAATTGTTTTGACGTAGCAGTGCTACGTCTCTACAAGGGTTCTGGGTAACGCATATTTAATTTCACCAGATGTCTATTAAGTACCTGAACAGAATTAATTACATATTAGCTATTTATCAATCCTTTGCCAGTCAAGGATTTAAGTCCAGGTTTTTGTGTAATTAATTTTGTCCGATTAAGTAAATTGGCAAGAATAAACCAAACTATATTACGAAACGTAAATACACCTTAAACCTTTATAAATCACGAAGGACAAATGACAAATGACAGCCTTAGCTAGTTAGCTTTATTTGCCTCGCTTTACTTACTTAGCTTTTTACTGCTGACAAATGACAAATGATTAAAAAATGAAATTTCCGCGAACGACTTTAATTTTGATACTGCTAGCGCTGGGTTTAGGCGGTTTTGTTTACTTCTATGAAATTCGTGGTGCAACTGTGCGAAAAGAAATCAAGGCACAAAAGCAGCAAATTTTCTCTTTTGAAGAAGATGATGTGCAGTCTTTAACAGTCAAGACAAAAAAATTCACCGTGATTCTGGAACCTAACCTGAAATCTAGTAATCCCAAGTGGTTAATCAAATCTCCAATATCGGAACCAGCAAATTATGCTATTGTTTCTTATTTAATAGATTTATTGGTTAAAGGTAAGAGCGATAGCACTTTATCAATTCCAGCAAAAGAGGTTGGAGAATTTGCCTTAGATCAACCCCAAGCAACTATCAATATCACCCTGAAAAACCGACAAAGCCATCAGTTGATTTTGGGGAAATCTAATTTTAACGGTAGTTTATTGTATGCTCAAACTGACCCGGCGACAAAACCTGATGGGAATATAAATGTGCTGTTGGTATCTACAGATTTTGCCAATGCCGTGAATCGGGAATTATCAGAGTGGAAACAACCTGTAGATAATAGTCAGAAACTACCTGGATTTAGTACCCCTTTACCAACTCCAAGAAATGGTAAATGAGCAATTACCCTTTTTGTGGTATATTTCGGCAGTACACAATCAACTTAAAGTCAGGGCGAATCCCATTGGTAAATTTAATGTTCTGACAATTCAGGTCATGTGGAAAATCTCTCTTCTATTTCTCTCTTCCTTTAAGGAGAGAGACTTTGAATTTCCCCCTTAGAGGATGTTTGAGAAGTATTGTTGGTAACATCTAAGCCCCCAAACCTTGGAGGGAATGGGGGTTTCAAAGCCTCTCGACCCTTGTCTAACGACAGGCTGACGCCAACGGGGAGAGGTTCAAAGAGGCGTTTCTAGTATAGTTTACGACTTTTCAAACAACCTCTTAGAGTATCGGGAAGGGAGTGAGGGGGTTAGGTTTTTGGTGGACTTTTCCACATAACCTGAATTGTCAGATTTAATGTTAAGTTGACTTCAAATCCAGGGCTATTTGATTCTAGACATAAACCACCCGGAACTGAAGTTCCGGTCTAATAGCTAAAGTCCGTTAAAACGGACTATAACTTTTTCTCAGTCGTCTAAAGACTAGTTTCGCTATTAGACTTAGAATTAATTCTGAGGCGGTCTAGATGAGAGTGAAATACCCCTGCTTAAAATCTCAATCGTTTTTCTAATTTACTATGACAACTCCGACAGCAACATTGCTAATTTCCTGCCCCGATCAACGGGGACTGGTGGCGAAATTTGCCAATTTCATCTATTCTAATGGTGGCAATATTATCCATGCAGATCAGCATACAGACTTTGCTGCTGGGTTATTTCTCACACGCATTGAATGGCAGTTAGATGGGTTTAATTTACCGCGAGAATTTATTGCCCCTGCATTTAATGCGATCGCTCAACCTTTAGGTGCTAAGTGGGAAATACGTTTTTCTGATACTATACCACGTATTGCTATTTGGGTGAGTCGGCAAGATCATTGTTTATTTGACTTAATTTGGCGACAACGTGCCCAAGAATTTATTGCTGAAATTCCTTTAATTATTAGCAACCATTCTAATTTAAAGGTAGTGGCAGACCAATTTAATATCAACTTCCAGCACATTCCCATCACTAAAGACAATAAATCAGAACAAGAAACCCAACAACTAGAATTACTACGTCAGTACAAAATAGATTTAGTCGTGTTGGCGAAATATATGCAGATTGTTAGTGCAGATTTTATTAGTCGATTTCCACAAATTATTAATATACATCACTCATTTTTACCAGCTTTTATCGGAGCAAATCCATATCACCGAGCTTTTGAAAGGGGTGTGAAAATTATTGGCGCAACGGCTCATTATGCTACTGCTGATTTAGATGCAGGCCCAATTATTGAACAGGATGTAGTGCGAGTTAGTCACCGTGATGAAGTTGATGATTTGGTGAGAAAAGGCAAAGATTTGGAGAGAGTTGTATTAGCAAGAGCGGTGCGATCGCACTTACAAAACCGTGTATTAGTATATGGTAATAGAACAGTAGTATTTGAGTGATTGATTTATATCTGATAATAGTTGTTCCATTGACCCGCGTTTTTGTTGTTTCTAGGCTGCAAGTTGTTTTTCTAAAATCAAAAAGTCAGCAGTTGCAAGGGATCTTTTCGCTAGCGATCGCTACAATCACCTTGAGACAAAAGCTATGCTGCATCTGTGCCCGTCGTACACATTGCCTCATAATTAAAGAAAGATTAAGCAGATTCTCAGAAAACTCTCAATGAGCCAGACTAGCCTAAATTTAGTTGCAATATCCATCTTTCTCATGACCCTATCGGTACTGCTAGGGCCATTCTTAAACTTGTCGCCAGCAGTACCAGCGATCGCTACCTTCACCATCTTAGGCATAGCGACATTAGATAGTTTCAGCTTCCAAGGCAAGGGTGGTACTATCTTTTTAGATTGGATTGGTGGTTTTTCTAAAGAACACCGCGATCGCATCGTCCACCACGAAGCAGGACATTTTTTGGTCGCTTACCTATTGGGTATTCCCGTTACCGGCTACACACTCAGCGCTTGGGAAGCCTGGAAACAAGGGCAATCTGGGCAAGGCGGTGTTAGCTTTGATGATGGCGAGTTAGCATCTCAACTAGAAGTAGGTAAAATCAGTGCCCAAATGTTAGACCGGTACTGCACTGTTTGGATGGCGGGTATTGCTGCTGAAACCCTAGTTTTTAATAACGCTGAGGGTGGAGGTGATGATAAAAACAAGCTGATGGGAGTCTTGACAATTTTGGGCTTTTCTGAATCAGCTTATCAGCAGAAACTGCGGTTTCATGCCCTCCAAGCAAAAACCCTACTGCAAGAAAATTGGTCTAGCTACGAGGCTTTAGTTAATGCCATGCGACAAGGTACTTCGGTAGAAGATTGTCATGCTGAATTAAGCGACAAAATCTCCCCTCGCCGTGAACGGGGAGGGGATTAAGGGGTGGAGTGAAATGACTGTGGAATAAGCTTTAGTTTTGAGGGAGCATCCCAATAGACATAGGAGTGAAAATGAATGTAGAGACGTAGCACTGCAATGTAGAGACGTAGCAGTGCTACGTCTCTACAAGGGTTTCAGGCAACGCATAATTAATTTCACCAGATGTCTAATGCAAGCTTAAATCTTTTCCCTCACCCCCAGCCCCTCTCTCATGTTTGGGAGAGGGGAGACATAATTCTAGTTCCCCGAATCTCATGTTTGGGATTCGCGGTTAGGGGATGAGGGTAGCCCTGTCAAGGTTTTTGCACATTTAGGATGCTCCCAGTTTTGACAGTTTGTAGTAAGGACTTTAGTGCTTAAAAATAAGGACTAAAGTCCTTACTACGAACTACTCCCTTCCCGCCATAAGATTACCTATCTCTTCCTTTGCGTTCAACTCTTACGAGACGCACTTGCGTTTGCGTCCTTCTCCCTTGGCGCTAGCCTCTTTCTTTGGGAGAAGGGGAGACGCTAACGCGAATGCGGTTCGTTAAAAAATTTAGGTATTCTTTGAGCGGGAAGGGAGTAATTAACATTATCTTGAACAGAAGTGTTATTCAATTCTGGCACGGAGCGCGGGAGATGGAAAAAGAGCTTCAAATCCAGCTTGTCGCTCCTCTAAGGGTTCTAGAGCATCATTCCAAAGACTCTCATAATAAAAGAAGGTTACACCTAGACCGCGTTCTTGGGCAGCCCGCACCTGAGACTTAATTTGCTGCATGGGAACTGGATTATTTCGTAACCCTGTCATAATGCCAATTCCAGTTGGAATTATTTGTTGCGCTTCTTCAATTTCTGGGCGGGAAATATTTGCCACAAAACTTTGCAGATTCGGACGGTAAATTTGCACAATTAACTCATCCACAATATCTTGCCGCATCCAAGTCAGCCAGTCTTGCAGTTGAAAGTTGTAAGCAAAATCATAATAATTGGGAGCAACTGAGAAAATCCCTTGGGGTTTTCTCTGCTTCACAGCTTGGTTAAGTTGTACCATGAACGCCGTAATTTTATCTGCCCGCCACTTTACCCAGTCTGCATCTTGGGGATTACTTGGGGGAGCATTATCCGTTTCTTGGGTGTACAAGGCAACTGTATATTGATCGTAGCCAAATTCGTGGGGCAAACTCATATGATCGTCAAACTGAATGCCATCGGCATCATATTGGGTGAGAGTTTCCAGCACAAGATTGGTGATGAACTGTTGCACTTCTGGATGGAAGGGATTGAGCCACATCACCTCACCAGCCGCACTGATCGAAGTCTGGCTACCATCCCGCTTTTGTGTGAACCAATCTGGATAATTTAGTGCTAGTTCTGACGTTGGGGGAGCCATGAAACCAAATTCAAACCAGGGAATTACTAGCAATCCTTTGCGATGGGCTTGATTAATCAGGTCTGCAAGAATATCATGTCCATCTGAACCTTTGTAGACAAAAGGTTGAATACCTGCACGTTGTGCTACAGCACTGGGATGCATCACATAGCCAGAATTCCACACCACAGGATAGATGGTGTTGAAGTTCATCCGCCGCAGTTGACTCACTGCATCCTGCACTTTGGCGCGACTCTTGAGGGTGTCAAAATCATTATTAGTCATCCAAACGCCGCGAATTTCCTGACGGGGTAGCTGTGCGATCGCAGGGGTGAAACTGTCTAGCAGCAATACCGTAACAAAGGATATTAAGATTAGAATTGGAAAAAGATACTTGAAAGATATTTGACGACAAGCTGCTATCCATCTACGCCGCCAACTTTGAACAATAAAAGATGATTTCATAGATTTGAATGATGCATTAACTACCTACACACGTCATTGCTCGTTTTTATAATGAAATCTACTAATGATCTAGTTTACAAGTATTTATGCTTACTAGAGGATTGATGAGTTGGTAGTTGTTCATTCCCTGCTTATGGAACTTTTGCACCAGAAAAACTAAAGCAGACCTAGCGAAGTTATAAGGTGCTTGACGCAGCTAGTAGTCATTAGTGCCCAATAGACATAGGAGTGAAATTAAATATGCGTTACCCAGAACCCTTGTAGAGACGTAGCAGTGCTACGTCAAAACAATTTTTTTTCACTCCTATGTGTAATAGGCATTGAAATATGGCATTGGGAATTGGCCATTGGGCATTAGACATGGTTATTGTCATTGTCCCCTCATCCACTCATTTTCACATTCCCTCACGCCCTAGCTGTGTCACAATAGAGAACTGTAATAAGAAAAATATTGTTAAGGTAACTTAGTGAGTCCAACTGCTCAATCCACGGCAAGTGCGCGTCGCGTAGTATTTCCTTTTACGGCAATTGTGGGCCAGGAAGAAATGAAACTGGCGTTGCTATTGAACGTGATTGACCCCAAAATTGGTGGTGTAATGATCATGGGCGATCGCGGCACCGGTAAATCCACAACTATCCGGGCGCTGGCGGATCTGCTGCCAGAAATTTCTGTGGTTGCCAATGACCCCTTCAGTAGTGATCCTAGCGACCCCGATTTGATGAGCGATGAAGTTCGCCAACTGTTAGAACAAGGGGCCCAAATTCCCGTAGATCACAAAAAAGTCCAAATGGTAGACCTGCCGCTAGGAGCTACAGAAGACCGAGTTTGTGGCACAATCGACATCGAGAAAGCTTTATCTGAAGGTGTCAAAGCTTTTGAACCGGGACTGCTGGCAAAGGCTAACCGAGGCATTCTCTATGTGGATGAAGTCAACTTACTAGATGACCACCTTGTAGATGTGTTACTCGACTCCGCTGCCAGTGGATGGAACACTGTAGAACGAGAAGGTATTTCTATCCGTCACCCAGCACGTTTCGTTCTTGTGGGTTCTGGAAACCCAGAAGAAGGCGAACTACGCCCCCAACTGCTCGATCGCTTTGGGATGCACGCAGAAATTCACACAGTAAAAGAACCAGTCTTGCGGGTGCAAATCGTAGAACAACGGGCGGATTTTGACCAAAATCCGCCAGTATTTCTCGAAAAATACAAACCCCAACAAGAAGCATTACAACAGCAAATTGTCAATGCTCAACAGCTTTTGCCAGAAGTGAAAATTGACTATGATCTGCGGGTGAAAATTTCTGAAGTCTGCTCAGAACTGGATGTAGATGGTTTGCGGGGTGACATTGTTAGTAACCGTGCAGCCAAAGCCTTAACAGCTTATGAAGGACGTACTGAAGTTACAGTTGATGATATCCATCGCGTAATTACGCTATGCTTGCGTCACAGACTGCGGAAAGACCCTTTAGAATCGATTGATTCTGGCTACAAAGTCGCCAAAACTTTTAGTCGCGTCTTTGGCGTTGAACTACCAGAAAATGATACTGCACAAAAAAATGGCATAGGTCAAAAGTTAGGAGTTAGGAGTTCGGAGTTGGGAGTTAGGAGTTAGGAGTTCGGAGTTAAAAGTTCGGAGTTAAAAGTTAGGAGTTATACCAATTCACGAAAAGCCTGATACAAATAAAGCATCCAAAATAAATCCATAACCTGTAATAATGCTAGTGATAGCTATTTAGGCAGTGTCTAGACCAAGAAACCAGGCATCCGCTCAATAAATCGGGGCGAACTACCAGTTCAGGAACGAGTTTACGCCATTTGAGCCTTGTCACTGAACGATTTACCCCGGATTATTGAGCGGTTACGAAACCAGTCTAAATAGATGCTGCATTTGTTTGAACGAACTTTGGGGATTTAAGTCCCCTGCTTCTATCAAGCAGCGCCTTTTGATGCCTAAGCTAAATCCCCGTCACAAAACGTAATTGCGAACTTGTGCCGAGCGAAGTCGAGGTATTGTGAATTGCGAATTGGTTTAACTACCTATCTAGGGTTTCTCCCCGTTGGCAGGGCTACTCATAGATGACACTTTTGCCAGCGAATATCTCTGAATCAAACTTATAACCGAGGGGATTGATATGGCAGACATTATTGGAGACAACAGCAATAACACTCTAATTGGCACGTTTTTTGGTGACGCTATCGTTGGTCTGGGCGGTGATGATGCCCTCTTTGGTGGGGGCGGCGATGATGACCTCTTGGGTGGGGCTGGCAATGACTCGCTTAATGGCGAGAACGGCAATGACCTTCTCAATGGTGAGGACGGCGAGGACACCCTGCTTGGTGGGTTCGGCGATGATGTCCTCGCTGGTGGATCTGGCAATGACCTTCTCCAAGGCGAGGGGGACGACGATCAACTCCTTGGCAGCATTGGTGACGACACCCTGCTTGGTGGGTTCGGTAATGATGGTTTCCTTGGTGGAGTTGGCAATGACCTTCTCGAAGGCGAGGACGGAAATGACCAACTCGATGGAGAAGACGGTGAAGACCAACTCTTTGGCGGGGAAGGGGTTGACACGCTCAATGGCGGGGCTGGCGATGACCAGATTGATGGCGAGGATGGCGATGACACGCTCAATGGCGGGGCTGGCGATGACACTCTCCTTGGCGAGGCTGGCAATGACCAACTCAAAGGAGGGGACGGGGATGACCAAATCTTTGGTGGGACTGGCATTGATACTGCTGACTATTCAAATACCACTGCTGGTGTCACCGTTAACCTAGCGACTGGAACTGCCAGTGGAGCGGCTGGGAATGATGTCCTATCTAATATCGAACAAGTCTCTGCTTCTGGTTTCAACGATTCCCTAACTGGCGGGCGCGGTAATGACAACCTCTTTGGTAGAGATGGCAATGACCTGCTTGATGGTGGAGTTGGCAATGACCTGCTTGATGGCGGGGCAGGCAACGATATTGTTCGTGGTGGGGCTGGCGATGACACCTTGCGTGGTGGGACTGGCAATAACCGACTCTTGGGTGGAGATGGTGTTGATACTGCTAGTTATTTCGCTGCCACTGCCGGAGTCACGATTAAAGTTGCCACTGGAACCGCTACTGGGGAGGGCAGGAATGATGTCCTGTTGGAGATTGAAAGATTCGTTGGTTCTAGGTTCAATGACACCCTCTTGGGCGGAGCTGGCGATGACTTCTTCCTCGGTGGTGGGGACGGGAATGACTCTGTCAATGGTCAGGCTGGTAATGACCGCCTCTTTGGCGATAACGGCAATGACACCCTCCTTGGCGGGACTGACGACGACTTTGTCAATGGCGGGAACGGCAATGACTCCCTCCTTGGCGGTAGCGGCATTGACATCCTCCTTGGTGGGGCTGGTGATGACCAACTCCAAGGTGAGGACGGGGCTGACACTCTCATTAGTAGAGAAGGCAATGATACCCTGCTAGGCGGCAGCGGCAATGACGTTCTGCTTGGTGGAAGTGACAATGACCAACTCCAAGGTGGAAGCGGGGATGACCAACTCTTTGGTGGAACTGGCGCTGATACTGTTGATTATTTAAATGCCACTGCCGGAGTCACCGTTGACCTTAGCACTGGAACTGCCAGTGGGGGAGATGGGAATGATGTCCTGTTCAATATCGAGCAAGTCTTGGGTTCTAGTTTTAACGACTCCCTGATTGCAGGAAGCAGCAGTAATACCGTCTCTGGCAGTGATACCCTCTTTGGCAGTGATACCCTCTTTGGCAGTAATACCGTCTTTGGCAATGATACCCTCTTTGGCAGAGGCGGCAATGACACCTTGGTTGGTGCGGGTGGCGATGACTTTCTTGATGGTCAGGAAGGTAATGACCTCGTCTTGGGCGAGGATGGGAATGACAGCCTGTTTGGCGGGGCTGGCAATGACCAAGTCGAAGGAGGAGAAGGCGATGACACCCTCCGTGGCGAGGTCGGCAATGACACTCTCCTTGGAGGGACTGGAAATAATGTCCTCATAGGCGGGGTCGGCAATGACACTCTCCTTGGAGGGACTGGAAATAATGTCCTCATAGGCGGGGTCGGCAATGACACTCTCCTTGGAGGGACTGGAAATAATGTCCTCACAGGCGTTGATACTAACGGTTCTGATTCTCCTGGATTAGGGGAGGTTGATACCCTAACTGGAGGGTCTGAGGAAGATCAGTTCATACTTGGAGATGCGACTAATGTCTTCTATGACGATAACAACAGTGGAAGTAGTGGTTTGGCAGACTACGCTACCATCAGTGGCTTCGACTCCAACGAAGATACAATCCAGCTCAAAGGAGCACTGGCAGACTATCGCTTGCAGACTGTCGGAGCCGATACAAGGGTATTTCTGGACAACTCAGGGGGAGAGGTAGATGAACTCGTTTTTGTTGTGCAAGCATCGCCTCTGAAGCTTGATAGTGACGCCTTCCTGTTCTACGAGAAAGAAAATGCTGGACAAGGGACAAACAACACACTAGCCACTGCTGAGGGGCTAGGTACTTTAACATCAGGTTCACAAGTTAATACTTCTGCTCAACTGGCAATACTTCCTGATAAACTGGCAACACCTCCAAAGAACAATCCTGATTTCGACTTTTTCACATTTTCTTTAGCCAACCCAGGAACTGTGACTATCAGCACGGAGAATCTTACTGTCGATACAATTATCGGTCTATTTAATAGTGGCGGGAACTTACTGAATTCTAGTGATTCTCCATCAATCACCGCTTCACTAGGGGCAGGTACTTACTCCATTTCAGTAAGTGATTATGATTACTTCCCGCAAAATGGCGGGACTTTCAATTCTGCTTCTGGCTCTTTTTCTTTTAATCCTGGTTCTTATACGCTAGAAGTCACTGTAGCCTAAGAGGTTGTTTGAAAAGTATTTGGCTGTATCGAAAACACTTATTGATCCCCCCTAACCCCCCTTAAAAAAGGGGGAAGAATCAAAGTCCCCCTTTTTTAAGGGGGATTTAGGGGGATCTAAAACGTTTTGTTACCGAGAAGAGGACTTTTCAAACATCCTCTAAAGACAAATGGTGCTAAGAAAAGCGGAAACAGTTGCCAATTAAGAAGTTTGCAGTTGTTTACGTAATTCTTGTCGAGGTTTTGTCATGAAGGGGTAAGCTTTGGGGCGGCGTTTTTGAACTCGTGGTTCCCTGCGTGCGGGACGGTCAGTAACGACTTTGTGAACGATAATTTTGATTGTTCTGCTCATCCATCATTACTATCCGCTCAATAAATCGGGGGTAACTACCAGTTCAGGAACGAGTTTACGCCATTTGAGCCTTGTCACTGAACGATTTACCCCGGATTATTGAGCGGTTACGATAATCAAACTAATTGAGAGAGCGATCGCCAACATCGCGATCGCCAGTATTTTACCCGACAGACCATATTTAATCTTGGGCTTGAGCCTAGTAGTTGGGGCATCTATTTCCATCTTAGTGCGGGAAGCGATCGCCCCCTCACCTCAGAGGCGAATTACCCAACTAACAGCATCCCTATTACTCATCATCAGCCTTTATGGCTTTGCTGACTTAATTTACACTCTTTGACACTCCCCTAGAAATGGAATTTCGGGGCTACTGCGCCGCAGAAATCCTGGTGTCAAACTCCAAAAATTCAAATAATTCGTAATTACGAATTACGAATTATGTTGCCCCTTACAAAGTACTTGTCGCATTTTACGCATATTTGCAGGTAACTCTAAATTCATTGCTTGTTGAATGAAAATTGATGGAATTGGAATCAGAGGTGTAGCTTGCACAGTATAAGCAAGGATTGTGCCATTACCACAATCTTTGAGTTCTAAATTGGCTTTAAAGTCCTCAAAAGTCCCTTTTTCCATGCGAAATTGGATTTGTTGCCCTAGCACCTCTACAACGTTGAGGTAAATTTCAACTTGAGCTGTGAAAAAGAAAAAGGCTTTTTGTGCTGCTTGATACAGACGTTTGACTTCACCTTTGTGTGATATCTCGCTTTTCGTGACATCGGGAAAATATTGCACCCACCGAGGATAATCAGTTAATTGCTGCCAAACTTGCGATCGCACCATCGGTAAATACATCCAGGCTGTGACAGCGCCACCCCAGGTTTTGTGCGATCGCGTTTCTACTAAAATTTCACCCTGTACCAGCAACTTTTGCTTGTCTTGACTCCAAGCTATATCTGAACCTGCAATAATTGAGTCTGATATATAAGATGCAGACATAATGATTTAGTTACTCCTCAACTCATCCACCTAAATGGAGCTGAAACTACAAGCCATAAAACTTGATTTAGATCCAACTCATTAAATTTTACTTTCAGTCTAATACCTATCTTTTCTGGATAGAGTGCTTTTTTCGTGATTATTTCAGTCTCTTTACTATCAAAACTGTGTTTCTTAACACAATTAACACAATCAACACTTAAGTGAATTTTATCAAAGCAATATCTCTAGATCAAAAGGGCGTTGTTAACAGGTAGAATGACACAAACACCACCTAATATCAAGCACTTTACGCCAACGCCTGGATAGGATCTAGCAATTTTTACCTATTATTTATGATGAAACTGCAATTTCATCGTAACTTCATATATAGGAATCCTACTTGAATCTTGCTCAGTATACTGAGAAGTCAAGGTTTGTATGTCAAGCTTCTAGGCAGCTTGATTGTTCAAAAATCAAATAGGAGTCCTATATGCCAGTTGCGTAAGTCCTAATTAACAAAGTGTAATGTTTGTTGAGTTGAGAGGAAAAGTCGGTGAGTCAATCTTCTTTAAATCGTAGATTAATCCAGATTGTCGGTATCCTTCTCGGCATCAGCGTAGCCGTCTGGGTATTGAGAGGTTTTGGTATTCTTAGTTTTATTCCAGGTGGAATTATTTGGCTACTACTACTTGGAGCGATCGCAATTGGGATTATCAGTTACGCCCAAAGGACATGGTGGCGTTTTTAATCGGGAAGCAATGCCACAAAAGACCAATTTGAACTAGTTGAAGAGTGAAGATAACCGCTAGCCTAGTAAAGTACGTGCTATTGAGAAATTTTAGAACTTGCTACCGTTACAAATTGTAGTTATTGGGGGTGGGGCAGCAGGATTTTTTGGCGCGATCGCTTGTGCTAAAGCCAATCCTCAAGCCGAAGTCACTTTACTCGAAGCCAGTCGCCAACCCCTAGCGAAAGTGCTAATTTCTGGTGGGGGACGCTGCAACGTTACTCATGCTTGCTTTGACCCTGAAGAGTTGGTGCAAAATTACCCCAGAGGTGCAAAAGCTTTGCGGGGTGCATTGACTCGTTTTGGGCCTGAAGATACAGTAGCTTGGTTTGCGGCTCATGGAGTTTATCTAAAAACTGAAGCTGATGGCCGGATGTTTCCGGTCACCAATACTTCAGAAACCATTGTGGAATGTCTAATTAAAAGGGTGGCGACATCTGGGATAAAACTCCGTATCGGTACACCTGCAACTTCGGTGAAACTAACCTCAGCAGATGGGGGGTTTGAGATTCTGCTGAAGTCGAAAGAGACGATTAAATGCGATCGCCTACTTCTGGCCACTGGTAGCAGCCTTGCAGGTTATAAAATTCTTCGGGAGTTAGGTCATCAAATTGAACCGCCAGCACCCTCGTTATTTACCTTCAACATTGTTGATCAAAAGCTGCGGGAATTGGCTGGAGTTAGCGTTAACCCTGCCCAATTGCGGTTATCTGCGGGCGGAAAATCCCAGTTACAACAAACTGGGCCACTACTAATTACCCACTGGGGTTTGAGTGGCCCCGCAGTTCTGAAGCTTTCTGCTTGGGGTGCGAGAGTTCTGCACGAAAGCCGCTATCAAGGCAAATTATTGATTAATTGGCTACCTAATTTGCACCAAGAACAAGTGCGAGAAAAAGTTTTAGCAGTTAAGGATGAATGGGGAAAGAAAGCGATCGCATTGCATCGCGGCGTTGACCTACCACATCGTCTCTGGCAATATCTGATTGCCCGTGCAAGTATTACTACAGAAGACCGTTGGGCAGAAATATCTAGTAAAACCTTAAATCAATTGGTGCAAGAACTTACAGAAGGACAATACTTAATTAGTGGTAAAGGAGCCTTCAAAGAAGAATTTGTTACCTGTGGTGGTGTTAACCTGAAAGAAGTCAATTTTAAGACGATGGAAAGTAGGTTAGTTCCTGGTCTTTATTTTGCCGGAGAAATCTTAGATATTGATGGCGTTACTGGTGGGTTTAACTTCCAAAGTGCTTGGACAACGGGGTATTTAGCAGGGATAGCAATGGGGAGTAAGTAGGTCGGCGCAATTAAAGCTAACTGGCTAAGGCTGTCATTTGTCCTAAGTCAATTGGTCACTAGTAAAGATTTTAAGGCTATTTACGTTTCGTAACATACTTTGATTTTTTCGCGCCAACTTACTTAATTCGTAAAGTACAAAGCCGCAAAAATAAAGCTACCATCCTTTGTAGAGCAATTTTGAACACACCCAACAATGAAATTCAGCGAAATCCTCAGCCAATTTGGTGACGCAGCTACCAATCATAGTCTGACTAGTAACCCAGACCATGATCCAGAAATTACCGGGGTAGCAGCCATTGATGAAGCTACTAACGGTACTCTCAGCTATGTAGAAGGGGCAAAATTTAGGTCTTTTGTTGGCAATACCAATGCTAGTGCTTTAATTTTGCCCCAGGATGAAAAATTACAGGTGCTTGCACAACAGAGAGATATTGTCTGGATAGCGACCCCCGATCCGCGACTGTTGTTTGCCAAAGCGATCGCACTTTTTTACCAACCATATCGCCCCGCCCCAGAAATTCATCCCACTGCTGTAATTCACTCTACGGCAAAAGTTGCTAGTGATGTTTATATTGGCCCCCATGCTGTGATTCAACAAGGGGTAGAAATTGGCAATGGCGCAATCATTCATCCAAATGTGGTGATTTATCCAGATGCCAAAATCGGCGATCGCACCATCTTACACGCCAACTGTACCATCCACGAACGCAGCCGCATCGGTGCAGATTGCGTCATTCACAGTGGTGCTGTCATTGGTGCAGAAGGCTTTGGTTTTGTTCCGACTCGGACTGGTTGGTTAAAAATGGAACAATCCGGCTATACAGTTTTGGAAGATGGTGTGGTAGTTGGCTGTAACACCGCCATTGACCGTCCAGGCGTTGGAGAAACACGGATAGGTCGCAATACAGTAATTGATAACTTAGTCCAAATAGGTCACGGTTGCCAAATTGGTGCTGGCTGTGCGATCGCAGGTCAGGCTGGTATGGCAGGAGGTGTTAAACTAGGAAATCGGGTTATTTTAGCTGGACAAACAGGAATAGCCAATCAAGTGAAGATGGGAGATGGAGCGATCGCATCTGCCCAAACTGGAATTCACAGCGATGTTGCACCAGGAGAAATTGTCTCAGGAACTCCTGCCATTCCTTACAAATTATATCTCAAGGCATCTGCTGTTTATAGTCGCCTGCCAGATATCTATCAATCGTTAAAACAATTACAACGTAAATTCAAAAATACCAGTGATTAAAATAAGTAAGTCGGCAACAATAAATCAAACTATATTACGAAACGTAAATACACCTGAAACCCTTATAAATGACTAAGGACAAATGACAAATGACAGCCTTAGCCAGTTAGCTTTATTTGCGTCGCTCTACTTAATTCGTAATTAATCATTTGACAATACTTTTTAGATTAGCCGCTATTTACCACCAGGGCTATTTCACTCTAGACATAAACCAATACGCTTGGGTTAGCGTCAAAAACCTTGTATTGCGTAGGTTGGGGAGCCACTGCGCCCTTGCGGTTAAGAGACTTGAAGCACGTGGCGTTTGAGGAACGAAACCCAACCGAAGAGCGGGGTTTGTTGGGTAACACTAAACCTGGATTTCTCACCACATCTCATTAATTAAATAAGTAAAGAGTAATAAGTAATGAGTAAAGAATCTTACTTATTACTTATTACTTATTACTTATTACTTATTACTTCACCCGCGAGGGGAGCAGGGGAGCTTGTGAGAAATGCGGGTAAAGTTCAACCCAACCTACAATTATCTACAAAGCCAAGCGTATTGGTCTTTAGACGACTTTCGCTATTAGACTCAGAATTGATTCTGAGGCGGGCTAGATGAGAATGAAATAGCCCTGATTTACAATCCCAACAATCAGAAGTTTGAGAAACTGAAAATGACTGATGAGACGATTGATTTGACAAACTGCGATCGCGAGCCGATTCACATTCCCGGTCTGATTCAGCCTCATGGGGTTTTATTAGTTTTGCAAGATCCCACCCTGGAAATTGTTCAGGTGAGCAGTAACACCCAGGAAATTCTTGGCCGTCTTCCTGAAGAATTACTGGGTAAGCCACTGTCAAACTTACTCGATGCCAAACAAATTAAGTTGATTCAACAATGTCTAAAAGAGGATTTTGAGAGCGTCAATCCCCTCAACTTGTCCCTCAAACATTTGAATAAATCAGTTTATTTTGATGGCATTGTGCATCGTTTAGATCTGATGATTATTCTGGAAATTGAGCGAAAAAAGTCCAAAGTAAAAACAGACTTTTTTGACTTCTATCACCACGTAAAAGGAACCATTACCCGCATCCAAAAAGCACCGACACTCTTAGAAATGTGCCAGGTGGTTGTCCAAGAAGTCCGGCGAATCACTGGCTTTGATCGCGTCATGGTCTATCGATTTGATCAGGAAGCAGCAGGCAGAGTGATCGCGGAAGATACCAGTCATCAAACGTCTTATTTAGACTTACACTACCCAGCCTCTGACATTCCCAAGCAAGCTCGACAACTATATACCCTCAACTGGCTGCGGCTGATTCCAGATGTTAATTATCAACCTGTTCCGTTAATTCCAACAAATAATCCCTTAAATAATCAACCGCTCGATCTCAGTTTATCAATCTTGCGGAGTGTGTCTCCCTTTCATCTAAAGTACCTGCAAAATATGGGCGTGACTGCCTCCATGTCTATTTCCCTGATGTACGATCAAAAGCTTTGGGGATTGATTGCTTGTCATCATTCATCACCCAAATATGTTCCTTACAATATCCGCACCATCTGCGAGTTCATTGGACAGGTGATGTCTATAGAACTAGCGAACAAAGAAGCGAGTGAAGACATTTACTACAAAATGCAATTGAAGGCACTACAAACCCAATTCATCGAAGCATTGTCTCAGGCTGAGTATTTCCTCGATGGCATAGTGCAACTGAAATCTCAATTACTGAATCTGGTGAATGCCACTGGAGCCGTGATATACAGTGTTGAAAATTGCATTCAAGTGGGTGAAACACCCTCTGAAAAGGAGGTTCACGCCTTAATTAATTGGATTAAACCTCAGTTTGCTCATAGCCTATTTGAGACGCGATCGCTCACTAAAAATTACCCAGTTGCCGAGTCATTTAAAGCGATCGCCAGTGGGGTGTTAGCCCTGGAAATTTCTAGAGTTCAGCACAATTACATTCTCTGGTTTCGTCCAGAGGTAATTCAAACCGTGAATTGGGGCGGAAACCCCAACAAACCTGTAGAAGTTCTCTCAGATGGCAGTTTGCAGATGTCTCCTCGCAAATCCTTCGATTTGTGGCAAGAAACGGTGCGAGGTTGTTCCTTGCCCTGGAAACCCTCTGAAGTCGAAACAGTTGCCGAACTGCGAAGCCTAATTGTGGGCATTATATTGCGCCAAGCAGACGAACTGGCATCGAGGAATTTGGAATTGCAACGCAGCAATGAAGAACTCGATGCCTTCGCCTACATTGCCTCCCATGACCTGAAAGAACCGCTACGAGGCATTCATAACTATGCCAATTTCTTGATCGAGGACTATGGAGAAGTACTGAATGACGATGGCGTTGCAAAACTCCAAACTCTGGTGCGGCTGACGCAGCGAATGGAAGACCTGATCAATTCACTCCTCCATTTCTCCCGGTTGGGACGTGCCGAACTGATCTGGCAAACAGTAAATCTAGATGAATTAGTCCAGCAGGCGATCGCCACCCTCACCATTACCCGACCACAAAGCGAAGTTGAGTTTCGCATTCCCCAACCGCTTAAGAGTGTTCAATGCGATCGCGCTCAAATCAATGAACTCTTCACCAACCTGATCAGCAACGCTATTAAGTACAATGATAAACCACAGAAGTGGGTCGAAATTGGTTTCATCGAAGAAAATGGGGAAGACAAAATGGAAAATGGGCAAAGAGAAATTGCTCCCACTACTGTGACTTTCTACATTCGTGATAACGGCATCGGCATTTTACCAGAGCATCTCGACAAAATCTTTCAAATCTTCCGCCGCCTACATGGACGGGAAGACTTTGGCGGTGGGACTGGGGTGGGGTTGACTATTGTCCGCAAAATTGTCGAACGTCACGGTGGGAGAATTTGGGTAGAATCTATACTCAGTGAAGGCAGCACATTTTACTTCACCCTGTCGGCAAAGGGAAACCCATGAATCGCATTTCAGCATCCCCGACCAAGCAAACACCATTACTTTTAATTGTGGAGGATAGCAACGAAGACTTTGAGGCACTGCAACGATTTCTAGGGCGTTCTTCCATGACCATCCCGATTCAGCGATGTGTGAATGGGGAACAAGCATTAGCGTTTCTTTACCGAACTGGCAGCTATGGCGATCGCCAGAGTGCGCCCCGTCCCGGCTTGATTATCCTTGACTTGAACCTACCCGGAACTGATGGACGAGAAGTGTTGTGCCGGATTAAAGAAGATCACAAATTGAAGATGATTCCGGTCGTCGTATTTACTACCTCTAACAATCCCAAAGATATTGAGGTATGCTACCAATGCGGTGTTAATAGCTACATCGTCAAGCCGATCAATTTTGCTCAACTCAAACGAGATATTCAGATGCTGGTAGAATATTGGTTTGAAATAACGACCCTCCCCGAATGCCCGCAGGATTAAAATAATTCGTAATTCGTAATTCGTAATTCAGTTTTGTAACGGGGATAAAGACAATAGCCACAAAACTTGCCGTTTGTTAGTTGCCAGGGACTTAAGTAAGTTGGCGCAAAAAAAAACAAGTATGTTAAGAAACGTAAATAGACTTAAAACCCTTACTAATGACCAATAGACATCGCCAAGAATGTAGAGACGTAGCACTGCTACGTCTCTACAAGGGTTATGGGTAACGCATATTTAATTTCACCAGATGTCTAATGACAAAGGACAAAGGACAAATGACAATTGGACTTTGGACAAATGACAAAGGACAAATGACAGCCTTAGCCAGTTAGCTTTAATTTCGCCGACTTACTTACAGCAATTTTCAGTCCCTAACTCAACCGTAGTAAAATCTTGATCATCTGAAGATTTTAGCGCTATTTGACAAAAATTAATTTCTCTATGGTAATCTGCCGAATGTAGGTTTAATCAGGATGTCTCAGCAACAGCGCACCCTCTTAATTGTCGATGACTCCCCAGAAGACCGAGAACTCTATCGGCGGTATTTGCAACGCGATCGCGAATATTCTTATAAAATCCTGGAAGCAACGCTGGGGCGGCAAGGGCTAGAACTTTGGCAGCAACACCAGCCAGATGCCGTTTTACTTGATTATCGACTGCCTGACCTGGACGGACTGGAATTTCTAGCGAAATTGCAACCCCCGACTCAACAACCATGCCTACCTGTGATTGTGGTAACGGGGCAAGGCAATGAAGCGATCGCAGTTCAGGCGATGAAAGCGGGCGCACAAGATTATCTTGTCAAAGAGCAAATTACCTCAGAAAGGCTGCAAGTAGCAGTCAATGGGGCAATTGAGACAGTACAGCTACGCACCCAACTGCAACAGCGTATTGAACGGGAGCGCGTAGTCTCACATATTACCCAGCAAATTCACCAATCGCTGAATCTGGATGAAATTCTTCAGACAACCGTAACCGAGGTACGGCAGTTTCTCCAGACCGATCGCGTCCTGGTTTTTCGGTTAAAACCGAATGGGGATGGCACAGTCATCGCCGAATCAGTTGCGGGAGAATGGCGATCGCTGCTTTCCTCCACTGTCTATGATCCTTGCCTCGCTGAGAGCTACATCCGATACAACCCACTGGAAACTGTCAGCTACGATCCCGCCTTTGTCGAGAATTATATCGAACGCTATCGTCAAGGTTACGTAACTGCGATATTTGATATTCATGATGGCAGTATTGACCCATGCCACGTTGAATTGTTGGCTCAGTTTCAAGTGAAAGCTAATCTGGTTGTGCCAATTATTCAAGATAATCAGTTTTGGGGATTGCTGATTACTCATCACTGTGCCTCTTCTCGATTTTGGCAGCCCTTAGAGATTGACTTGCTCAAAGAGCTGGCAATTCAGGTAAGTATCGCCTTGCGACAGGCAGAATTGTATCAACAGGCACAGCATGAATTAAAGGAACGCCAACAGGTAGAAGCGGAATTACGGGAAAGCCAAGAACGGCTGCGATTGGCACTGTCAGCCTCTCGGATGGGAACGTGGAACTGGAACATCCAGACCGGAAAAATTTCCTGGTCGGATAGCCTGGAAGCCTTATTTGGACTAGAGCCAGGAGAATTCGACGGCTCATTTGAGATGTTTGGATCTCGGCTGCACCCTAAAGATCGCGATCGCGTCCTAGCAGCCGTAGATCATGCGATCGCCACCGGAGAAGATTATGACATTGAATTTCGGGTGGTATATCCCAACGGCGAGATTCGGTGGGCACTGAGCCAGGGCAAGGTGTTCTACGATCAATACGGACAACCGATTCACATGGCGGGTATTGATATAGATATCACCGAACGCAAACGGTCAGCTGAAGCGTTGCAGGATAGTGAGGAACGTTTTCGGCAACTCGCAGAAAATATTGATGCGGTGTTTTGGATCAGAGAAGTCTCCGAAAACCGCGTTAGCTATGTCAGTCCTGCCTATGAACGTCTGTGGGGATTGAATCGGCAGGAATTGTATCAAGGAGAACAAGTATGGATTGCTCGGATTGACCCAGAGGATCGAGAATCCACCCAGAGAGCATTTCAAGAAAAAGCAGCCGCAGGTGAATTTGATCAAGAATACCGCATTGTCTTAGCCGATGGTAGTATTCGCTGGGTTCGCGATCGCTGCTTTGGGCTTCGAGATGAAACAGGAGAGATTTATCGGTTTGCAGGTATTGCCGAAGACATCAGCGATCGCAAACAAGTAGAGGAAGCATTACGCCAAAGCGAGGAACGCTATCGGTGCTTGGCAGAATTAATTCCACAATTAGTCTGGACAGCCAACCTCGAAGGAGGGTTACTAGATGTCAATCAACGTTGGTTGGAATTCACAGGATTAACGCCCGAACAAGCCCAGACAAGCGACTGGAAACAGATTGTCCATCCGGAAGATGTACTGATTCTGGCTCAACAGTGGAGCGAGGCAGTACAACAGGGTACTTCTTATCAAGCCGAAGGTCGTATGCGGCGGGTAGATGGTGTATATCGCTGGCATCTGCACCAAGCAATTCCCCAAAAGGATAAGCTTGGTCAAATTGTCAAGTGGTTTGGCAGTGCAACTGATATCGAAGCGCAAAAACAACTGGAGGCTGAACGCGATCGCCTATTCCAGCTAGAGCGAGCTGCGCGGGCCGAAGCCGAACGCGTCAACCGCATCAAAGATGAGTTTTTTGCCATCCTCTCCCACGAATTGCGATCGCCGCTCAACCCGATTCTGGGGTGGACAAAACTGCTGCAAACCCGCAAATTTGATGAAACCAAAACGGCTGAAGCTTTGGCTACCATCGAACGCAACGTTAAACTGCAAACTCAACTCATTGATGACTTGCTAGATATTGCCAAAATTCTGCGCGGCAAACTCAGCATTGATGCTGCTCCCGTGAATCTGGCATTTGTGATTGAATCTGCCATCGACACGGTAAGAACAGCAGCCATTGCCAAATCAATTCAGTTCCATCTGGTACTGCCGAGTATTGGGCAAGTCTCTGGAGATTCCACCCGCCTTCAACAGATCGTTTGGAACTTACTTTCCAACGCTATCAAGTTTACCCCCAACGGAGGACGGGTAGAAATCCGACTACAGCGAGTCGATGAGCAGGCACAAATTATTGTCAGTGACACTGGCAAAGGTATTAACCCTGATTTTCTCCCGTATATTTTTGAGTCATTCCGCCAAGAAGATGTCTCAATTACTCGCAAGTATGGGGGATTAGGACTGGGGTTAGCGATCGTCCGTCAATTAGTTGAGGCTCACGGCGGCACCATCACAGCTGAGAGTCCTGGTGAAGGGTTGGGAGCCACCTTTACAGTGCAGTTACCACTGCTGAATGTTGAACTGGACATTAAGCCGACAGATCAGTTGTCAACACAAGCACTAGATCTTAGAGGGATTCGCGTCCTCACAGTGGATGATGACCCCGATGCCCGTGAGCTATTAACAGTAATGCTTACTGAATACGGAGCCGCAGTCCTGACCGTTGGCTCTGCGGCACAAGTGTTGGCCAATTTGGAGTCCTTCCAACCCGATGTCTTAGTTAGTGATATTGGGATGCCCAAAGTCGATGGCTATTCCCTGATTCAACAGATCCGAACTTTACCCCCGGAAAAAGGGGGACAGATACCAGCGATCGCTTTGACTGCCTATGCAAGAGCCGATGATCACCAGCGAGCCATAACCAGTGGTTATCAATGGCACATTACAAAGCCCGTTGATCCAGAAGAGTTAGTTCAAGCTGTGGTGACACTCGTATACAGTCTTGACACTCCCCGCGCTGAAGCGACGGGGATTCTTGAATCTAAGACATGACTTGCTCATGCAGGTTTTCACTCTTCATGAGTAGAGGACTCATCTCCCCAAGCGGGGAAGAGCATCTAGCGCAAAGGTTCCTGTATGCCCTACAGTACCCAATCCCCTACGCAAGTGTCACAAAAATAAAAGCTTTTAGTTTGTAGTAAGGGCTTCAGCCCTGATGAAAGAGGACTAAAGTCCTCACTACAAACTAAAAATAATATGCCAGTGGCGTAAGTCCTAAAAAACTAAAATCCTAATTTTTCCAGCACTGGCTTTGTAGAAACAACGTGGCGATCTAAACCCAGTTCTTTTGGACTAACCCCAAGTGCTAAAGCAATCAACTGGGGTAAATGCAATACCGGTAAACCTAGCTTTTGCTCAATCACTTTTTCTACCTCTGGCTGACGCGAATCTAAATTTAAGTGGCACAGAGGACAAGGCGTAACTATACAGTCAGCACCAGATGCTAAAGCATCCTGAATATGCATCCCCGCCATCTTAAAAGATTGGGTAGTGGCATAACTAGAAAGCGGCCAACCACAACATTGTGTCCGCCCTCGGTAATAAATTGGTGTTGCACCCACCGCTAGAAACATATTTTCCATCGCTTCCGGTTGGAAAGGGTCATCATCGGGCATAGATTTTTGGGCACGGAGAAGATAACAGCCATAAAAAGCCGCACATTTTAATCCAGTTAATTTCCGAGTGACACGTTTGGTAATTTCCTCTAAACCATAATCTGTCACCAAGGCGTAAAGAAGATGTTTAACGTCAGTACTGCCGCGATAAGGCGAACAGCCTTCTTTATGCAGCAAGCCATTAACTTGTTCAATGTAGACAGGATTAGTTGTTTGGCATTCTTTCAGGTGTTCATTGACATGACCGATAACACCTTGACAAGTGCTGCAATGAGTCAGTAAGGGCAAATTTAATTCTTCTGCTAAAGCAATATTTCGAGCGTTAACTGTATCTTCTAGCAGTTGCGAATCTTCTTTAAATGTGCCAGAACCACAGCAAGCAGCTTTTTTAAGTTCAACCAGTTCAATGCCCAGTGCTTGGGTAAGGGCTTGAGTTGACTGATAAAGTTCCCGGCAGGCCCCTTGGGCAACACAACCGGGGAAGTAAGCGTATTTGAGTGTCTGAGGTAGCATAGGTGTATATTTGGGTTAGAGCGATCGCTCTAAACAATAACTGTTTTATCATTCCCTTGTTAGCACCAAAGTTCTGATGTTTGACCAAGAGCAACCCTTTAACAGTAAACAGTAAACAGTTATCTATTTATCCCGCAAGTTTTTGCCTACGCCGTACAGGTGGAATGCTTTGGTGGCGGGTCTAAATCCCCCACCATCCGCCTGATAAGTGATAACTGATAACTGATAACTGTTTTAACCGCCTGGTTAAAAGCCGCAGCATCTAAATATTCTGGTTGCTAGCAAGGCTGTAAATACGGATTGAGACATCGTCAAAAATTTTAGCAATAATTGGAAAACCGAAGCATTTACAGGGTATCGGCGATGGCGTAACCCCCTCCACTGCTCAAGTATTCTCAGAAAGCTTACCCGATTCATTTGAGAAATGGGAGGAGTTTTCTAGCAGAAAAAGCCTTGGCAGTATACTGGCGATCGCGCTTGACGATAAGATGTATATGCTCAAAACAATGTTTCCTTTCAAGAGTAGAACCTAGCAACTGGTTAAGGACTTTTATTACTTATGAGCCAAACGGAACTTTTTGAAAAAGTCAAGAAAATCGTCATCGAACAACTGAGTGTTGAATCCCCTGATAAAGTCGTACCACAAGCCAAGTTTATGGAAGACCTGGGAGCAGATTCCCTGGATACCGTTGAGTTAGTGATGGCTTTGGAAGAAGAATTTGATATCGAAATCCCCGACGAAGCTGCCGAGCAAATTACATCGGTTCAAGACGCAGTAGACTACATCAATAACAAAGTTACCGCATCAGCCTAACTGGGGATTAGGGATGGAAATTGGGGATTGGGGATGGGAATTGGGGATGGGAAGACTTTTACCCGCACCTAGTCAGCCGAAAGGTGACGCTTTTAACGTCGCTAACGCCAGCCAGTGATGGTGAGCTACTGCGGTCTTGGGATCTCCTCAAGTGAACTAAGTAAATGGCGTGGAAACCCCCAACACCACGCTGGCTCACACTACCTACTCGCTAACCCCAAATTTTTTGCCTGCTACTTTTTCGCCATTTTTAACTGAATCATGACAGATTATACACGTAAACGCGTTGTTGTAACTGGTGTTGGCGCGATTACACCTATAGGTAATACAGCAACAGAATATTGGGATGGATTATTGAGTGGACGCAATGGCATTGACTACATCACATTATTTGATGCGTCTCACCATGATTGCCGCATTGCTGGTGAGGTGAAAAACTTTGATCCACATGATTACTTGGAGCGCAAAGAGGCCAAGCGCATGGATCGATATTGCCAATTTGGGGTTGCGGCAGCAAAACAGGCTCTAGCTAATGCGGAGTTAGTGATCAATGACCTGAATGCAGAACAGGTAGGTGTGATGATCGGTTCTGGCATTGGTGGCATTAAGGTATTAGAAGACCAGCAAACTATCTACCTCAACCGTGGCCCCGATCGCTGTAGTCCATTCATGATCCCGATGATGATCGCCAATATGGCCGCAGGATTAACAGCAATTCACACGGGTGCTAAAGGGCCAAACTCCTGTCCTGTAACTGCCTGCGCTGCTGGTTCTAACGCCATCGGAGATGCTTTTCGCTTAATTCAAGGAGGATATGCCCAGGCGATGATTTGCGGGGGTACGGAGTCAGCTGTCACACCATTATCGATAGCTGGGTTTGCCGCCTGTAAAGCCCTCTCTTTTAACAACGATGACCCAGCTCATGCTTGCCGTCCTTTTGACCGCGATCGCAACGGATTTGTTTTGGCTGAAGGTTCAGGAATTCTCATTTTAGAAGAACTGCAATCCGCCATCAGTCGCGGCGCTCACATTTATGCCGAAATGATTGGCTATGGGATGACCTGTGATGCTTACCATATCACTTCCCCCGTACCTGGTGGGCTGGGAGCAGCTAGAGCCATAGAACTGGCTCTCAAGGATGGCGACATAACTCCCGAACAGATTAGCTACATTAACGCCCACGGCACTAGCACCCCGGCTAACGATTCAACTGAAACCTCAGCAATTAAAAAAGCCTTGGGAGAACACGCCTATAAGGTAGTAATTAGCTCCACCAAATCGATGACAGGTCATCTATTGGGCGGTTCTGGAGGTATTGAAGCAGTTGCAACAGTACTGGCGATCGCCAATGACCAAATTCCGCCAACAATCAATTTGGAAAATCCCGATCCAGAGTGTGACTTAGATTACGTACCTAACTCTAGCCGCGCTCAAAAAGTCGAGGTAGCAATATCCAATTCTTTTGGATTTGGCGGTCATAATGTCACACTGGCCTTTAAGAAATACGTCTAAAAGAAGGCAGGAGGTAGGAGTCATAATTATTCACGCGATGTGCAACTTATTCTTAAAACCCGCTTCCAAACCTCTCCCCGAAAGGTCGAGAGGCTTTGATTCTTGCTCCCCTTCCCTTGTAGGGAAGGGGTTGGGGGTTAGGTTTCAGAGAAAGTTGTACACGGCGTATAATTCAGTAATTTGATCCGACTCTGATCCTTTGCCCGATGCCCAAAGTATCACAAATATCATTTCGATATAACTTAAGCGTTCACCATGACCCAATTATCAGCTTGATTTATCACCAGAAACTCCAGAGATCCCGCTTGTCCATCGACAAGTGGGAGTGGGATGATGAGGATACTGTGGGGAATCTAAAACAACCCCAGCAAGAGAAGCTACCAAGAGTGCTAACCCGTCGTTAAAAACAAGAGATTATGACTGTTGCAACCCAATCCCTCAAAGAACTGTCCCTCGAAGAACTTTGTATTAACTCGATCCGCTTCTTGGCTGTTGATGCCGTAGAAAAGGCAAAATCGGGACACCCAGGACTGCCAATGGGCGCGGCTCCGATGGCTTTTGTACTTTGGGATCGCTTTTTAAAGTTTAACCCCAAGAATCCCAAATGGTTTAACCGCGATCGCTTTGTCTTGTCTGCTGGTCATGGCTCCATGTTGCAGTACGCCCTACTCTACTTGACAGGCTACGATAGCGTCACCATTGAAGATATCAAGCAATTCCGTCAATGGGAATCCAAAACCCCTGGACACCCCGAAAACTTCATGACCCCAGGCGTGGAAGTCACCACCGGGCCACTCGGTCAAGGAATTGCCAATGGAGTTGGTTTAGCGATCGCCGAAGCGCACCTCGCCGCTAAATATAACAAACCCGATGCCAAGATTGTTGACCATTACACCTACGTAATTTTGGGTGACGGTTGCAACATGGAAGGAATTTCTGGTGAAGCTGCTTCTTTTGCGGGACACTTGGGACTTGGCAAACTCATCGCTTTGTACGACGATAACCACATTTCCATCGACGGTTCCACAGATGTGGCATTCACCGAAGATGTTTCCCAGCGATTTGAAGCTTACGGTTGGCACGTCCTGCACGTTGAGGACGGCAATACTGACCTAGAAGCGATCGCCAAAGCAATTGAAGAAGCTAAAGCTGTCACCGACAAACCATCCATGATTAAGGTGACAACCACCATTGGTTACGGTTCCCCCAACAAACAAAACACTGCTGGCGTTCATGGCGCGGCTTTGGGTGCAGACGAAATTGCCTTGACTCGTAAGCATTTAGGTTGGGAACACGAGCCTTTCGTAGTTCCAGAAGATGCTCTCAACCACACACGCAAAGCAGTTGAACGCGGCGCAGGTTACGAAGGCGGCTGGAACAAAACATTTGCCGACTACAAAGCTAAGTATCCCCAAGAAGCTGCTGAATTTGAACGCTACATAAGCGGCAAACTACCCGATGGTTGGGACAAGGTACTACCCACCTACACCCCCGAAGACAAAGGACTACCCACCCGCAAACACTCAGAAACTTGCCTCAACAAACTAGCGGCAGTTTTACCTGAATTAATCGGTGGTTCGGCTGACTTAACCCACTCCAACTTGACCGAAATCAAGGGTAAGGGCGACTTCCAAAAAGGAGAATACCAAAACCCTAACATCCACTTTGGTGTCCGGGAACACGCGATGGGTGCAATCTGTAATGGTATAGCGCTGCACACTTCGGGATTAATCCCCTACGGTGCTACCTTCTTGATCTTCACAGACTATATGCGTGCTGCCATCCGCTTATCGGCTCTTTCTCAAGCTGGCGCGATTTGGGTGATGACTCACGATTCCATTGGACAAGGTGAAGATGGCCCCACACACCAACCCATTGAAACTCTGGCTTCCTTGCGAGCCATTCCTAATTTAACCGTGTTTCGTCCCGCAGACGGTAACGAAACCTCCGGTGCTTATAAAGTAGCGATCGAAAAGGCAAAGCAAAACGCCCCGTCTCTGTTAGCATTCACCCGTCAAAACGTTCCCAACTTGGCAGGTACATCAATTGCAGGCGTGGCGAAGGGTGGATATACCGTGGTCGATAGCCAAGGTACACCTGAGATTATCCTAATAGGAACTGGTTCAGAATTGAGCCTTGCCGTCACCGCAGCCGAAAAACTTACAGCCGAAGGTAAGAAAGTTCGTGTTGTCTCGCTACCTTCATGGGAACTATTTGAAGCACAGGATGCGGCTTATAAAGAGTCGATTTTACCAAAAGCTGTCACCAAGCGTTTGTCTGTAGAAGCTGGTAGCAGTTTCGGTTGGCACAAGTATGTGGGTACTGAAGGCGATTGCGTTAGTATCGATCGCTTTGGTGCTTCGGCTCCAGGTGGTATTTGTTTAGAAAAGTTTGGTTTTAGCGCTGATAATGTGTTAGCTAAGGCTAAACAATTGTTGGGTTAATAGCAACAGAATATTCTCTTTCATTGTGCGGGGTGGGCTGAAAGGCCCACCTTTTTTTACGCCCAGGAGCGCTGAGTGAGATTTATAACACAATACGGTTCAGTTAAGGCTAAAACTCTGTTATCCAAGTCAATTTTTTAACGAACCGCCTTCGCGTAGCGTCTCGTAGAGAAGGCGCAGAGGACGCAGAGAGTAGAAAGAGAAGGAAAAAAATTGCTTAACTGAACTGTATTGAGATTTATAACACAATACGCTTGGGATAAGACTGAAACCCTTGTCCAGTGGACAGTGTAGAGACGTTGCAATGCAACGTCTCTACAGGCCTATGGTTCTCCAGAAAATCCTTAACTCAAGCGTATTGATTTATAACAATACTGCGTAGGTTTTTAATATTTGTAGGTTGGGTTGAGCAATGCGTTACCCAACAAACCCCGCTCTTCGGTTGGGTTTCGTTCCTCAACCCAACCTACACATTTTTTATTTTTTGCTACAAACCCTAAATAATATGCCAGTTGCCTAAGTCCTAAAATTAACATTTCAGGGTAAAACCTTCTGCCTCCTTGCCTCCTTCAACTCCACAATCTCCTACCTACTTTCCCAGTTAATTTTTGGTGAGCATCTTCCAATAAAGCTGGAATTTCTAACTTTTCTGGACACCGAGGCAAACAGTCACCGCATTGTGTACAACGGTTGCCTTTCATTCCAGGGAACCAGTGACCCGCATTTTCAAACATTGCGTAACGATATTGCCCATAGTCTTTCATGTCGTATGCCACTGCGAGATTACGTAACCGCAATACCTCTGGAATATTGATATTTTCTGGACAGGGCAAACAGGCATAACACTGGCTACACTTATCAGTTTCTAAAGCAACTTTTTGCTGATTTTCTAAACGCCAGAAAGCAGAAATTTCTTCTGGTTTGAGTTGATTATCTCGGTCAGCAACTTGCAAAGGTTCGATTAATTCATCTGGGTTTGCTGGCCCTATACTCAAAGTAGTAATACGGTTATCGCTAAGTAAAAATCGATAACTTAGTTCTAAAGGTAAATACGGATAACACAAGTCTTTTAAGGTTTGGGGTGGCGTGTAGAGGCGTCCTCCCTTGTCAGCAGGAGAAATAATGAAAATGCCCATATCTTTTTCGGCAGCTAGTTGAATCGCTGGTGCGTGCCGTTGAAAAAAATAGTAATAATGCAGATTGACAAATTCAAACAAATCTGTATTGATAGCTGCCTGAATTATCTCTAATGGCCCGTGGGTAGAAAAACCAACGTGTCGGACTCGACCATCAGCAACAGCTTCCTCTACGGCTTGCATACAGCCATTTTTGGCTTGCACCCACTCCAAATGTTGCCAAGTATTCAAGCCATGAACGCCTAAACAATCTAAATAATCTAGCTGTAGTCGTTCTAAAGATTCGTTGATGTACCGACGCATGGTGTCAGCATCTGCTGTAGCTGAGATTTTGGTAGTGATGTAAAGCTTCGTTCGGGGTACTGACAACCCAGCTTTTAGTGCCCTACCAAGATACTCCTCGCTTTTGCCGTAACCTCTGGCGGTTTCTAGATGATTAATTCCTAGCGCTAAGGCTTGTTCAATTATCTGGTGAGCATTTTCAAAAGAAGCCAGGTAGCGCATTGTTCCCAGAGAAAAAACCGAGAGGTGCAAATTCGTTTTCCCAAAGCGTCGGTATTGCATCTTTAATAAAGAGTTAGGAGTTGGGAGTTAGGAGTTGAACAAAGTAATTCATAATTCTTAACTCCTAACTTTTTTAGCTTAGAAATTAGGAGTTGAAGCAAAATAACTCATAACTCCTAACTCATAACTCATAACTCCTAACTTTATTTAGCTGTTGCCATGATCAAAGCGCTTGATCAAATCTTCAGGACGGAGATTGGAAATAAATTCGCGGAAGGCTTGCTGTTCGGCTTCATCTGCATCGCGATCAACAGGGATAGAAGCATCGGCAATCACTTCTTCCATTACCCAGATGGGGGTATTTGTACGGAGAGCAATGGCGATCGCATCGCTAGGACGCGCGTCAATTTCTTTTCTGACTTCGCCTTGTTGGACGATTAAAGCTGCATAAAATGTATCCTTTTGCAGGGAATGAATAATCACCTTCTCTAGAGTCATGTTCCAAGTCTCTAGAATATTCACAATCAGGTCGTGGGTTAAGGGTCTGGGAGGCTTTTGATTCTCCAGTGCGCCCATAATTGCCCTAGCCTGTTCCTGACCAATGTAAATTGGTAAAGCCCGCCGATCTGAAGAATCTTTCAAAAGTACGATCGGGCTACGGGTTATGGCATCTAATGCTATGCCAGCGACTTTCATTTCAATCATTGGCTAGGCCTCTACAATGCTTTGAGAACCTTGGATGCTGTGTAACAAATAGTACCGATTTTTGGGCAGTTTAGTGACCGGAATAAACATAAGCATTCGTTCTCTATAATTGTTTCTATTAAACTCCGAACTTGTGGTGAAAACCAGAGTAGGTCAAACTAGTCTTGTTAGACAATAACCTTCTTACCCAAGTATGCCTTGTGAAGGATGCTAATGTGTTAATATTCCTATGCAGAACCAAGTGAGAAAATATACTTGGATGTTCGAGATTTTTGTGATAATTACCAATTGACTTCAGCCAAAATTAGGCAATAAATAGAGTTAGTTTGACAAAAAAGCCGTGTTTACAGGATTAATCCAAGCATTAGGAACGATGGAACCCTTAGGGGGCGATTCTTGGCAAATTACTTGTGTAAGCCAGTCGGGTGAAGTAATTATGCAAGATTTGGCTTATGGTGACAGTGTTGCTGTAGATGGTGTTTGCCTGACAGTGGAAAAAGTTTTGAAAGAGGGGTTTATTGCCACTGCTTCACCGGAAACTCTATGCCGCACAACTTTGGGACGTGAGCAAACGCAACAGAGATATGTCAATTTAGAAGCGTCACTCAGGGTGGGCAGCAAAGTTGGCGGTCATTTTGTGATGGGTCATGTAGACGGCATCGGTCGATTGGTAGTGGCAGAACAAACGGCTAGTTCTTGGGAAATGACCTTTATTGCGTCCGAGGCGATCGCCCAGTACATTGTCCCTAAAGGTAGCATCGCTGTCAATGGCATCAGCCTCACAGTCGCCGCATATGAGCCAGAACTGTCTCAATTCAAGGTGGCGGTAATTCCTCTCACCTATGGCGATACAAATCTTCGCTATTTGGTTGCTGGCAGTTTGGTGAATCTAGAAGGTGATATTCTCGGCAAATACGTGGAAAAATTCGTCTATTCTGGCAAACCACACACCACAGCCACTGATGACAATAGTAGAGATGGGATTACACCCGCATTCTTAGCAGAACATGGGTATTTGTAACTGTCAAGATTCTTCTTATGTACCAAACAGACCCGCCTCTCTCTCCCAAAGAAGTCCTACCAACCATGTATGATCTTCCCAGTGAATACCCGGAGGACTCTGGTTTGCCTGACGAATTTCACCTTTTTCAGCCCCAACTTTTGCGCGAAACCTTCTGTCCACCTAATTATCCAGCAGAGGAGGTATTTGTTGCCACTGACTTAAACCTCTATTACGACCTCCGGCATACACTGTGGTACAAACGCCCAGACTGGTTTGCGGCTGTGGGAGTTTCGCGTCTCTACGAACAGCAAAACTTACGTCTGAGTTATGTCATCTGGCAAGAAGGGGTTGCTCCATTTGTAGTGGTAGAATTGCTTTCTCCTGGCACTGAAAAAGAAGACTTAGGACAAACTCTGCGGGAGATTAACCAACCGCCTACTAAATGGGAAGTTTATGAGCGGATTTTGCGAGTTCCTTACTACATTGTGTTTGACCGTTACACCGACAAATTCCAAGCATTCCAATTAGTTGCAGATAGTTACACCGAATTGGACTTGAGTACCCCACGGGTGTGGATGCCGGGTTTGGAACTGGGCTTAGGACTTTGGCAAGGTTCTTACCAACGAATTGAGCGATTGTGGCTACGTTGGTATGATGCATCCGGGAATTGGCTTCCCACGCCCCTAGAACGAGAAAGTCAACGTGCTAACAGATTAGCAGCACAACTGCGAGACTTAGGCGTTAACCCTGATGAGTTATGAAGATGCGATCGCATTAGTAGGGGGACATTGCTGTCCATTGGTGTCAACTTAAAGCTATAAATAGCTTAACTGTTGGCTTCGTCACCCGCCTTGGAATGAATTCCAAGGCTAATAGCTCAAGTCTACTGAAGTAGACTAAAAGTTTTGACAGACTACTAGTCATCAACAGAAGACTTTTGCTATTAGCAAGGAACTTCAGTTCCTTGCGGGACAAGGGTTTTACCTTAAGTTGACAGGTATGATTGCTGTCTGCCTCTAAACATTTTTACTCACCGAATTTTAGATTTTAAATTGTGCATTGAAAATTCAAAATTTCAACTCTAAAGGAGTTTGAGAGGAAGGGAATTCATTTGTGGAATAAATCTCAAATCTCAAATTGACTCACAACGCTTGTAAAATCTCCTCATCTACAGAAAAATCTACTTCAGCTTTATCTTTTGCATTAGCTAAATAATCATTTTCCAAAGAGTCTTGTAACCCAGAAATCAAATCATATTCAGGATGCCAATTTAATTCTGTTTGCGCTTTATTCACTGAAGCAAAGAAATGCTGCACTCGCATGGGAAAAGCTTTGCGCTTGCCGAAATCAAACTTTTTCGGGTCGTAATGGACGATTTTGACAGCATCAGGTGATTTACCAGCCGCAACAGCACTAGCACGAGCTAAACCATCAAAAGTGACAAAGCGATCGCCAGAGATATTATAAATCTGTCCTATGGCTTGTTTATTGCCCAAAACCTGAGTCATTGCTAGTGCCAAGTCTTTTACATGACCTAACTGGGTGATATGCAAGCCATTTCCAGGGATAGGAATGGGGCGATCGCGCACAGCCTGAATTTCAGGAACGTATGCCTGAATTCTTTCAAGTTGCGTTGCTGTATAAGTCGGAGGTGCTACCGCAACACCAGGGCCACCACAACTAATGAGGAATGTGGCCAATAATACTAGAAAAAATGAAAAAATCGAGCGTTGACGCACCATACAGTGAACTTAATTGCTTTTTGTTTGCTGATTAACAGTGTCATTTTAGATCGCTTGTGCAATTTATCTTCAGGGTAACTAAAATTTTGTCATGTAGGACTTACGCAACTGGCATATTATTTGGAGTTTGTAGTGAACGCGAGTGCGTCTCGTTGGCGTGGTCACTGAGTTTACGGTGAGCATCTCGACTTTGCTCGTTGGCGTAGCCTAAGAAGAGATGG
>NZ_JAIVFV010000180.1 GCF_020829445.1 Nostoc sp. CHAB 5836
GGCGAAGTTAATTCCTGTGGTGCGGGGGAAACCAACGAAACTCAAGGTGATGATTTCTAATGAAACTCCAGAACCAGAGTTTAAAGATAAATATGATAAAGAACCCCATGTTCGCCATTGGCTTGATATGGCAATGCGAATTGAAGGAACTAACAAAACCTTTGGTGTTCATGCAGCAGGTGTGGTAATTTCTGCTGATCCACTTGATGAAATTGTCCCACTACAGAAGAATAATGACGGTTCTGTAATTACCCAATATTTCATGGAAGATTTGGAATCAATGGGTTTATTGAAAATGGATTTTCTAGGTTTACGAAACCTGACCCTGATTCAAAAAACTGTTGATTTGATTCAAGAAACCAGAGGATATCCGGTTAATCCTGATGATATTCCCCGCGACGAAAGAAAAGCCCAGAGGATATTAGCTAAAGGTGAACATAGCACTCTGCCAAAAGATGTCCAAAAAACTTATGAATTATTAGAAGCAGGTGAGTTAGAAGGAATATTTCAGTTAGAATCTTCTGGGATGCGTCAGATCGTGCGAGATTTGAAACCTTCTAATATAGAAGACATTTCTTCGATTTTGGCACTTTATCGACCGGGGCCATTAGATGCGGGTCTAATTCCTAAATTTATTAACCGCAAACATGGTCGAGAAAAGATTGATTATCAGCACCAAATTCTCGAACCAATATTAGACGAAACTTATGGAATTATGGTCTATCAAGAGCAAATCATGAAAATTGCTCAGGATATGGCTGGATATTCTTTAGGACAAGCTGACTTGCTGCGTCGGGCGATGGGTAAAAAGAAGGTTTCTGAGATGCAAAAGCAGCGAGAAAAATTCGTAGATGGCGCGGCAAAAAATGGTGTTCAGAAAAAAGTTGCGGATGAATTATTTGAGCAAATGTTGAATTTTGCTGAATATTGTTTAAGCTATGACACAGAAATATTGACAGTAGAATATGGATTAATGCCCATTGGAGAGATTGTAGAAAAACGCATTGAATGTAGTGTTTACAGCGTTGATAATAATGGAAATATTTATACGCAACCTGTGGCACAGTGGCACGTTCGCAAAGAACAAGAGGTGTTTGAATATTGTTTGGAAGATGGTTCAATAATTCGGGCAACAAAAGACCATAAATTTATGACTGTTGACGGTCAAATGTTGCCAATCGATGAAATATTTGAACAAGGACTAGATTTAATGCGGGTAGAGGGTTTGCCAGAATAATAAATAAGAAGGAGAACAGGGGGAGAATAAATATTAAACATGAGATTTGCGCTGAATGGGAACAAGCACAGTAAGCTAAAGTTCAGCCTCCAGGCTCTTTGTTTGCTATAGGAATTAGGGCTAGGGCAATACGCTTGGGTTAAGGCTAAAACTCTTTATCAAAGTCAATTTTTTTAACTAACCGCAGAGGCGCAGAGGGAACAGAGAGAAAAAAAATGCTTAACCCAAGAGTATTGAGAGTTAGGGGACTTTGATAATTTGATAGTGAGGTTAAATCGCCATGTATAGACCAACCGCTTTTCAAGAAGATAATGTTGAGAAACTGATCGCTTTTATGAGAGCCAATAGTTTCGCTACGTTGGTGTCGATTATAGACGGTGTACCTTGTGCTTCACACATTCCTCTTGTGATTGCAATGCAAGGGGATACTGTTAAATTAATTGGTCATCTGGCAAAGCAAAATCCTCAATCACAAGCCCTTGGCGCTGAGTTACTTGCTATCTTTACCGGAGCGCACGCTTACATTTCTCCTACGTTGTATGAAAAGCATGAGAGTGTACCCACGTGGAACTATATTGCTGTTCACGCCTATGGTATTGCCAAAGTCATCATGCTCAATGACTCCCCAGAATCAATGAACCAAATGATAAACGAGATGATAGACGCCTACGAAGCTGACTACAAATCGCATTGGCACGGTTTATCTGACGGATTTCGTGAAAGTTTGATGAATGGCATTGTGGGGTTTGAAATAACTGTTACACGCTTGGAAGGTAAGTACAAACTTAGTCAAAACCGAAGCCAAGTTGAGCAGCACAATGTGTCAAGTACACTGCTACAAAGTTCAGATCCGGCTGCTCGTGCTGTGGGTGCCCAGATGAAACAAAATCTTGAAGCGAATGAGTATTAGTAAAAGTCTGCATATAGGGTGGATCTAGAAGTGCCTAAAATCACAGCTATTTCATGCTATTGTCTGACTTTTTTGATAGGAATTTTCATATAATAGGACTTACGCAATAACTCTCTGAAACTGCTATAAGGACGCAGTGGCAAGGGAGAAACAACCATGACACAAGAACCCGTTTTTGAAGAAAGCAGTGGCAATGTATTTGCTGACCTCGGTTTGTCCAATGCTTCGGAACTTTTTACGCGAGGCAAAATAGGGATTCAGGTATTGCACCTTCTCTCTCAACGCAACCTGAAACAGCGCGAAATCAGCGAACTTCTGGGCATTCCCCAGCCACAAGTATCTTATTTGATAAAAGGAGAGTTTCAAAGGTTCAGCGAGGGCAAACTCCTCATTTTCCTCAAACGGCTTGATATGGAAATCAGCTTGCATCTTCGCCCTCGTCATGGGCCAGGACAATCTGCTGAAACTGTGATATCGCTATAGGGCAGGATGGAAGGCATGTTGGATCTTGACATGGTAGTGGGGAGATGAGGGGGATGAGGGGGATGAGGGAGATGAGGGAGATGAGGGAGAAGTTGCAGTAAGTTTTTCCCCTCTGCCCCTCTCTCTGCCTCTTGTGCCTAATGCCTAATAGACATCTGGTGAAATTAAATATGCGTTACCCAGAACCCTTGTAGAGACGTAGCAGTGCTACGTCAAAACAATTCTTTTTCGGAGATGACAAATGACAAATGACAAATGACTAATGACCAATGACTAATGACTAATGACCAATGACTAATGACCAATGACTTGTGGTTTTCCCCAAAGTATGCTCTCCTGCTTGTAAATGGCAATTCCCGGTTTGGCTCCTTTGGGTTTGTAGACGTGTTTTAGCTGAGTGTATACTACTGGCACTTGTTCACTCTGACGGGCGCGACTGTAGTATGCTGCAAGATTAGCTACAAATTGCAAATCAGCTTCTTCTGCCACAGCACCCGGTTCTAGACGTAGTAATACATGACTCCCAGGAATTTCTTGAGCGTGGAACCATAAGTCATAATCCCCTGCTACACGAAAAGTCAATTGGTCATTTTGGCGATTGTTACGACCGATTAATACTTCAAAGCCGCCGGGGGTAAGGTAACGATGAAAGTTGGTGCTGGGGGGTTCATTGGCACTCCGACTGCGGTATTCTGGATCTTCGAGATACTTTTGCCCAATCAATTCTTCGCGGATTTCTTCTAAAGCTCGCAAATCTTCTGCTGTTTGGTAGGTGTCTATCTGAGCGTTGGCGTAGCCCATCGTTCGCGTAGCGTCTCGCAGAGAAGATATCGCAGCTTCTACTTGTTCTAAATACTCAATTTCTGTCTGTACTTCCAATAGTAGCGGTTCTACAGCAGCACGAGCGCGTTTCAGCTTTTGGTGCTGTTTGTAAAGACTTTGGGCATTTTGGACGGCATTTTTATCTGGTTGGAGAGCGATCGCAATTGGCAAATTGGTCTCAAAATCAGCCAGGATAATTTCTTTCATCCCCGGTTCCCAGTTTTGCAGATGAGCCATCAATAAATCAGCTTTTTGGCGATACTCATCGGCTTGATCTGATTGCTGCAAGCGTGTCTTAAAGGTTTGAGCTTTATTGCGTAATTTCGCCAGAATATTATTTAATTTCTGACTCAACTGATGGCGCAATTGGGAAAATAACTGTTGATCAATCTGGTTACTGTAGTAGTGGTTGAGTAACTCCTGGATATCTTTGACCTTTTCAACTACACCCCAACCCATTACGGTGTAACCATCTTTTGTCCAAGCAGGTTGAAACTTATTATAATTCAAGGCTTGCAGCCATTCTTGCCAACGCTCAAACAGCCGTCGCCAATGGTCGGGGTTGAGGCTATCGGTGGATGTTTCTGGTGCGATATTTGCTTCTAGCAGCATTAATTCCAGTAGCGCTGCACTTAAACCACTATAACTTTTGAGCAATTGCCGTTTGATTGCCCCTGGCACTAAACTTACCCGTTCTTGCCAACGTTCTTGAGATTCGTTCAAACTGGGGACAGTCCCAGTCAGTTTCGGTGGTGTTTCATAAGGTTGTCCGGTTTGGATGGGACGCACGCTAGATTGTTGCTGACTGACTTGATGGGCTGCGGTGATAATTATATTGCTAGCATCGGTGAGAATGACGTTGCTATACTTGCCCATGATTTCTGCATAGACATGATATAGGGCGCTTTCTCCCGGACGACGGGCAAATTGCAAATCAATAACACGCTCCCAAGGGGCGATCGCTTCAATACCCACCAGTGCTAAACCACCCAATTGGTGGATTAATTGTTGACTAAAGGTAAAGGTATCCGGCGATCGCGGTGGTGGATCACCAATACAAATATGTGCAGCTTGAGGATGCCAAGAAATCTGTAGCCAATCGCGCTGTTTCAGGGTGCGTAATGCTATGGCAATAGTGTAGCGATCGCGCTGATAAACCTGTTCTGTCCGCGAGGGCAGCCAGTTAGCGCGTATTTCGCTACAAGTAGCTGTAAGGGTCGTGAAGTCAACTGGTTGCATAGCCCATAGCCGTTCGCGTTCAAAGCTCGATGCTCAGTATACTTCTATCGTAAGGATTCAGGATGAAATCACACAAAAAAGCGCTCAGTTTTCCTTATATTTTCAAAGGTAATCCTGAACGCTTATATCTGAAGATTGTCAAGCATCAACCATTCCCGATTACTTACTACCAAATCCAATTGCAAGCTTATTTCGCAAATAATAATTCAGCTTCTTCGGCTGGTTGCTGCAACAGTTGGGTATAAAGTTCACTCAACTGAATTGCTACGTCACCCCAACTAAACTTAGTTTCGACGCGCTTTCTACCAGCTTTACCCAATTCATCTCGCCATTCTGGATTCAACAAAATTCGGTCAATGGCAGATGCAAAGGCATCTACATCTTGCGGTGGTGCCAATAAACCAGTTTCTTCGTGAACCACAGTAAACTGAAGTCCGCCGACATCACTAGCTACAACTGGTGTACCACTTGCCATCGCTTCGATCGCTACGAGTCCAAAGGGTTCGTAGTGACTGGGAACAACGCAAACATCAGCAGCAGCGTAATAAGTTGGCAAAATATCTTGACTCAGACAACCGGCAAAGGTGGTAAAGTCGCTCATCCCCAATTCGTTGACAATTTGCTCAATGCGATCGCGCTCAATCCCGTCGCTGTTACCGGGGGTACTACCACCACCAATAATTAGCTGGAGATTGTTGGAGTCGCGTAGCCCAGACTTGTTTACTGCACGCACCAAGGTTTCTATACCCTTGCGCTGGTCAAAACGTCCCACATATAAGACAACTTTTGCTTCTTCCCCAATCCCTAATTCAGCCCTGGCTGCTTCTCGTGCAATGGAACCAAACCTTTGAATATCTGTACCGCAAGGAATGATATCGATATTGCCTTCACTGGAAACTAGCGATCGCATATGTTGGTGTTCTTGCGGACTTGTCGCCACAATTCGCTCTGCTTTTTCCAACACCTCTTTTTCCACTGCTAATCGCTGACTAAGAATCAGAGGAATATTTTTTATAGTGTTGTACTTAACTGCTCCTAATGAGTGGTAGGTGTGAACCTGTTTACTCCCTTGGATTTTATTTAACTGCATCCCTACCCAACTAGAGAGCCAGTAGTTAGTGTGAACTAACTGGTATATAATGTCATTTTTTACTTGAAATTTGAGGAAATTATCCACAAATTCTGGCAAATATTCAAAAAGCTCATCTCGCGGCACAAACTCAAGGGGGCCAGCTTCTAAACGAATAGTTCGACAATTGTCGCTGTGTTCAACAATCAATTCTTGCTCCACACTGACCTTGCGGGTAAACATATCAACTTGCCATCCTAGCTTTGCTAGTGCTTCACCCACGTTGCGCACATAAACATTTTGTCCCCCAGCTCCTTCTTTCCCTATTTCAACCAAGAGGCAGGGGGTAGGGGGCAGGGGGCAGGTTTCAATCGCCGGGTCTCCGTGGACGGAAATCAACGCGATACGTTTTGTAGAGTTCATAGTTTGTGTGTTGCTGATTTTAACAAAGTCTTAGTTTGTTCCAAGCTCGTAAACAATCCAGGTGAGTGTGCTGCAACAGCACACTCACCTCAATTGTTTAGGAATATTGATTAATATTTATTTTATTTTAATTTCATACTATGTCTACTAACATTTTTTTACATCTTCTGCCAGAAGTATACTTTCAGATTAAATATTTTTATTTAATTTCTTCAGATATTATAGGAAATCCGTATATTTATATCTAATACTTTTGATAGATGAAATTTATATTGTTTTTGATATATGATTTAAAAATGGGTCTTATTTCAATACAGTTCAGTTAAGGCTAAAAACTAAATCTGGTGTAGGTTGGGTTGAGGAACGAAACCCAACATTATCGAGACTTTGTTGGGTAACGCTTACGCTCAACCCAACCTACTATTCTCTTAACCCAAGCGTATTGGGTCTTATTTTTATGAAAAAACAAAATATTTGTAGGTTAAATTGAACAAACTCAAACCCAACAAAATAAAGGATTTTTGGTGTCGGGTTTCCTTTTTGAACCCAACAATGCCCTAGATTTATAAAAACTTAGGACTTACGTACTAGTCCCTAACACCCCACCCCTAACCCCTCCCCGCTCTTCGGGAGGGGAGACAAAGGGCAGCTTTGGCTCTTTGGGGTTCAAATTATTTGATTTATGCAAGAGGTCTATTGGTTAGTAACTGATAATCACTAGACATCTCCAAAAATGTAGAGACGTAGCAGTGCTACGTCTCTACAAGGGTTCTGGGTAAAGCATATTTAATTTCTGCGGATGTCTACTCAGGGCTATTTTATTCTCATCTAGCCCGCCTCAGAATGAATTCTGAGTCTAATAGCGAAAGTCGTCTAAAGACGACTGAGACTCATGTTATAGTCCGTTAAAACGGACTTTAGCTATGAGCCCGGAACTTCAGTTCCGGGTGGTTTATGTCTAGAACGAAATAGCCCTGATGTCTACTAGCGATCGCTAGCTAATGTTGAAAAAATATTTAATTCTTGTAAGTAAGTCGGCGAAATTAAAGCTAACTGGCTAAGGCTGTCCTTTGTCATTGGTCATTGGTCATTAGTAAGGGTTTTAAGTCTGTTTACGTTTCGTAACATACTTTTATTTTTTCGCGCCAACTTACTTATGTTAAAACTTCAGTGTAATAATTCCTCAACTTGATGTTGACTCCACAAAGTTCGATATAAACCCTCTTTTTGTAAAAGTTCTAAGTGATTGCCGATCTGGACAATCTTTCCCTTTTCCATCACAAAAATTCGGTCAGCTGCCGCCGCCGCCGATAATTGATGAGTAATGAAAATTACTGTTTTTCGTTCAGTACCACTGGAAAGATTTTTGAGAATTTGCGTAGCTGTTTGATTGTCCACACTAGAGAGGGCATCATCCAAAATTAACACTGGAGCATTGACCAGCATCGCCCTAGCTAAGGCAGTACGTTGCCGTTGACCGCCAGAAAGAGTAATACCGCGTTCACCAACAAGAGTTTCGTACTGCTGGGGGAAATTGTGAATTTCTGATTCAATTTGGGCAAGTTTGGCGACAGATTCTATCTGCTCTTGTTCCCTAATTGGATCACCGTAGCAGATATTATTTTTGATTGTAGTGCTAAATAGAAAGCTATCTTGGGGAACATAGGCGATCGCACCTCGTAAAGAAGCCAAAGCTATCTTAGTAATATCCAGCCCATCTAAAAATAATTGCCCTGATTCTATATCCAACAAACGTGGCAAAGCATTGGCCAAAGTTGATTTACCCGAACCAATTGCCCCAACAATGGCCACATTTTCTCCTGGAGCAATAGTAAAGTTAACATTTGCTAAAGCTGGAGTCGTGGAACCAGGGTAAGTGTAAATGAGATTTTTGGCTGTCAGTTCTCCTTTAAGTTCAGCCATTGGTAGATGTATGGCATCGGCTTCATCTTTAATTTTCGGTGTCACAGAGAGAATAGATTCAAGGCGATCTATACTAACTTCACCCCGTTGGTAGGCAGTAATTGTGAATCCTAAAAGGGCTGTGGGGAAAACTAGACGCTCTACATAAATTAACAGTGCGAGAAAGTCGCCAACCTGAAGCGTACCAGAAGACATCCGTGCCGCGCCTAGCCAGATGATTACTAGTGAACTGATATTAGCTAGCCCACCAATTAGCGGAAACAGTGTATTTCGGATTTTTGCCAGTTCCAGGTTAGCAGTCAATAGCTGCTGATTTTTTTGGGCGAAGGCTCGACGCTCGTTTGCTTCTTGGGCATAGATTTTAATTAAGGCAATGCCACTGATATCCTCTTGGATGAGTTCGCTGATGTCAGAGAGTTGCTCTTGGACTGCTGCTTGCTGTTTGCGCAAGCGATCGCTAAACAGACTCACCAACAAGAGCAGAAAAGGGTACACTGCCAGAGAGGCTAGTGTGAGATCCACACTAATCGCCAGCATTACTGGCAGTGTCAGGGCGTAGGCAAACACAGTATTTGCCAAACTCAAAACTGCAAAACCTAATAACCGCTTGATATTGTCCACATCACTGGTAGCCCGATTAATCAAATCGCCAGCAGTATTACTGGCAAAATAACCCGGTTCGAGCTGGAGTAAGTGTTCAAAAATCCGTTGTTTCAGGTCAAATTCCACCTGACGCCCCACCCCAAATAGCCAAATGCGGGATGCCATCCGCATTAGCCACATCGCCGAACTGAGTAAGACAATGATTACTACATCTTGTAGTATTTGGTTTAAGATGAAGGTTGTCGAGAGTTTGTCAACACCAGCACGAATCAACCAGGGGATATAAACGCCCAGTGCGTTGACAGACAATAAAGCGAGAATCCCTAAGGAGGCCTCTCGCCAATGGGGTCGTAGGTAAGCACTGAGTTTAGCGATTCGTCGAGATTTTGCCATTAAAGCAATTTTGCAACTTGATCATCCTACTAGATTAACTGCTAGTCCAAGAAGGCAGCTATAGCGTCACCCGACGGGTGAAGGCTTTAGTCCTTGGATTGAGCGCTTAAGCGCTGACTAGGAACCAAATATTGTTGCCTTGCTTTATGAACGCTGAACACGTAAGAACCTGTAAATTTCAACGAGATAACTTTCCCAAGTTCTTGTTGTCAATTGCAACGTTTCCGCACTTGGTACAAAGTCTTCAAGTCGTAAACCGCGTGTACGAATATCTTGAGGATTTCCTTGTAACAGGTAGGGAGGCACTTTAAAATTATAAGAAAGAATGCGATTGCCCGTCACATCGGAAATGCCCACCGCCCTTTGTTGCCCTAATGCCACCAGTGTGCCAGATGTTGGTGCAGCAGCTGCTACATAAGTTTCACCTGCCATTGCTCCTAGAGGTGCCCGATAAAGGAAATAGGCAACTGCTGGTGTACTTGCCAACAGCAAAATAGTCAGTGCCCAACCGATCAAGTATCCTCCTGGTTTCTCTATTCCACCTCCTTTGATTTTCTGAGCTGCAAGAATCATCAGTAAAACAGAGGCTCCTAGAGGCTTGAGTGGAAAAGACAGCATCCTCCACAACGATGCCACAGCTGGTTCACTGGGATTAAGAAATGATAGGGCTACGATCACCAAGATAACGACTAAGATTAATCGCCCGACAAAACTTCCAGAGGGATAAAATCGCTGGAACAGAGAATATACGATAGTGCCAATCAGCAGCCAGAGCAGTACTCGGCTTAACAATAGAAACATAGATTAACTCTCAAATTTTCTAGTGCAGTGAGCCAGTGTGGTGGTGAGACAGTTCGCTTTAATTGGGGTTTCCAGGCCACTTCTTCAACCGCGAAAATCCCGATTGAAGAAGTGACTCCCCACAAGAAACTGCCGTGCATGGTTTCCCTGCATAAAACAACTGGCGACTTGTTAGCTGTAGCGACGCTAGGAGCGTCACCCGTAAAGGTCAACCTAGAAGTTTCACGAAATGGATTTATTTTATTGTCAAATTGTAAACGCACTGTTTGACTTAAGATACTTCAAACCTCACACCCAAAGACTACCGTCGTAGTGATTTTAGTGCAATTTTTTGACACTGCGTCTATTATTTATAATTTTCCAGAAGGTAATGTGGTATCGGTAAACTAAATTAATTGATTAATCCACTTAAAAGGAAAAACTATGTTGCCTGGAAAGCCTAGTATTTTGGTAACGGGGGGAGCTGGATATATTGGTTCCCATACAGTGCTTGCTTTGAAGCAAGCGGGTTATAACGTTGTCATACTTGATAATCTGGTCTATGGGCATCGCGATCTGGTAGAAAAGGTTTTACAGGTAGAACTGATCGTCGGGGATACAGGCGATCGCGCCTTGCTCGATCATTTATTTAAAACCCACGATATTGCCGCCGTGATGCACTTTTCTGCCTATGCCTACGTAGGAGAATCGGTGACTGACCCGGCTAAATATTACCACAATAACGTTGTTGGGACTTTGACCCTGTTAGAAGCGATGCTAACGGCATCTGTGAAGAAATTTGTCTTTTCTTCTACCTGTGCCACTTATGGGGTACCGGAATTCGTGCCCATTCCCGAAAACCATCCCCAAAATCCGATTAATCCCTATGGCGCTACAAAGCTGATGGTAGAACGGATTCTCTCTGATTTTGATGTTGCTTACGGTTTCCAATCAGTGCGTTTTCGCTATTTCAATGCTGCTGGTGCTAATCCCAGTGGCTTGCTGGGCGAGGATCACAACCCAGAAACCCATTTGATTCCCTTGGTGCTAATGACAGCTTTAGGCAAACGAGAATCCATCTCAATTTTCGGCACCGATTACCCCACACCCGATGGTACTTGTATTCGCGATTATATTCACGTTAACGACTTAGCAGATGCCCATATTTTGGGCTTAGAATATTTATTGGAAGGTGGCGATAGCGAAGTTTTCAATTTAGGTAATGGCAGTGGCTTCTCTGTCAGAGAAGTAATTGCCGCCGCCCAAGAGGTGACAGGAATTTCCATAGCAGTCCAAGAACGCGATCGCCGTCCTGGCGATCCCCCAATTCTCATTGGCACCAGCGAAAAAGCTAGAACAATCTTAGGCTGGCAACCTCAGTATCCATCCATCAAAGATATTGTCGCTCACGCGTGGCAATGGCATCAAAAGCGACATCATTAGATTTGACGACCAAATAATTAGAGAATCTGAACTACCCCCACGCTACCCAATACTGCTCGCTTAAGGAAAGAAAGTAGGCTGAAACCCTTGAAATCTCGTTGTCTCTAATGCCCAAAAGAGGCTTAACCGAGCAGTATTGCCACGCTACCCACGCATTAGACATCTCCCAAAATGTAAAGACGTAGCACTCCAAAAATGTAGAGACGTAGCACTGCTACGTCTCTACAAGGGTTCTGGGTAACGCATATTTAATTTCACTCCTATGTCTATTATCGGATCGTCGCTTTGCCGATGCTTTGCAGAATGCTGACTTAAAACTTGCAGCGATGAACAGGGAAGAATTGCAGGAGGCGATCGCTCGACCTGCAAGCAAGGGGTAAGGTTAGAAGAGGGTCTTGCAGAGCGGATTCTCCAAGCGGTGGTTGATTCACCAGGAAATTTGCCATTACTGGAATTTACTTTGACGCAACTATGGGTAAAGCAGCAAAATTGTCAAATGACTCATGCTGCTTATGAAGCGATCGGTGGTGTCAAAAAGTCGTGGGCGAACCATGCAGAAGCGGAATTTGCCAAACTCAAACCAGAGGAACAACAACGGGCGCAGCAAGTATTTGTCCAACTGGTGCGTCCTGGGGAAGGGACAGAAGACACCCGCCGACTGGCTACCAGAAATGATGTGGGAGAAAAAAACTGGGATTTGGTCACGCGCCTAGCTGATGCGCGGCTGGTAGTAACTGGACGTGATGAAACTGCTGGTAAAGAAACAGTAGAGATTGTCCATGAAACCCTAATTCGGGAATGGGGACGACTGCACAGATGGATGGAGAGCGATCGCTCTTTCCGCACTTGGCAAGAAGTAAGTAAGTCGGTGAAAATAAATCAAACTGTGTGACGAAACGTAAACAGGCTTAAAACCCTTACCAAGGACGAATGACAAAGGACAAATGACAGCCATCACGAGTTATCTTTAATTGCGCCGACCTACTTATTGCGATCGAGAATGCGTCAGTGGGAAAATGCCGGACAAGATGAGGGGCCATTGCTGCGAGGTGTCCCCCTAGCAGAGGCAGAAAATTGGCTCAAGCAGCGTCCTGATGAGTTGAGCCAAGCTGAGGAAGGTTTCATCCAGCAGAGTTTGGCTTTGGGCGATCGCGATCGCCTTAAAGATTACCTTGTAACTAATCCCGAAGAAAAGAAAAAACTTAATCTACATCCTTCAGAGTAAGCCCAATACGGTTGGGATAAGACTAAAACCCTTGTGCAGTGGACAGTGTAGAGACGTTGCAATGCAACGTCTCTACAGACCTATGGTTCTCCAGAAAATCCTTAACCCAAGCGTATTGGGTTATGAGGGATTTAGATAATTGATAGCAGGTGAGCATTTATACTTAAGATGCGAGTCTTTTTCTCAGCTCGGCTTCTATTTGTTCACCACCGCTTACCACTACCCCAGGCTTCGCTCTCATCAATGTTAGAAAGTGTTGAAAAGCTTCTTCATCTTGGGGATGGGCTTTGATATATTCTTTTAGTTCTTTATAGGACAAATTTAGATAATCGCTCATCTGATTAATACCTCTCCACTACTAAGAATCTCTACTTCAATTGTTTCGCCTACTAAAACAGCTATTCTATTGTTTCTTTTATCGTACCGAACTAACTCTATGTTCTGTAACAGGTTACTGGTGCGAACGCAGAAATCAAAGAATGCTTTGAGTTGTTCTATGGTCGGTTCCATTTCCTAAAACCCTGTACTCTAGCAAATTTACAGTTCACAACATAAGTAGGTCGGCGTAAATAATTATCGTTGGGATAAGGCAGGGGGCAGGGAGCAGGGAGCAGGGTGAAAGACAGTTTGAGCCTTGTTTACTTTTCTTTACACAGTTTGGTTTTATTATGCCGACTTA
>NZ_JAIVFV010000181.1 GCF_020829445.1 Nostoc sp. CHAB 5836
CCATTGACAGCACCTACAGCCCAAAGGTGGAAGTGCGTTCTCCAAAAGAGAAGCAGCGACATCAAAACAGTAGCACTCCTTCTGCTGACGTTGAATTGTAAAAGAGCAGAGTTTGAGATGCTGCGTTTTGCATATTAGCTTGGGAGCAGCAGAGTCAGCTTACGAGAAAGAGGGCACATCATCGACGGCGCTGGCTTTGATTACGAGGAGAGTGCCTAATCTTCAGCAAATAATTTTTCCAATTCGGCAAGAAGCTTGTCAAGTTTTTGTTTTTTCTTGGGATTATCCCACGCTTTAGCTCTTTTAGCTTTTACAGATATTGCCTTAAAACGTTCAACATATGCAATATTTTCCTCTATTTCATTGACTGTCGTGTTTAACTTGAGGTTTGATATCCGCTCTTTAATTTCATTTAAAGATAAATTCTTGCTAATGGAATCGAATAAAACAGCCTGACGCTCTTTTTTATCTTTAATTCGAGCAATAGCTTGGGCTTTAGTATATGCAATTTTACCCTGACTCAGAACTTCTAATATCTCTTCTGGAAGATTACGTAGAGGCAGACGATGAGTTATGAATGATTCCCAACTCATCAGTCCTAAAGAATTAAATACCTCTTGAACCACCTGCACTTCTGATTGACCCACAATGTTGTGGGCTGCTTTTCCTTTTGCTTCTTTCTGCATCCGAAACAACAGTGCCGGGACTTCTTGCACAGGCATATTGAGTTGAAATGCTAGTAACTGTACAACCGCTTCTGTTTCTTCAACAGGATTTAAATCTTCTCTGTGGAGGTTTTCTATCAAAGCTACTTGAATTACTTGCTTATCGTTTAGATGGAGAACTACAATGGGAACTTTTTCCAGTTTTAATTCTAAAGCTGCGCGATAACGTCTTTCTCCGGCTACTAGCTCATAACAGTTATTTGTTAATGGTCGAACAATTAACGGCTGTAGAATTCCATGCTGTTTAATGGATAATTTTAATTGCTCATGCTTGTTAGGATCAAAATAACGTCGAGGCTGATTTTGGGGTAAGACTATGCTCTCAATTGATAATACTTGGGTGGCATCATTTGTTGATTCCGCTTGAGCAGTGACAAAAGCATCAAGAACTCCACCAAATTGAAATATTTCCTTGCTTTTACCTTTTTCCATCATTTTAGACTGTCCAAAGTTTTCGATATCTCTTTCAAGAGTTTGAGAGCAGGATGCTTAGGATTAAAAATGGCTAATGGCTTTCGGGCTTGAGAGGCATTTGCAAAATCGGTTGCTCTAGGTATAGTTGTATGAACAGTTCCCACCTTTGACAACTGTGTAGTGATTGACTGTAAGCTTTGTTCTCCCTGTGATGTGCGGGCATCATACATAGTAGGAATAATACCAGCTACTTTCAATTTTCGGTTTGCTACATTTAAAACTTCGACAATAGTATTGAGCAGTAGTTCTGTACCTTTTAAAGCTTTAAATTCGGTCTGAATCGGAATTAAAACGTGTGTTGCTGCAACTAGGCTCATAATACTTAAAATTCCCAGACTTGGTGGGCAATCAACTAAAATGTAATCATACTGTTCTTGAATGCTTTCTAATGCTTGCTTCAGACGTAGCTCCCGCATAATTGCTGCTGACAGTTCCATTTCTGCTTTACTCAGTTTGATATTAGATGGAACGAGATCCATTGAGTGAAGATCATGAATAATTGGCATTTCGTCTTGATGTACTATCGCGTTATAAATTGTATTCTCCAATTCCATTGGCTCTAATCCCATAAAAGTTGTCAGCGAACTTTGAGGATCTATGTCAACCAACAAGACTTTCCGCCCCATTTCTGCGAGATGATATCCAAGATTCATCGTTAGTGTTGTCTTTCCTACACCACCAGACTGATTAAATAAAGCAATAATAGGTGTCATTTTTAATTGATCGTAAAGTCCTATTCAATAATTTTGCACGTTTAGATGTCCTTTTCTGAACGCACTCTACAACAATTGGCAAATCATTTGTGTAACTCAGTTAAAATCAATGAAGATTGACATCCTCCTCAGCCTGAAGGCGTTCTGTGGGAGGAGCGCCGATTGAGGTATTGAAGGAGTATATTAAGAATCAAAGCCGCCCGTAGCGCAGCTATTGGGCGGGGCTTGTATCCCATTCTTTTGGTCAGAAAAACATCATACTCAAATAAATAATGTACGTTTATATACTTATGTTCCAGATAAAAACATATTCTCAAGGAAATTCTGGTTCAAATTAAAACAATGCAAAACAACCAATCCTTTAGCTCAGTCCTTGAAAACATTAGCACCATTAATCGTGGCAGTGGATTATCTAATAACATGATGGCTTATAGACTGGCACTGATCATAGAAAAAAATCAGCCAGAAGCACAATCAAGTCCCACGCTGGATACCTCTGAACGCGAAAGTCTACTTTTTGACCTAAGAACAGCATTATCCCAAAATACTCAAAATGTTGAAAACTACAGACAAGCTCTCAAAAACAAATATTACACCGAGTATTTAAATAAATTCGGTGTAGCTCAACAGTCAACTGCTGTACCACAACAAGACAACTCAACAAGAGTTGATAACTTGATTGCCGAGAAGAAGCAGACATTTCTACAAAAGATGTTCGACGCCCGTCAGCACGAGTTACCTTTAGGTCAAAAAGCTAAGAATATAGACAAAGTATCAGAAGTAATTCCGCCTGAAAGTATTGTTTCACCGCAATCAGATGAAGTAGTTAAGAAATCTCTCATCCCATCGGTGATCAAAACTGTCTTGACAATGGGCAAGGATACTGAAAATCAGGGTCGCATCTACGAAGGAATAGCCTACAGATTGCAACTGTTGATCAAAGAAGGAATGCAATTGGTCAGTGTCAAAAGGAAGAGTGGAAATCCTGAAACTGCTTTTACAGCCTACAAAGATGACTCTAATGAGTTCAAAATCACACAAAACAACCTTTCAGATCAAGAAACTAATCGACTCATTGCCTTCTCAAGACAACAGACAAAGCAACAACCCAAGACTCAGGACAATCAGATCAGTAAAAATGACAACACCGAACTTGGCGAGTGAATAGGGGCAGGGGAGCAGGGGGAGAAATGGAGGCTGGCGTTGATTTTTGCCTCCCCTGCAACGCCAGCAACGCCAGCAACGCCAGCAACGCCAGCAACGCCAGCAAAACCTACGCAGTATTGGGGCGTAGGGGTTGCACGGTCAAGAATAAAATTTGAATTCCCGTGCAAAACTTGTTAATCCACGTTATGGTTTTCCCCTACACCCCCACACCCTCACACCTTTACACCCAGTCAGAGCATGGATTTCACCTTTTCAAGCGTGCCATTCGCGGCTGGATGTTCAACCTTTCCCCAACTCGAATCTTGATTGCACCGGGGGAGAGTTCCAAAACCTGGGTAGCGACACGACCAAAATAAATTGGACAAGGATTTTTAGCGCACGGTGGGGCATTAAGAATCACCGTCGTCACCACATTGTCTTTGAGAAAAATAATATCCAGGGGGATTTTTACTTGCTGCATCCAAAAAGGGACATTTTTGTACTCCTTACCCAAATTAAACAACATCCCGCGATCGCTGGGCAAATGATTACGAAACTTCAACCCCTTCTCTAATTCAACAGGTTTTGTGGCAACTTCTAAGTAAAAAGTCCGGTTGTGGTAAGTGAGGGTATGTGTTATGGGCAAATGCTGGGGACGAGTTTGCAAGTAAGCAATAGTTGAAGAAGCGACAATAATTGATATCCCCGCAATTGGCCCAAGGATGTTTAAGAGTTTAAAAAGAGCAGCATACAAGTTATTTTGAGTAGGAATTTTTACTAACTGCATAATTAACCAAAAATATCAATATTCCCAACACTATATATACTTGAATCCACCGGACTAGACGGATTTCCTTGTAAATCCGCTTTGTTCCGCATACTCTCAATCCTATCGGCTTCGCGGATTGCTAAAGGATTAATATTATTTCTCGCTTCTAACAATGCTTTAAGTGTAATGTCCAGTGGTGGCAGATCACCGGCAGGTGGAACATCATCGGGAAACATTTGGCAGAAAGTAGAGATGGCCGCCCTTTCCACAATCGCCTGAATTTCCGCACCGACACACCGATGGGTCGCTTTGAGCAACCTGCGCCATTCTTCATCAGTAAACCCATTTCCATCGCGGAACCGATAATCAAATCTGGCTAGGTGCAGAGTGAAAATCGAGTGTCGCTCTCCATTGTTGGGTAAATCCACTTTGAAAATATCATCAAAGCGACCACTTCTGGTCAGTTCTGGTGGCAGCCATTCTATGTTATTGGCTGAAGCAATAATTAATACATCACTAGTTCGCTCTTGCATCCAGGTTAACAGCATTCCCGCAAGCCTTCTGGATAAATCATCATCACCAGCAAATCCTTTATCAAAGTCATCTAGGTATAGGATTACACGGTTAATCCTGTCTACCAGCGCCAGTAGGCTTTTCAGTTTGTACTCTGCTTTGTTGCCATAACTGCGGAAGCTACCCCACTCTAAGATAATCATCGGAATGCCCAATCGCTGGGAGCAAACTTTCGCTGAATGAGATTTACCTGTGCCTGGAGGCCCGATTAACAAAATACCTTTGGGTAGCCGAAGATTGTAGGCTTTAGCTAGCGGAGTCAACAGCCGCTTATATCTTTTGAAGGCTAACTGCATCAAGTCTAATCCGCCAACCTCAATGGCTGGGGGCTGGAGAAATTCAATATTGTAAACTCGCCTGAGTAAGTTAATTTTGTAAGTAGAAAGTTTTAAAGTCAGTTCCTGGGCGTTGGTATTTCCAGAAGCCATCGCCCAAGAAATTGCATACTCAATATCAGCAATGTACATCCCAACACAAGCATTGGCTATCTCTGGAGTTTGGGTTTTACTGTACTGTTCGGGCAATAATGCTTGCAAGTGAGTGCTGATTTCTTCAACTGTTGGCAGTTGTTGTATAACCGTCGGCACAACTGCGGCAATATCTGATGATAGTATTGCGTTTGGCCCCAGCAGGATAGCTGTCTTGTTTGAGTTCCGGTTATACAGCTTCATGTTGAGCAGGGCAGACTTAATCCATTCAGCAGTCAAGAAAAAATCGGGGTCAGTGGTTGGCTCGGACAGCCAAGGAAATATCCCTGACAGTATCACAATGCCTTGTAAATCAGTGGTTTTCCAAAATCGCAGAATCTCAAAGTAATGTTCGCGTCTGTTTTTGGCGTAGACGCATAGCGGCTTGTCGTCAGACATCGCCTGATATTGTAATACAAGTTGTAAAGCTAAATCCCCATCCTCATTAACCTGTAACTGATGTAGTTGGTCGTCTTCTAGTGTCCACAGATAGCAGTTAACGTTCTTTTCTTGGCATTCCCTGGTGAGGGTTTGGAGTAGTCTTAACCTCTCTTGCAGTGGAGATTCTATGGCAATCAAGGGGTTGTTTAGTTTAATCAGGTCAAATACTTGCTGTATCAGCCTAATATTCATCTGTTGTGCATTGAAGGTCATCCTGAATCATAAAATTTGTGATCAATTATTTGCACAGACAAAAGTACAGAAAAATACAGTACTTTTGGCTATTGATTTTTGACTAAATTCAGTCTTCCTTCCCCTTTGCTCCTCATCAACTCTGCCTCTTATTAACTGAGCTTAATATTTGAAGTCAGATTCATATCTAAATTAGATATGAATCTCTGATCAATTGAATTGGGTGCTAAAAATCCTAGTAAAATATCGATGAAGACATTTGGTCAAATTCAGTATTGTTTATGAGTTTTAAACTTACTAAAAGCCCGACTTATGTGCTTACTTTACTGTTAAGTATGGGATTATCATCATGCGTTTCCCCGGAACAGAAAGCTGCAAATGCTCAAAAAGCACTCTTATCAGAGCTTGAGCAAAAATTCAAGCGATTTGTAGAAAGCACTCCTGATTTATACAAAGTCTCTTGGAAAGTTTGTGGTGATGCCAGCTTAAATTTGAACCGAAAAATCAACTTTGGTTGTGATGAAACTAGAGATATTCCCACAAAAGGTTTTCAAGAACCAATCTTTGTGTGGGGGCCGGCTGGAGAGATAAAATTTATCAATAAGCCTAGCTTCGCTGATGTTTCATTTTTATCAACTCTTTTTGTCAAATCTAGGGGATGTCTTCTATCAGGTACTCCGAAAGAACAGCAATTATATGTTGTCAGAGAATTTTTATTGAAGAAAGGAAGTACCCCTCAACCTACAGACGTAAAAATAGAAGTTGTACCCAAACAAGAAAAAGAGAAGATATTACGAAATGCAGTTGCAAATGCAGAAAGAGAAAATGCAAGTCTTACAAATTTTGGCGTATCCTCAAATGGGCTAATTCCTACTGGTAAAACTTGTCCGACGATTGATGAGTGGAAGAACGACAATCAAACAACTCCGTAAAAGGGAACTCTTAATTGGGAATAGGGAACTCTTACTGCGTATGGTGGGGTCTAAAGCCCCCACCAACGCGTTCCACTAATTGGAATGTGCCATTCCAATTAGTGGGGGACTCAGACCCCCGAATTTTATCTAGAAGGCAACTCTTAACTGGGAGGAACGACCTGTTAAGAGTTGCCTGTTAAGAGTTGCCTTCTTGTTAAAGCTCTATCCCCTGATTTTGATGCCGTTGTCGGGAGTGATGCTGCTGCAATTGGCGTGAGAAATTCACCAGTTCCTCATTCCAATCTCTATATGAACACTTGTTCCTTCTAGCCTGTGGCAGTACATCGGCTACAACCCGTGCAGCAGCATTACCAGATTCATCAGAAGCAAAGGCTACTTGTACAGTAGGAATATGCTGCAATTGCTCTGATGGCAAGCTTTTGGGATCATCAAGAGCCATGTACAGCGTCCTCTTGCTTGGTATACCTTTGACCTGATACTCCAGCATTGCAAAAGATATGGCATCGATGGGTGACTTCAAAAGCACCGCTTTCTCTACTGGTGAAGTTGGCTGTCCGCCCAGGTGAAAGTAAAACCAGCCCTCACGCCGCTTAGTCCCAAACTCGTAGCCTTTGAAAGTGTTGTTTTCTCCCCGTGTCCCTCGCAGGAACGCACCTAATGCCTGGGGTAGTGAGCCAAGATTCCGCATCACGAACACAGCGTTTTGCTGGTCATCAGCGTAAACCAGCCCCCGGTTATGCAGAACTTCCACAAAGTTTTCAGGTATTCCCCGTTTCTGGGTGAGGTAGTTGGAGACAGAAGACCACTTGGTTTTATCCTCAACCGGGGGTGTAAATTTTGGTCGTGGTTCTAACTGGATAATCTCAGCAGTCACTTTTTGAGCAAAAGCGATCGCTGCTCGTTCTGCCCCAGATCCCCCAAATCGCTCATGCAACCAGACAACCGCTTGCCGTAAATTGCAATTGTTGATGTGCATCACCAAGTCAATCGCACCATCTCCCCCCAATGGAGAACCGGGATCGAGATCGCTGAATTTCGACTGATTTATATTAATGATGTAATTTTGACCACGCCATCTGTCAAGCTCATGGTTTAACCCCAACTCCCAAGCGACATCCTCTAAGGCTAAGTCGCGTAATTGCTCTGTTTGTTGGCGCCACAACTGATTCTGTTGCTCTAATTCCTGAATCTGTTTTTGCAAGAGTTCATTTTCAACAGATAGAGCTTTAGCTGTAGCTTTTATCTCTTCAAAGCGCCGCATCGCCCTATCCCGGTCGGCAGCTTTTGCTTTGGTTTGTTCCGAATTCAGGTCATCAACTTCTAAATCTCGCCCCGACTCCACTATGCGGTAAAAATCTTTGATGTCCTGATGTTGTGCTCTACTCCCCTTGATCCCGCGCTCTAATCCAATCAGTCGCATTGTGTCATAGTACGAATCTTGGAAAGAGCGAATTTTCTGCCGTCCATCAAAAAAATGATTACACCGTAATTGTCCTTGATCATCCAAAGGAACAAAGTAAGCATGGATATGGGGGGTGGCTTCATCTAGGTGCAACTCTGCCCGAACTATGCGCTCTCCGTATTCATCCGCTAACCACTGATGCGTTGCTTCTAGCCAATCATCCAGTTTCTGGGGTTCGTAATACCCGAACTGAGTTGGGCGATCTGGACGGAAATAACTTGGGGAAGCTGAAAGCAGAAATTCTACGCAGTACACCCCATCTGTGCGAATCTTCCGTTTCTGCTCATGTTCGGCAATTTTCGCTAAAACCAAATCCTCCAGTCGTTCCTCTGCGTTATTGCTACCAATGAATCTAATATTTTCTTGGCTGGGGTCAGCGTTGGGAGTTTCTCGCTCACGGCTTGTGTGAGATCCACTCCCCGCTATGCTACTGCGCTTTAATTTTTTTAGCCGCGCGATCGCGTATGCCATTTTTTTCTCACCCTGCTAAAATAATTTTTTACAAAAAAAAGGGAACAGGGAACAGGGAACAGATAAGAAACTAAAGTTTCAGAGCTTTATTGCGAGCGTCAAAAAAAAAGATGTTTTTCGAGGGTCGAGTGCCACGAAAAAAACAGTGTCATTATTTCAATCTCATGGTTTTTAAACCATGAGTTTTTCCTGTTCCCTTTTCCCCGTTCCCTGTTCCCTCTGAATCAAAATTTTCATTTTTTCGCCTCAAGCGCCATGCAAAAATGGCTTAAATCTAAGTTAGCCAAAATAACCGTAGTAAGTACGGTAATATTATTATTTGAGCGAAGAATTGTTGCTGACAAAAAATAGCGATTCCCCAAGCTTAGTCTAGGCTTAGTCCAAGCTTAGTCTAAGGCCACTTTGACTGATTCACAAATAGAAATGACTGACTCCCTAAGCTTAGTCTAGAGTTAGCCTAAGATTAGTTTAGGACTAGTGTAGGCTTAGTCTAGAGAGAATGTGATTTGGTATACAATTTCCCCATTTTAAATCCACTAATTACGTAGACTTAATGTGGATTGTAACTGAGTTTGTAAAGGAAAAAAAATCGGTTAGACTTTAATTCAGTTCTGCATTTTTATTCTGCAAAGTGAACATTGGGAAACGACGCTACTGTACCTCACCACAGAAACTTTTGCATGAAAAAAATGGAACGGAACAAACAAGTATTTTTTTCAATTAAGCGAACGCTAGATACTGTTGAGGGACAGGTAATTAATTATCTGCTCTCCAGACCCTTTGGCTTAGGAACCTTACCTGAGATAGTGATGTTGACTCTCAAAGAACATTGGTTGCCTTTCACCCTATCTGCTGATTCTGTGGATGGTGAAGAACTGAGGCAGAAAGCAATTTGGTCAATTAAACAATTAGAAGCACAAGCGGCTTTGATTCGTGAGGTTTTTCTTTCTTCTCATGTCAAAACTGCTGTGGTTGTGAACAATGCTGAAGTTAGCAACAGTGCAGATGATGAAATCCGGGTGTCAACCTCGGATGAACAAACCTTGGATGAGGACACCCTAGGGTTGATGGATTTAAAAATGCCAGAGGAAATGAAACAGATTAATAACCTTTTTGGTGCTGAGTAGTCAGTGAAAGGGGCAGAGGGGCAGAGGAGAAGAGAGAGTTTTTGTATAAATTCTTTCGGAAAAATGCTCCAAAGTGAGATGGGGAGGCTTTTGAGGTTCTTGAAGAAAAAGAAATAAGTGTATAAGCAATCTATAACGCTCGTAAAAATTACTCTTATTTATCTCTTTACTCTCCCTGCTCCCCTGCCCCTCTACCATTCGTGAGAGGTTAAAACAAGATTACTTTTGTCAATTAGTAATTATGCTTAAAATTTGGAATCAAGAAACGTATGAAATTAACTCTTGTACTGAACTGATGGGGCAAAAATAAATCAGGGGTATCAAGATTAAGCGTAGGCGTAGCCCGCCGTAGGCATCGCTTGCCTAAAAATTGTGTTTTCCGCTCCAATTTTACCGATATTTTAAGCATTATTGCTTATTGACAAATGGTTAATAACCTTAACCTGTCACCGATGCCCCTCTACCTCCCCAACACTCCTTTTTAGTAATAGATAAAGATCGGAAAAATTTATGAACACGCCGAATAAAGATATTGCGTCCGTTTTTAGCAGGATAGTTGTGTCCATTGATTTAGGTGGCAGCCAGAACAAGGTAATTGTTCAGATATACCCGGATGGGGTGCCAATGGTAGTGGCAATGGAGCCAGAAATTGCAGATGTCGGAAAAAATTCAATCCAGCAGTTATCACAAAACTCCACTTGGGTAGGAATAGGGGGTGAATATTATGTCTTGGGCGCTCTCGCTAAAAATACTTTTGCTGGGACAGCAGCGCTCAGGGATCTTAAATACCACTATGCCTTACCAAAAATCGCCGGATTGTTATGGTTAGCATGTCGTCAGTTGGGCTTGAATAAAGGCGTTGATGCTTCTGTGCAATTATTGCTACCACCTGGAGAAATTTCGGACGGGAAGGATTTGGGTAAGAAGTTGTCATCAGCCCTGAAAAAAGGAATTGTGACACCAACAGGCAATCTCAAAGTTAAACTACGTAATTTTTACGTAGCTCCAGAGGGGAGTGGGATTATGGCTTATCGTAGCCGTAGTCTAGCCCAGGAGTTTCGCAACAAAAATATTGGTATGCTTATGCTGGGCTACCGGAATGCTAGTTTTACTCTTTCGGCTAAAGGTAATCCTGCTAAAGCTGAGTCTACAGACTTGGGGATGAATTGGTTAGTGCAGCAATTTGTAGAACGTACTGCTGTTGGGTTATCTGCATCTGATTTGCGATTAGCTAAAGTTTTAGTAGAAGCTAGTAATGGCAAAGAGAATGCACTACACTCTTTATCACGCAAAGCCACATCTGCTGGAGTTGAATCTGATTTAAAGTTGTTTAACTCGGTTTTACTAGATGTTCGTGATGATTACTGTCGAGCTTTAATCCGGTGGATTAGAAACATTGCCCTATTCGATGAAGTTCTCATTTGCGGCGGGACTGCTGAGTTTGTACTCCCGGAATTAACCGAACATTTTCTGCATTCGGGCATACCCATTGTTTGGAATGGTGGAGTCCAACTTCCTAAACCCCTTGATACTCTAGGGCTGGGTGACAGAATCACTGATGTCTGGACTGCACATATTAGTTACATCAAAATGTTAGATTACAACTTTGGCTATGAACGCAAACAGAAATTAGTCCCAGATTCTTATCAAGCCCCGACTGTACGAAATTCCACCCCACCCAAAGAAGTCTGGGAAAAGAACGGCTTTTTAACCATGCATCCTGGAGTTTAGTCCAATGTCACAAAGATTCATGTGAAATCTCGTCAAGGATTTCACATGAATCTTCGTGACATTCTATACTTGTGCTTATCCCTTACCGATTATGGTAGGTTTCAAGCTTTCAAATCCGTTGCCATATACAGGCATCCGGGAATGGCAGCAATCACTATCCAGCTACGCCGGAGATTATCGTGAATCAATCACCGATTTCAGCCCAATCCGTTCCCGCAACGATGGGGAAAACGATTTATCCAGAACCCTATGCCTCAAAGGTCAATGGACGGTTGAAACGAAAGCTTGGCGAGTGCTTTGGGCTAACTCAGTTTGGGGTTAATCTGACCCATCTTTCACCTGGTGCAGTGTCTGCCCTTGCCCATAGTCACTCAAAGCAGGATGAATTCATTTTTATTCTAGAGGGAACTCCAACTTTGGTGGTGGGAGAACAGGAATTCTCATTGAGTGCGGGGGATTGCTATGGATTCAAAGCGGGTACGGGGATTGCCCATCAACTGGTGAACCGATCCCAAGAAACCGTGACCTACCTAGAGATGGGCGATCGCACAGCACCAGATGAAGTCGAATACCCAAATGATGATCTCAAAGCAACTCAGGTAACAGATGGTGCCTGGATATTAACGCACAAAGATGGCCGTCCCTATTAGAAGAGCTACAAAAAAGAATCAAAAGATTCCACAAGATGATGGTGCAAGTCCCCATGTAACAGCAAGCGATCGCTCTTATACGGTTTATAGGTATTAGAGCGATCGCTTGGGATCAAACTAACTATCCAATATCCCAGCCATCAAACAAATTGGGCTGATCTATTCCATACTGTCGTTGCACTAATCGCCGCAGTTCGTCAACAGAATTAGCCGACTTCATCAAAATCAAAATCGAGGTAACGTGCGGTGTCAACCTCTCTTTCGTTTCTGTTGAAAGCATTTGGTGTATCTTGTGCTTTCTGCGTCCGTTCGGGAGTACGGGATTAACGATATCGAGCTTGGCTTTCTCCTCTGGTGTCATCCATTCATAGATAAACTCCCAATAATACAGCCCGTTTCTAATATTCTTCTTATGCAGTTTGGTAATCCTTGCTAAGTTGGACTCAAACTCGGTTTCAAACATTTTTGTCCAGGGACGTGGCGTGGACAAAATCCGGCAATCATCTGTCCGTCGTTGCTCGACAGTCCGCGATTCTCCCCAAATCTGCTCAAACCTACTGATTAACGAATCTTCTGACAAGGCATCAATTAGCTTTTGAGCTTCGGGATTTCCCTGTCTATCAAAGTAACGCCAAATAATTCTGACATCTTTCAATGACCACGTTACAGCACGCGTTACTGTACTTTTAACCGTATATTCCGCAGATAGTGTAACGTGATTTAGACCTTGTTTCACAAGGCTTTGGTACACGCGAGGCAAGCTAAACTGTAACCTGGTCAACCAGTTTTTATTTATACTAATTGCTTCAAGTATGTGATTCTGAGACATCCGATATTCCTTTGTCTCAAGAATCCTGATTGCATCAAATCGATAATTCCCAATGTACAACTCGACAGCTTCTGCTGCCTGATACTTTTTCTTAGCCATGATTATTCCTTAAAACTTGCGAATTCTGGTGAAATCGCGTAGCGTTTTTCAAGAAATCACATGGCTTTATAGCTGCTGGCAGCCGAGTTCTGAATCATGGAATGCTGCCCAAAATATCATCTCTGGAACGTTAATATCTTCTTTCAGAAAAACAATAATTAGCAAAATCTTAGAGGTTGTTTGAAAAGTTGGAGAGATGGTAAAAAAGCTCTCTGGGTATACGCTGTGAATAGATAATAGACAGCACCGAGAGAGCGACATGAGTAAAGCATACCCCAGCAATCTGACCCTCGCCCAATATGAATTTCTGAGTGACATGATTCCAGAACCAAAACCCGGTGGTCGCAAGCGTGAAGTTGATATGTGGGAAATCTTGAACGCAATTTTCTATGTTTTGGTAGAAGG
>NZ_JAIVFV010000182.1 GCF_020829445.1 Nostoc sp. CHAB 5836
GCTTTTTGGCAAAAACTTTTTCCATGTCACTGATTATCGGTGAAATCGAAAAAGTAGAACTACCGTAGCACAGAGGTTTCAGCGTCAAGTTGAGCGTTGGCAAAAAATGGATAAAGTCGAGCTTAGAGGATGTTTGAAAAGTGTTTTTGGTAACATCTAATCCTCGGAAATTTACCCCCTCCAGCCCCCCTTCGCTACAAGAGAAGGGGGTTTAAAAGCCTCTATCGCTGGAGAGGAATAGAAACGGAGTTTTGAGTATAGGTTACAACTTTTCAAACAACCTCTGAACTATAGCAATAGCCAGATGAGTTAAAACGCTAAACGGTAGAACATATTCCACGGTTTCTAGAAGAGAATCAAATTGCTGGACTTGTTTACAAATTCCATTTTTCAACATGGGAACAACGCAATTCTCTTTATACTTTACGTCCTAACCGTAATGGCCGTTGCTATACTACATGTTTTCATGTGCCCCTTTATCGGTTGCTCGCCCCTTCACACGAGGGTTGCCTTCAATATCGGTTGACAACTTATTGTACCTCGTACCACTATTGATTGCCGGACTATTCCTTTTCAGTGTAAAGTCACCAGCTGAGGGATTTACAAAAAGTGGATCTCCACTAGTATCATTACGTCCGAAAATGCTTATATTGCTACTATTAGCGGTATGGTTGTAGTCAAAATTGATGCCTCTTCGACTATCGAAATTTTGGTTTACTGGTTTGCCACGCTCAGAATAAAGGATATTATTGAGAGCGTTGATATTTGCAGTGTTATTAATTGTGATTTCCCCGTATCGAGCTACTTCCGGTGTCTGTTTATTCATATAAACAGTGTTGTTGACAATATCTATATTGTCACTTGCGTATACATGAATGCCCGAAGCACCATTTTTGTATGAGATGTTGTTGGCAATTAAAGTACGTCCTTGATAGGGACGTTGGTTATTTCTGAACTTATCAACAATAATGCCTTGACCATCTTCGATCTTTCCGCTTACATACCAGGGAATGTACATACGATTGTTGTAAACCCTGTTGTTTGTTATAAACATCTTGTATTTATCGCTACGGTTGTCAATACTTCGACCCTGGAGCAGGGAAATGCCACTCGAACCGTAGACTGTGTACCAGGCATTATTGTACACCTCGTTATTATCCACTTTTATATAGTCGGATTGTTCGATGCCAATGCCTGCGCCTCCGCAACTATGTACTTTGTTGCCGATAATATTTATGTTATGGGTGACAGCATTGTTGCTTCCCCTTACGTAGATGCAGTTTCCATTGGTCAGCGGGTTTAATCTGTTATACCTCTGGCTCCGGGCATAATTTAAGTTGATATTGCCATTGTTTCCTATAATCTCCAGACCTTTTATTTCAATATATGACGCTCCACCCGTAATAGAAATCCCCTGCCATCCATTGAGCCGAAGTTTCGGGTTATGTCCAGGATATGCTTTATAGGTAATCCATGCATTTGCTCTTCCAGAGCGTTTAATCTCTACTACCGATCCATTTTTGTTTGCATTCGTGTATGTGCCGTTCATAATGAGTACAGTGTCGCCAGGCCGGGTAAGGTCTGCCGCTCTTTGAAGTCTCCTAAAGGCGGATGAGGGAGTGAGTCCTCTATTTCTATCGTTTCCGTTAGGACTAACATAGTATGTTGTTCCAGTTGGAACCGCGCTGATCAGCTTGCGGCTAGGTACTGGCAAATCCTTTGCAGTAAATGACTGACGAACATCTTTAACTAAAGACTCTGTTATTCTCTGTCCTTGAACCAGACCTGTTAATGCCCAGGGAAGTACAAGAGATGCGCTCAAACTGAGAAAACCTAAACCATTAATGATCATAGGGAAAAAATAGGGTACGTTGCAAAAACTGAATCGTCAACTGTGAGTAACTCTAGCCTTAGTAAGTAACTCAGTATTGGTCATGCTGGTGTGACTGCCATTTATTGATTTATACACAATTGGTTAGCTTCACACCCCCGGATTTTTACGTAAATATGGGCCAAATGTATTGAAATCTTGATCTCTAAAAAATGGCAGCTATCTGGTAATATTACTCGCTCAAAATTATCAGCATCCAGGTTTACTCCATTAATAGACAGCAAGCAGCCGTACAAAGTGGCGTTATTTCCAATCCGAAATTATTGTACTGTGTATATGCGGTATCTGTGGTTAAGATAGTATATCTCTCATGAATAAGTTGATTTAATTAAATTATTCTTATGATAATAAGAATCATGGAATCAAAAGAAATAAGGCATAGAGCCACATTTATCGCCTCTCTCTTCTAAAAGATTCTCATTATCAGGATAAATATGAGTGCTTAGAATAAGGTTAGTTTCAAGGAAAAAGGGGAAAGGGACTCATGTTTTTAATACATCCTTTACCCTTTGGCCCTTAAGATGCACGCCAGATCACGAGGAAAGTGAAGAGTGCTGATCCGAACTATATTATGAGTACTTACAACAAAGTTTGTAAAAGCCTATTAATACAAATTCAGAATTTTCGGTAATTTATTTATAATCTACAATTTGTCAATGAGTAATCTTACTTAATATTTTTTATATAATGGCGGATAAAAACACAATTTTGTCGGAAGCGATGCCTTCTGTGCAAGACGCTACGCCTAGCTTTCCTGTAGGGGCTAGATTCTGAACTACCCCCCACCCCCAACCCTTGGAGGGAAGGCAGGGTGGTTTCATACAAGCAGAGAAAAACAACAACTGGGTTTCAAAGCGTCTCCCCGAAACGGGGAGAGGAATGGAAGCGGGGTAAAAAGCCATGCCACTTCCACGAGAAATCAAGACTTATGTATTTTTCTTTCTTCGTATGAAACCACCCTGCCCAACCCTTCAAGGGTTGGGGAGTCAATCTTCAAAGCCCCTCTGTGCGTCGGAGAGGGGTTTGAGGAGAGGTCTGGCGACTTGTGTATACACGGTAGGTTCACGGGGAGGAGAGATTTTCTCACTACACAAAAGCAGGGTGGAGTTGCGAGAGCATAATTAGTAATTGAGTAGACTGGGTATAACTCCATTGCAAGGGTTTCACGTTAAGTTGACACCGATGAGCAATGCTGTGCCCCTACGACAGATGTGGTTCAAATACATGAAAACTGCTGTAAATTAGATTCCGAACAACCTCAGAATATTGAAAATAACACCTAGAGGGCCAGTTATAGTGTTTGTGGTATCTCCAGTCTTAGCTATACCTGATCGGTTGACTACCACAACGTCATTATTGCGGAGTATAGGATTAGTTTGCTCATTAATCCCAGCAGAGAAATCCACTTTTACTATACGTTTAGTGACAGAACCATTAGGATTGAGGCGAATCAAATCAACAGCATCGCTACTAGCTCTGGCATCATTAAATCCGCCAGCAGCGAGTATAGCTTGATTTAAAGAGCTATTGGGCTGAATGTCTGTTAATCCTGGTCTCTTAACTTCGCCTACCACGCCAACTTGAATGCGTGCAGGAGACAAAGTAGTAGTAGCTAATTGAGTAGCTTCTGCGGGGTTAATTTCAGTTGCCGTGGGAATAACAATCGTATCTCCATCTTGGACGATGATGTCTTGATTGGCATCACCACTTTGCAATAGTTGCCAAAGATTGACATCTATAGCTTGTTCTGAACCAGTTCTTGTAGGCCGGCGTAGCTTGAGATTACGAACATCAGCCTGTGCTGTAATTCCGCCAGCTAGTTGAATGACTCGGGTCACATTTGGTAAACCATTGGGAGTGGCAGTGCCACTGTTAGCGTTTCCGCCCCCTTGAGCATCTGTGTTGCCGGGAGTGACAAGATACGAACCGGGGCGGTTAACTTCACCAATAATTGTTACTGTGCGGGGTGTAGTTTGGCTGGCGGCAAAGTTGGCTGCAAATATATTGCGGGATTCTGCCACGTTGAAGTTGGTTGCAGTTGGTACAACTATGGTGTCTCCATCCCGCAAGGTAATATCCTGTGATAAACGACCTGTTTGGATGAGTTCCTTCAAATTGACGGTGACGGCTTGCTCTGAAGAACGTCCTATTTTACGCCGTAATTGAACTTGAGTTACATCCGCAGCCAGGGTTACACCCTGTGCTGTGGTCAATGCGGCTAATACAGTGGGGTATTGTACGCCTGGATTGTTCCCTGCACCTCCGCTCAAACTCAGAGTGTAAGCTCCTGGACGTGTCACCTCTCCGGCAACGAAAATATTGATGGGACGAGGCGATAATAAATTGACTGAGATTAAGGGGCGTTTGAGGAAGCGAGAATATCTTCTAGCAATTTCGTCAGCGGCCTGTTCAGTTGTTAGTCCCAGGACTGACACACTGCCAATTAAAGGTAGGTTGATTGCTCCACCTGGGGGAATTTGGTATTCACCTGTATATTCAGGTACTTCAAATACATTTACACGGATGAGATCACCGCCTCCTAATGAATAATTAGTATCTATTTGTGTTTGTGTAGTTGGTGGTAGTGGTTGTCCCTGAGCTAAAGTGGCAGATGACACAGTGGCATTGACAGCAGTTAACAAAGCCACACCCACAAATGGCTGAATTAGGAATTTAAAGAAACTTGTGTTAAGCATATTTACCTGAGACTGTGAAACTACGATCAATAAAATACTGTCTAAACATTTTTATTTTGACTATACCTAAATATTCAAGTTCCCCAACACTCTTATTTTCCTAGAAAATTGTGATTTCCCGGAGGAAATTGGTTGATTGAATTTGAATTTTTAGTGAAGTTAATTTAAAGTTGACGCTACTTGATATAGAGCAATTATCAAAAATTATAGGACTTATATCGTTTCTTTGTGAAGCTGCATATATTTCCCCCCCCTACGCCGTCCCCCGAAGTTTTGGGGGGACTACAGGGGGTTTTATTATATGCATCTTCATACAGAATTGGTATTAGGTAACTAAACAGGTTTGATACAATAAATTGTATTTTATCCAATTAAGTACTTGCGAATAATATTTTTTTGGCAGAGTCAATTTTATGACATTTAAACTGTGATTTGAAATTTGCTATGACTACAAAAACTATGAGTAAGTTCATTAAATAAATACAACTACGTTAAAAAAGAGATGTAAATTTGATTTTTCGTAACTTTGCTTGAGAGAGATAAACTCAAAAAGGCAGAAATTTTGGGTTTTTTCCTCAAAATAACCTGAAATTTCCTATTTGGCAATAACCAAGAACACTAATTCAGGGAGTTATTTTTTCTTTGGATTTGTTGAATAAAAAATTCTTCTAGGGAGTGACGGGACAAATTTATAGCAAGAATTCTACCATCCATGAGACGAAGACTGGCAAGAAAATCATAGTAATCATCCTGTAGTGTACCGTGCCAGGAACCATCAGGCTCAAATACGAGGGTGGGTATCCATTTTTTGAGAATTTCCCAGTCACCACCTTGACCTTTGACGTGATATGTGTTTTTTCCGCCTAAAAGTTCATTGAGGGAACCAGAGCAAATTAGTTCACCTTGAGCGAGAATGGCAATGCGATCGCAAATCTGTTCTACTTCACTAAGAACATGGCTATTAAAAAAAATAGTCTTGCCGGCGGCTTTGAGTGCCAGAATAATTTCCCGCATTTGGTAGCGTCCCACCGGATCAAGCCCAGACATGGGTTCATCTAGAAAAACTAAATCTGGCTCGTTAATTAGGGCCTGTGCCATACCAACACGCTGTAACATTCCTTTAGAGTAGCGACGCAGGAGCTTTTTGCGGGCATCGGCTTGGGATAAACCCACCAATTCCAGCAGTTGGGGAATGCGTTGGCGTTGGACACTTTGGGGAATTTGGAATAACCCAGCCGCTAGCTGCAAAAACTCCCAGCCAGTGAGATAGTCGTATAAGTAGGGATTTTCTGGCAGATAGCCGATATGTTGCTTAACACTGCGATCGCCTATTGGCTTACCCAATAATAATCCCCCTCCAGAGGTGGGATGAATAATTCCCAGCAACAATTTTAAAAGGGTGGTTTTACCAGCACCGTTTGGCCCTAGCAACCCAAAGGTTTCTCCTTTGTAAACTGTTAAAGAACAGTTTTTCAGAGATACGATTTTTTGATTTAGCCAAAAACCAGTACGATAGACTTTTCGCAACTCAGAAGTTAGGACTACGGGCGGAGTGTCTGTCGTATTAAGTTGAGAATTAGGGTCATCTGCAACAGATTCCATCTCCCTTGAATCGCTATTCACCAGCTTGATATTAATTACAATTTACCCTGTAGGCTGATAATAACCATCAACAACTGGGGTGTCAATTACTGGAAACTGGGGATTGGGGGAGATGAGGGGGATGAGGGGGATGAGGGAGATGAGGGGGATGAGGGGGATGGGGAAGTTGCAGTAAGTTTTTCCTCTCTGCCCCAATGCCCAATTTGACTTTTTTCATAAAACGCCCTTGGAACTGGGAATCACGCCAGCACGACGGGGGTCGATTTCTACGGCCAGCCGCGTTGCTCTTGCAAAGGCCTTAAATGTCGCCTCAATAATGTGATGAGAATTAATGCCATCTAATTGCCGGATGTGCAGTGTCATTTGGCTATGGTTCACCAAAGCCACAAAAAATTCTCGCACAAGTTGGGTGTCATAGGTTCCTACCCTCTGAGTAGGAATTTGCAAACCGTAGCTGAGGTGAGGACGTCCAGAAAAGTCTAGCGCTACCTGAACTAAGGCTTCATCTAGTGGTGCAAGAAAATTACCAAAGCGGACAATGCCTTTTCTGTCGCCTAGTGCTTGGTTCAAAGCTTGTCCCAAGGTAATGCCTACATCTTCGTTGGTGTGATGGTCATCAATTTCCCAGTCTCCTTTGGCTTGGACATCTATATCAATTAGCCCGTGGGAGGCAATTTGATGCAACATATGATCCAAAAACGGAATGCCGGTTGCTGCTTTGCAAGTTCCTCTACCATCCAGGTTGATGGTAACTTGCACCTCAGTTTCACCAGTGGTGCGGTGAACAGTGGCAATACGAGGGGTTTTAGTTGACTGGTCGTAGTTTGAATTCAGTTTGGTTGTTTGCATGGGGAGTGGAAAAAGTTAAAAGTTAGGAGTGAGGAGTTATGAGTTAAAAATTTATAACTCTTAACTCCTCACTCCTAACTCCTAACTTTATCGCGTCACATTCCCATAATTTCATATCCTGCATCTACATACAGAATTTGTCCGGTAATGCCACTGGACAAATCGCTACACAAGAAAGCCGCAGCGTTGCCTACTTCTAGCTGAGTGACGGTGCGTCTTAGGGGAGCTACTTCTTCTACATGATGAATCATATCCAAAATTCCACCCACTGCTGAAGATGCCAAAGTACGGATGGGGCCTGCGGAGATGGCATTGACGCGAATATTTTGTGGCCCTAGTTCAGCAGCTAGGTAACGGACACTCATTTCTAACCCCGCTTTGGCAACTCCCATGACATTGTAATTAGGGATTGCTCTGACACCACCTAAATATGTCAGGGTGACTATACTACCTCCCTCTGTCATCAAAGGTTTTGCTGCACCACTTAACTGCACTAATGAGTAGGTACTGATTTCTAAGGCGGTCTTGAAACCAGAACGGGAAGTTTGGCTAAAATCTCCACTCAAATCGTCTTTGCTGGCAAAAGCCAGACAATGGATGAGGATATCTAGCTTTCCCCACTGATGGCGGATTGCTTCAAAGGTAGATTTAATTTGGTCTTCATCTTGGACATTACAGGGAACAAATAAGCTGGGGTTGAGGGGTTCTACTAATTCCGCAACTTTTTTCTCCATCTTGCCGCGTTCATCAGGTAGGTAGGTAATACCGAGGTTTGCTCCAGCTTTATGCAGCTGTTGGGCGATGCCCCAGGCGATCGAGCGGTTATTGGCAATACCTGTAACAAGGGCATTTTTTCCAGTCAGATTTAGCATATAAATTGTTAATGCGATCGATCATTAGGAGCATACTAGAATCTGAGGCTAGTTGATCTTTGTTTTATACAGGATTTACAAAAATGAATATTGGTAAGAGTGTTTGCTGTGACAAAAATCTTGATTTTTCCTAAAGATATTCTCAAGATATCTTTATTTGTTCTTCAAAAAACCTTTTAAATACAGCTATTAGAAGTACTTATCAACAATTAGTAGCTGAAAGGATCAACAATTATGTATCATTATAAACAAAGAGTTATGAAAAGATTAGTTGGAGTATAGGAAGGTACAGAAAGGTTGACGGTGCTTTATTCATTTTTCGGGTGTATTCTTAGGTAATCAGTTTTTGTTTTTCCGGCATTGGGTAGGGGAAGGGAGATGATCGTGACACAAGATAAAGCCCTAGCAAATGTTTTTCGTCAGATGGCGACCGGGGCGTTTCCGCCAGTTGTGGAAACGTTTGAACGCAATAAAACGATCTTTTTTCCTGGCGATCCTGCCGAACGAGTTTATTTTCTTTTAAAAGGTGCTGTTAAACTTTCCAGGGTGTACGAGGCAGGAGAGGAAATAACGGTAGCGTTGCTGCGGGAAAATAGTGTTTTTGGTGTATTGTCATTGCTGACAGGAAATAAGTCGGATCGATTTTACCATGCGGTTGCATTTACTCCTGTGGAATTACTGTCGGCACCAATTGAACAGGTGGAGCAAGCACTCAAGGAAAATCCAGAATTATCAATGTTAATGCTGCGAGGTCTGTCTTCGCGAATTTTACAGACGGAGATGATGATTGAAACTCTTGCTCACCGAGATATGGGTTCTAGGTTGGTGAGTTTTTTGTTAATTCTTTGTCGGGATTTTGGGGTTCCTTGTGCAGATGGCATCACTATTGATTTGAAGTTATCTCATCAAGCGATCGCAGAAGCAATTGGTTCAACTCGTGTTACCGTTACTAGGCTACTAGGAGATTTGCGTGAAAAAAAGATGATTTCCATCCACAAAAAGAAGATTACTGTCCATAAACCTGTTACCTTAAGTAGGCAGTTCACTTAAAAGCAATTGGAGAAAGGGAGTCGGCGCGTGTTGTGTTTTGAAAAATCACACTAATAGCTAGAGGTAAATCTAAAATTGAGTAATTTCAGCTATTGCCAATTTCCACTTTTCCACAGACAATGCTCAGAAGTAGTAGGCTGTATCTGGAAGGATTTCGGTAGCTAAAGATGACCACCGGATACATCCTCATCGCAGCAATTTTAATTCTGGGAGGCGTAATTGCAACCGTGGGCGATCGCATCGGCACACGAGTTGGCAAAGCCCGCCTCTCACTTTTTAATCTTCGTCCAAAAAACACCGCAGTACTGGTAACTATTTTTACGGGTGGTTTAATTTCAGCATCAACATTAGGAATTTTATTCGCTGCTGACGAAGGCTTGCGAAAGGGAGTGTTTGAGTTAGAGGATATTCAAACAGACCTCAGACAGAAGCGGGAGCAGCTAAAAACCGCAGAAGCTCAGAAAAGTCAGGTAGAGAGCGAGCTAAACCAAGCAAGAATTGCCCAAGCAAAGGCACAACAAGACTTGCAGGTAATCAATCAATCCTTGCAGGCGGCCAATGCCAAACAACGCCAAACACAAGCTCAGTTGAACCGCACCATTAATCAACAAGCCCAAACTCAAACTCAACTCCAACGCACTCAAGGTCAGCTAGATCAGGTTGTAACTCAGTACCAAAAAGCCATAGCTGAATTGCAAAGTGTTTACAACCAGAGAAAGGCGCTACAGGCGGCTGTTGAACTACTGAAGACAGAACGTCAACGACTGTATGCGGAAGCGAAAAAAGCCATTGATCAAGCAAAAACAGCAATTGAAAAACGGGATCGCGAACTGGCTAACCGCCAAGAAGCCATAGAAGTGCGCGATCAAAAGATTTCCCAACTGGATCAACTGATTCAAAAGCGTAATCTAGAAATTACAGCACGAGAGGAAGTGATTGCTAAACGGGAATCGCGCCTCAAAGAATTGGAAGAACAACAGCAGCAACTAGAACTGGAAGTTGCAAGACTGGAAAAATATTATCAATCCTACCGCGACCTGCGTTTGGGTAAGCTGGCCTTAGTTCGTGGTCAAGTTCTGTCTGCTGGTGTAGTTCGTGTTACCCAAGCTGCTGCTGCTCGGCAGGTAGTGGTACAACTTTTACAAGAAGCCAATCGCAACGCCAACCTTGAATTAAGTGAGCCTGGTGGAAATCCGGCGAATGTAGACCTACTGCGCGTGACCCAGGATAGGGTTGAGCAATTGAGCAAGCAGATTGGCGATGGTCAAGAATACGTGATGCGAATTTTCTCGGCTGGTAATTACGTCAGGGGAGAAAAGCAGATAGAATTTTTTGCCGATACAGCGCGGAATCAACTGGTTTTTTCGGGAGGTGCGGTGCTGGCCACTACCACTGCTCATTCCAAAACCATGACATCCTATCAGTTACAGCAACGCCTGGAAATACTGATTTCTGCTTCCCAATTTCGTGCCCGTAACGCCGGAATTGTCGAAGATGTGCAAGTAGACGGGACTTTTCTGCGCTTTGTCAGCCAACTAAGACAGTATAATCAACCCTTGGAGATCAAAGCGATCGCAGCAGAGGACACTTATACAGCTGGGCCATTGAGAGTAAAATTAGTGGCAATAGTCAACGGAAAAATAATTTTTAGTACTTAAAAAATTATTTGCGCATTGTTTTACTAAGATTTAAACATAGGACTTACGCAAGTGTCACAAAAAATAAAAGCTTTTAGTTTGTAGTAAGGGCTTCAGCCCTGATGAAAGAGGACTAAAGTCCTCACTACAAACTAAAAATAATATGCCAGTTACGCAGGGCTATTTCATTCTAGACATAAACCACCCGGAACTGAAGTTCCTGGCTCATAGGTAAAGTCCGTTTTAACGGACTATAACCTTTTCTCAGTAGTCTTGAGACTACTTTCGCGATTAGACTCAGAATTCATTCTGAGGCGGGCTAGATGAGAATGAAATAGCCCTGGCCAGTTACGTAAGTCCTAAAACATATTGAACACCAGCCAAAATGCTTACTGTAATTGCATTTCTTAATTTTTAATTCTTAATTTTGAATTTATTATGACTTTCCGGGAATTTTCACCAACGCAACCAGTCATCTTAGGGTTTGATCCAGGTCGAGATAAGTGTGGTTTAGCGGTGATGGGACTGGATCGGCAACTATATTATCATCAGGTCGCCCTAGCAAAAGAGGCGATCGCTACCATTGAGACACTGCGTCAAAAGTTTCCGATCTCTTTGATGGTAATGGGAGACCAAACTACAGCCAAGCTGTGGAGACAGGAATTATATCAGAAATTGACAGAACCTCTGAGTATTATTTTAGTAGATGAGCGTTACACAACCTTAGAAGCACGCGATCGCTATTGGCAAATGTACCCGCCCGAAGGACTAATAAAGCTATTGCCACAGGGTCTGCGACAGCCACCAAGACCGATAGATGACATTGTTGCCATCCTTTTAATCGAAAGATACTTAAATCGCCTTACTGAATCAGAAGTGACCAGTTAGGAGTGACCAGTTAGGAGTGACCAGTTAGGAATTCTGACTTTTCAGTTCATTTTTTTAAATCGAATAATAAATAAAATCTAGTCATAGTCTGTGTTCCTTGCTGTAACTGGATCTTAACTTTTTGAAACTCTCTATCAAACTGCGATTTTAATGCATTACCATAAAATCAACGCAAGAACTGGAATTAATATCTTCACAACTCCAAACTCCAAACTCCAAACTCCAAACTCCAAACTCCAAACTCCAAACTCCAAACTCCTAACTCCAAACTCCTAACTCCAAACTCCAAACTCCTAACTCCAAACTCCTAACTCCAAACTCCTAACTCCTAACTCCTAACTCTTATAGTTCCGCCCGAATGGTAAAAGCATAGTCTCCTCCAGGCTCTAGTTGGTAATCTTGTTGCTCCAAGAATCGACCAAGGGGTTCTTTGATTAAGGCCCGGCCTTGGGAAGGCTTGACAGCAAGTTCTCCTCGGCGAAAATGCCACTGGAAATGCCACTCAAACTCACCCGCATTCACTTCGCCTTCAAGGAAGCCGTGTTGCCAGGATTGGCGGGTAATTCTGACATGGGCAATGGTTTCTGGCAGACGTTTTGCACTCACAATGCTTTATGTCAAGTGTAGAATAATAGCCGCTCATATCGGCGAGCTACTTATTTTATTTACCAAACATATCTTAATTAGACAAACTCACAAAGTGGGTATTTATAGTTTACAAGGTTGTGTTTATGAGCAAAACGACTCCAGTATTCTGAAGTCGTCGCCATAACACAATAAGGTTTTAATTAAAAGTATTGGGCGAATAGAATCCGCTACTACACACAAAATCAAGGGCTTGTTAACCCACGGAGGTGGATAAAGTCTCCTGTAGCCGCACCTGTGCCAGGGGTATTAATAAATTAGACTTTACAAACCTTCTCTAAGGGTTTGCTTAGTAAGCGACTATCTCAGCACCAGCATCAATGTAAGCTGTCACACCATTCTGATCCTGAGTACAGGTAAGAACCATTCTGGTTGGCTCATTTAAATTAACGAGTGTAACACCACTGATTGTAGTTGCCGCAGATGCACCCAGTTGTACTCCGCCAACGACGGTTGCGTGTATAGAAAGAATCTCACCTGTTTCTCTGGCGCGGACATAGCATCGCACAACGTTGTTAGCTCCATAGTTTACAGCTGTCGCTGAATAATTAACTATCCACTTACCGCGAGGAAGAAGAATTTCTGCTAGCCTGAGTTCCTGACCTCCAGTAATAGGTAATGAAAGATTCTGTGTTGTCTTGGCAAAGAATGCTGCGTTGATTGCTGTTGCAGGCAGTGTTAAACTGACTACCGATCCAACAATAGCTAACAAGGAACTAGTTAATGCTAATGGTTTCATACTTTTAATAAATTTTTGGTTAATTACATCAGCTTTATCAACTTTGCAATATAGTGCTAGTAGCTAGTTGATACATAATTTCTTAGGAAATTTACATAAACCACATCTATAGCGCTTCTTAGTTGAGTGCAATACAGACCTAACCCCCAGCCCCTTCCCTACAAGGGAAGGGGAGTAAGATTCAAAGCCTCTCTCCTTTTAGGAGAGAGGTTTGGAGAGAGGTCAAAGTGTATCGTATCCAAACGAGAACCGCTATAGTAAAGGGGACAGATGACATTCGCTTGCTG
>NZ_JAIVFV010000183.1 GCF_020829445.1 Nostoc sp. CHAB 5836
AGAAAAGTAGCGGTGAAACTGGGATTTAATCTTAGTGGAATCAGTAGCGGCGAATTGATAGCGCCTTTGAAGATCCGTTTGTGGACTCTTCAAGAATCCCCGTCCCTTTAGGGCTGGGGAGTATCAAGGCAGAACAAGTTTTTCATCCTAGTCAATAATAAGTATTAAATTTACTAAATTATCAGAGGTAGGTAGTAAAGATGAGTGCAGAACAAGAATTATTAACCAAGTGGCGTTCCCTTCCACAAGACAAACAGGAAGAAGTTTTAGATTTTGTTGAATTTCTTCGCTTGAAAACCTCTGCAAATAAAACTCCCTTGGGAGAACGTTTACGCCAAATTCGCTCTCTTATTGTTGCTTCCGGTGAACCTTTGTTAAGTCGAGATGAAATAGAAAAAGAAATTGCTAGTCGTCGTGGTGGATTACAGGAAACTGACGCATGAAGATAACTTTTATTGATTCTGGAGTGCTAGTAACTGCGGCGCGTGGTGTGGGAGAAGATTCAGAGAAAGCTTTGGAAATTTTAGCAGATTCAAGCCTCGAATTTGCTTCGAGCGAATTTATCAAAATGGAGGTAATACCTAAAGCAATTTACAATCGAAAAACAGCAGAAGCTGAATTTTACAAATCATTCTTTAGTGCCGTCACTTACTGGTCTAACGATATACAAAAAGTAATGCAAGATGCTTATAACATTGCTTGTCAGTATGGTTTAGCAGCTATGGATGCGCTTCATGTAGCTGCGGCGTTGTCAGTTGGTGCAGAGGAATTTGTGACAACTGAGAAAAAAACAAAGCCTATGTTTAGGGTATCTAGTATTAAAGTAATTTCTATTTTTGATTAATTGTTTATTACAGATGTTACCACCATACATTGTAGCAGATGCCAGTGTCCAAGCTGGATTTATCCCCTTTCCCTGCATCCTCTTGACAAAAGTGCAATCACTCTAACCTTTCACGAATGCACAAGCATTCACTAAGGGTAACAGCGGCCCTAGTTGTTCTTGTCCATTCACTGCTAAATCGCTGTGACACAAATAAACTCTCTGGGATACACGAGACAATAAATCTGTCAAAATCCTTCGTAGTCTTTGTTCTTGTGCCAATTTCTCATCTTCTGCTGTCCAAGGTTCGCCTAATCTGTCTCGCAGGAAAAACGGCGCACCAAATAAAGTCGCCGCGCCACCTTTCGCCCACAAGGGTGAACCAGCATCTAGCCAAAAATGCCACTGGTGCGATCGCCTACTAGAACGATATTGAAATATAGTTGCTAAGGTGACAGCCTTTCTCGCTGCACCAATGGGACGCACAGGGTAAGGGTTGGCGGTAATTGTACCACGTCGCAGTAGTTGAATAAATTCGGCAATAGTTGTGTAGGGCGTTGTCTCAACTGGGGCAATTTGTCGTAGTCTGGTGTCAATTTCCCAGTAGTGTTGAGCGGTTTCTAATAATTCCCGCAGTGCTGCTAGTTGTTCGTAGGGGAGATTGCTACCATTCCACAAAAAACGTTGAATTGCTCTATCTAAAAGGGAAATAGGACTGGGAATTAACCGCAGTTCTTGTTGCGATCGCTGCTGTTCTAACCACTGTAATATCTCATTATAGGCTGTAGTCGCTGCATAGCCGATTCGATCCCAGCGCTCGAAGGCTGATACTGGTAGCAAGTTGGGGCGATCGGGATGGGGTACGAAGCAGTAATCTGCAATCAAACCAGCGCGTACCGGGTCAATATGAGTTGGGAGTGGGGAGTTGGGAGTGGGGAGTGGGGAGTGGGGAGTGGGGAGTGGGGAGTTTTCTGGTGGTTGTTGTTTCTGGCTCAATACAACCAGCATTTCTGCCACAGCATCCCGATCTACCAAGCGTCCCAAGCCGGGATAAACTAGTGCCAGCATCGTTAGTAATGCGCGAATCACAGGTGAACTAATTAGGGGACGTTGGTCATTGAGCGATTCTACCTGAATGTTTTGCTTGACGAGGATTTCTATTAGAGTGTAACGAGCGATCGCATCTAAACCTGGTGCAATAATCGCCACTTCTTCTGGTTGCACTTGCTGTGATTGGATAGCATTAGCAATAACTTCTGCTGTTTGCCGCAATAGTTGGGCGCGGGAGGTGGTTTGAATTGAATACACCGTTTTTGGTAAACTCAACAGTACCATCGGTTCTGTGACTAATTCCACCATCTGTTTTGCAAGTTGCTCACCAAGAGACTCAGAAGGCAACCCGTTCAAAATTTCTACCCGACAACGCTCTGCTAACCCTTCTAGGTAATTGGGATCTGCTCCCAATCCCAATCTCACTCCACCGTCGGGATTGTAGCTAAAGGCCCCGACTGCGCCTTGATCTAATAGCAACTCAAACAAAAGACGCGCTACGCTAGGATGATCATCAACATCATCCGCCAGTACTGCTTGATAGCGTTTAATTAGGTGCTGCTGGTAATTGCGATCGCTTAACAAATGCTGACTATAAAGTTCAGTAATAATCCCATAAGTTAGCAAACCCCTCTCTAAACACCACTTACGCCAATCTAAAAGCAAAGACGCCAGAAATTCCGGGTCTAAAGTTGTAGTATTTTCCCCCAGACCTCTTGCCAAAATCTGGGCAATATCTTCGCAAAGTACACCACTGTAAGCTGCTAATTGCAATAAGTCTAGAATGCGACGCACCAACCGAGATTCATTCACTCCCGCCAGACGTAAAATTTCTTCGTCTAATTGGGAACGCCAGAGTTTAGTTGCTAACTCTTGTTCCGTTTCTGGCCGCAATCGTACCGGAAACTGTGCTTTCAGGTGCAACGAGTTAATTAGCAAAGGCCAAAATAAAATAACTTCATCCTGGAAAAAACCTAGCGGTGTCTTGGCACGAACCGGATATTTCCCTAATGTAGATGTAACAATTCTATCTCCCAATTCACGACGATTATCATCATTGGCAGCTAAGACTAAAACTCCTGGTTCTGTTTGTTTAAGATCTAAAAATTCGGGTATGCGTTCGCCTTTGGCGTTGGCTTCGCCAGCGCCTTTTTTACCTCTCTGATTTTTAGTATAAATTGATTCAGTATATTGATTTTCCGATTTTACCCAACTACCAAATTGCTCAACTAAACGAGCCGTCTTACCACTGCGGCTAGTGCCAACAATCCAAACCGAATGAGAAACCACAAACTTTCTCCTTGTAGATTTGCTAGTATACCTAATGCGTTAACTTAAGGTTAAGAATCACCAAATAATGCTGGATGATTGTCTCTAATGAAAAACTCTGTTTTTAGTCAAAAAATCTATTCTTTCTTACTTGCTGCTTATCGATGGTACTTAGTGACTCCTGAACGTTCTTTACATGAAGCTTACGATGCAGCATTAAAGATTAAGGAAATAGAAGATAAGCATTTCAATGGTAATAAAATAGACATTGACTCAGCCATGTACAGTAACAGTGTGATGGATTATTTTGAGTCAGACCTAAAAAAGCTATTAAAAATTGCTAGGATGCGGCTAACGGAGTTTAGAGCAAGCCGTTGGTTTCTTAATGAAGACAATCAAAAGGCTGCTCAAAAAACAGGTATAGAGTATCTTAGTCCTTCTTTAGTTTTGGAAAAGCTAAACTTTATCGATCACGTTATATCCAAATACACAACAATTTCTGATCAAATAACTTCTAAAGCTTTAGTAGTCAAACCTCCAAATCTACCAGTAAACTCTGTGATATCTGACGATAAATCGCTGCTCGTCAATACTCCAACGTTACCACCAAAAATACCAACTCAAGACTCCGATAAAAAACCAAAATTCAAGCGAAAAGTCGATACAACAGGCATTTTACCCCGCTCTATATTAAGTACTATCACTCGGTTACAAGTTGAATTAGATCCTAATTCGGAACAAGAGGTAATTCAGAGTTTTCGTCAGACTCAAAGAAGAACAATAATATCTATCAGATTTATTTTACTATTAATTATAATACCACTTTTGACGCATCAGATCGCAAAAGCTTTCGTAGTCGGGCCAATTGTTGAGCGGTTTAGAAGCACTGAGCAAATACAGATATTTCTGAATTCAGAAATGGAAGAAGAAGCCCTAGCAGAATTACAAAGATATGAAGAAAGGCTCAAATTTGAAAATCTCATAAAAGCTCCTGCATTCTCATCTGAGAAGATGGAAATTGAGCTAACAAAGAGAGCTACTGAGCTTGCTGAAGAATTTCGTCACGAAAGCTCTAATGCTATCAAAAATGTTTTTGCAGATATTTTCTCGGTGATTGCTTTCATCTGGCTCTTGGTTGTCAGTAAGTCTTCTATTGCTGTGCTAAAAGATTTCTTTGATCAGATTGTCTATGGCCTTAGTGATAGCGCTAAAGCATTTATCATCATTTTGTTTACCGATATATTTGTAGGATTCCACTCTCCTCATGGCTGGGAAGTAGTTTTAGAAGGTGTATCACGCCATTGGGGATTACCAGCAAATAGAGATTTTATCTTCTTATTTATTGCTACATTTCCGGTGATTTTAGATACCATTTTCAAATACTGGATATTCCGATATTTGAACCGGATATCGCCTTCTGCTGTTGCTACTTACCGGAATATGAATGAATAGGGAGTGGGGAGTAGAGACGCGATCAATCGCATCTGTGGGGAAGAATTTTTGCAGGTCTATTTCATCCCAATACTGCGTAGGTTTTGCATAAAAAATACAAATGTGTAGGTTGGGTTGAGGAAAGAAACCCAAAATTAGTTTTGATGAAAAAGACACTTGCTGGCTTAGGAAAGTTTAACAAAATTATCGCTATCAGTTTACCTGTGGTTTTGTCGATTTTGCTGGTGCGGATGCAATCTTTGGCGCATCGAGAACTTAGTCCGCAAGAATGTCGTGTAAAAAAATGGGATATACCAGTGCCCTTGACTGCTGAAAAGCAAAAAGCACCATTAATCCAGAGAATACCAATTACTTGTTGTCAAGGTGATACCTCTTGCTTCGATGAAGTACTCTATAAACAAATAACAGACAAAAAGGCACTGATGAGGGCGATCGCTCGCAGTCTCCAATACCTGCAAACAGCTAATGCGGCGGTTGCTTATCAAAACTATCACGTAGCTGGGATTACGCGCGATCGCGTGTTAAAAAGCTTGAAAAGATTTCGTGAACTCCTATTAAAAACTAATTCTGCAACAGAATTACATCAAGCCATCGAGCGGGAATTTGTGCTTTACCAGTCAGTCGGTAAAGACACCAAAGGTTCCGTTTTATTCACCGCCTATTATGAGCCACTTTACGCAGCCCGTCGCGTCCCCACAACAGAATATCGCTATCCTGTTTATCGATTACCTCCTGATTTCAACTCCTGGCCTAAGCCTCATCCTACACGGGAAGAATTAGAAGGGGCAGATGGTTTACAAGGCGCACAAGGGAAATTGCGAGGATTAGAGTTATTTTGGTTTCGCGATCGCCTCGAACCATATTTAGCTCAAATTCAAGGTTCGGCGAGACTTCAGCTTCCCGATGGGACTCAAACAACAATCGGTTATGCCGGTAATACCGCTTATAATTACAAAAGTATTGGGCGAGAATTAATAGATGATGGCAAATTACCGCTAGAAGGTGTAACTATGCCAATTATTCTCGACTATTTCCAAAAGCATCCCCAAGAATTAAATATTTATATTCCCCGCGATCGCAGCTTTGTTTTTTTTCAAGAAAATCATGGTCAGCCAGCCCAAGGTTCTATCAACGTACCATTAACAGCAGAGCGTTCCATTGCTACAGATAAATCTCTCATGCCTCCTGGTGCTTTAGCCTTGATTCGTGCTTCCATACCCTTTGTTAATCCTACCGGAAAAATGGAGGAGCGCATCATTAGTCGCTATGTTCTTGACCAAGATACCGGAGGCGCAATTAAAGGTGCAGGTAGAGTCGATTATTTTTTAGGTACTGGGAAATTAGCAGGCGATCGGGCTGGTGTTACAGTCAGCAATGGACAATTATTTTATCTATTACTCAAGTCGAATAATTAAACACACTCGCCTTTTAATATTAAGAGATGATTTATAAATTAATATTTACTTTCTAAATGACCTCTAAAATTCCCGACTTTTTAGACAAGCTAAAAAACATCTAATTTGCATAATCGAATTAAATATAACTCTTGTGGGGTGGGCCGAAAAGCTCGCTCAGTATATGCAATTTAAATGTCCAACAGCTTAAGTCGGGAATCTTAGCATTTGGGCGTAAATTCAACACCCATTTCAAATCAATAAAACCCTTGCGGTATAGTAATTACGAATTACCCTACTAGACTGATGCGCGTCTAGATTGTACATTGCGATCGTTAAGACTGTCCTAAGTCAATTGGTCATCTGTCCTTTGAAATACAAATGACAAATGACAAATGACAAATAACAAATGACAAATAACAAATGACAAATGACAAATGACAAATGACAAATGACAAATAACAAATGACAACCTCACGAGTAAATATACAATTTAAATGCCTAACAGCTTAAGCTTCTAAATCCATCTCAGCATCGTCATCGTCATGATCATAAGGGATATCGTCAAGGTCTATCATTTCGGAAATTTCTTCTACTTCACTTAGGTACTCAGATTCTTGATGTTCACGCTCGATTAGACGACCAGTTGACTTTAGCCATTCCAAAAGAATAAACTCATTGCTTGTACGAATTACAGGCGCTCGCTGGTTACGAGGTTCTTCACGCAAAGGACTTATAGGCATAAAAAAAACTCACTTGGAATTACAGGTTAGCGTACAAAAACATCAAATTGTACATTTAGGTTAAAAGTCTTGTATAACAAGCCTTTTTCCAACAGACGAAATATGAAGCATTGAGTTTTTTATCTCAAGTTCGTCTAGTTACTTACCATTAAAATGTCTTCGCCTCAGTCCTAATAATAAATCTTCAAGGGGACGCGATCTCACAAGGCATTTGGTAGCTTGGCGAGAGTTTCATACATATCAGAGGGTAATGCAGACAATCTGTTGGCTACAGCGACTGCATCAGCTAAGTTGCTAAATTGACACCGGACTATATCTTGTCCATTTCCTGAAGGGAATCGCTTCCTAGCTTTGTTAGATACAGCACAAATAATCGCTAAAGCTTTGGCGAACCCATCTTTTGTCAATATTGTTTCTTGAGCAAACCCTTCAACAGGGATAAGGCAAACCTCAAACCGGTAGCCCGGTCTGGGAGAAACAGCTATGTCGATATATGGTTTATCTTCTTTCCTGATTCGGCGTAAATATTTGGCTGTCGAATTAGTATCATGCAAATCAGTCCCAAGAGCGTAAGTAAAAAAACAATCTTCTGTCAGGGATTCAGGACGGGTAATTATATCCGTTGGCATAAGTTCAATTACTATTCGTATATTGTCTGGGTTTGTGATCCACTTTACTGTCGAATCCTAACTTACTTAAGCAAAAGTCGCTGCCTAGATCAGCGATTTCTTGAATGAGTCGCTGATTTATAGCGGTTCTCAATTGCGTAGAATACAAACATAACAGCAACAGCCCTTAAGAGCTAACGTTGGAGACTAATCCTCAAAGCCTTTCTCCCTTTAGGAGAGAGGTGAAAATAAGTGTATTTCATTAAAACTAGAAGCGCTATAAATCTAGCTTCAGTAAGTACCATTCCCGTTTACTGTCCGTTTTTCTTAAGACGTTTTTTGACAGTTCGATGTATCAGTTTTACGCAATTTCAATACAGCAACATCAACTGACATAAAATACCTCCAGAATCAAAGGGCGTAGAGATTTAGATTCGGAGAGGCGTCCATATAGTCAGTCACATGACCGAAAATATTTCTCAACATATCTAATCATAACATAATTGACCATTGAACTTTTTTAGGACTAGCTCTTTCAAGGTGAGCATCTGTGTTACGTAAGAGTGCGGCAGGTAGTTTATTCTTTAAACGGGTAGTACTATCTAAGTAAATCGGTGAAAATAAATCAAACTATGTGACTAAACGTAAACAGGCTTAAAACCCTTACCAAGGAGGAATGACAAAGGACAAATGACAGCCATCACGAGTTATCTTTAATTGCGCCGACCTACTTACATAACCAATAGCACCCCTAGTACTTGCGATCGCAGTGGCTACACCACTATCACCAGTAGCGGCAGTAAAATTCCTTGGCCAAGCAACAGTTGTACCCACTCCTTTATTCCAGACATAAGCATACTGCTCGGTTAAGGAAAGAAAGTAGGCTGAAACCCTTGAAATCTCGTTGTCTCTAATGCCCAAAAGAGGCTTAACCGAGCAGTATTGAGATATATTTGATTTTAGAGAAATCTTAACTTTATAATACTGATATACAATATATAACTTTGCTACAAGTTCATAATTTGATTAATAATGTTAAAGCATGTTAAATTGTAGTTGCTGTGAATATTTTAAAATAAAGAGCAATTATAGTACACCATAGGAAAATTAGCAAATGTTCAGACAAAGTTCTCACGAGAGAAACTTTTTCAAAGCTTTAACTGGTAGTGCGGCGAAAGAATCTCACAAGTTAAGACTGGCATTGAAATCCTGTCTGACTATTCTGGTTGAATCTGTACCTTTTTTGATTGCTTGTGCTGTCTTCGTTAGCGTTATCAGCCTAAAAAGTCCTATCCTGCTCTTTTGTTTACTAGTTGGTAGTTTAATTGCAGTCATTACCCAGCAAATTGGGCAGCAAGTGAATTTACCAAGGCGATCGCTAATATTATTACAAATCTTAGCAGCAGCCGTAATTCTGAGTTTGTATTGGTTAGACTGGTTTGCAGCCCCCGCACAAGCACAGTTTTTTGGTGAAGCTGAAAGGTTTTTCAGAAGAACCTTACAAGATGGTTCAGGAAGCAATGCTGGAGGTGCCGACGCAGCAGTAAGTTTGATATTTAATGTGTTGCGGGCGATTTACTTACTCTATATTGCAATCTCCCTAGTTGGTGTGATTAACGCAGTGCGTAAAGATGAAGATTGGCAAAGTATCGCCAGAACTCCCCTATTAGTCGTTGTTGCTGTTACCATTGCTGATGTACTCACACGCTTTGTAATTGGCGATAACAGTAGATAATTTAGATATTTCAAATGTCTCAAGAGCGGGAACAAGAATTTCGTCCAGTCAATCAGGTTCTCGGAAGTCAACCTTCGTTAGGCCCAATTCCTGCCGATCAAATTCTTCCTTGGACGGTAATTGCCCTAGCCTCCTACTTTATTGTCAATGGAGTTTTTGGTGGTCTTTTCCAAGAAGAGTTTCAAAAATGGTTGTGGACAGTACTAATGACTGGTTGGGGAATCGGAACTTGGTGGATTTTAACTGGTGGTAGGAGTTGGAGTTTTTTAAGTAAATTTATTGGCGTTCCCGCTTGGACAAGAGGCTTTGCTCGTTATCAAAGCTTACTCGAAGTTAACCATGAAGCAAAAAATCGGAAAACAAAGCGTCGGCGTGGCCGGAAATGAAAGTAGATTAACGCCATTTGAAGATTCCTTGCACTTGGCGACAATGCTGCGTGTCGCCATGAATGGGCGTGATATTGGCGCTTACCTTTTGACAAAAGGCACTCAAAAAGATAGATTCTGCTTTGTTTTTGGTTTTGACTGTAAGGGAATTCATACCACCTTAAGATCCGAACAAATTGATACACTTTTTAATAATATAGAAGCTGGATTAAAAGATATCCCTAGCGGTGAGAGAATGACACTGCACTTGGGTTCTTTTAGTTCCGACAAAGAGCGCCAAAAAGAATTAGCAACACTAATTAGAAATACGCCATCACGAGATATCAAATATTTGTTGATGGCGGAGAGAGCCAGAATCAAAGAACTAACTATTTCTGGGATTCGGAAGCCGAAATTTTTGCGAATTTATGTCACTTACACCATTGAATCTAACTCGCAACACGCAGATGATTGGATAGAAAAGCTTTTAGTGAAAGCGGAATCCTGGTGGTTGAAATTCAAAGGTGATCTTTCAGATATAGAAAATCAACGCATTGAAACCCTGATTACAAATGCTTACAACCAGGGTTTTCTGCGCTGGGAACAAATTTTATCTAACAAAATGGGATTGGATGTCAAGCCTTTGACTGCTAATGAACTTTGGCAGGACATCTGGAAAAGGTTTAATGATACTGATCCGATAGATATTCCCCAGTTAATGACTTTAGATGAACAAGGACTGCACGAGCAAGTTAATTCCGATTTAGCTAGTACTAAATTGCTGATAGATAATATCCACGGCACAACTTTGCTGATGGAGTCTAGTGTACCTTGTGCCGATCGCCGTTGGGTTAACGTTAACAATCGTTATATTGGCACACTGTCGTTTCTGGAAAAACCCGGAGGTTGGGTGAATAAATCTGCCCAACTGCGCTATTTATGGGAACTGTTAGCCAGAGAAACAGTAGTAGATACAGAGATTTTTTGTGAGTTGACTGCGGCCAATCCAGCAATGGTGAAAACTACTCTGCAACGAGTGCTGAAGCAGTCAAACATGACGACAATTATGGCTCAAGAAAAAAGTAAAACTATTGATGTTAACGCTCAATTGAAGTTGAAGAAATCGGTAGCAGCACAAGAACAATTATTTGAAGGGGCAGTGCCGATTTATACGAGTGTTGTCATTTTGGTACATCGTCCAACTGTAGAGAAATTAGATGAGGCGACAAGATATATTGAAAACTGTTTTCAACGTCCAGCAAAGGTAATTAGAGAAACTGAATATGCCTGGAAAATTTGGCTGCAAACTTTACCCATAGTTTGGGAAGGTTTGTTAGCAACACCTTTCAACCGTCGCCAGCTATATTTAACCAGTGAAGTTCCCGGATTAATGCCTTTAGTTTTAACTAAAAAAGGTGATAAACAAGGCTTTGAGTTGATTGCTGAAGAAGGTGGAACACCGATACATTTAGATTTATTTAATCAGCACAAAAATTTAGCTTTGTTTGCCACAACTCGTGCTGGTAAGTCGGTGTTGGTATCAGGGATTTTAACTCAGGCTTTGGCACATGGTATTCCGGTTGTGGCGTTAGATTTCCCTAAGCCTGATGGGACATCTACTTTCACAGATTATACAGAGTTTATGGAGGCAAATGGAGCCTATTTTGATATCTCCAAACAATCGAATAACTTATTTGAACAGCCAGACTTACGATCGCTAGAACCAGAACAACAGCGCGATCGCTTTAACGATTATACTGCTTTCCTAGAATCAGCTTTAATGACAATGGTTTTAGGATCATCTACTGAAAGTCAAATTTTATCGCAAACCGTGCGATCGCTGCTCAATTTAGCTTTAGAAGCCTTCTTTGCAGATGAGGGCATCAAAGAACGATATCGACAGGCGATGGAGGGGGGATTTGGCACTCTTGCTTGGCAGAAAACCCCTACCTTAAAAGATTTTCTCTTTTTCTGTTCACCAGAACACTTGCAGTTAAGTTCTTTAACTGGTAGAGTCGAAGACGCTCTGAGTCAAATTCAGTTACGCTTACGGTTTTGGCTTTCTAGCCGCGTGGGACAAGCCATTTCTGCACCATCTAGCTTTCCTACCGATGCACAACTTTTAGTTTTTGCTCTCAGAAACCTATCAGATAGTGAAGATGCAGCCGTACTCTCCTTAAGTGCCTATTCAGCCGCACTACGACGCGCATTAAGTAGTCCAGCTTCCATATTCTTTATCGACGAAGCCCCAATTTTATTTGAATTCGAGCAAATTTCTGATTTAGTTGGCAGAATTTGTGCTAACGGCGCTAAAGCCGGTATCAGAGTCATTTTATCAGGACAAGATCCTGATACAATTGCCAAATCTAAAGCTGCATCTAAAATTTTGCAAAACTTGACAACGCGATTGATTGGACGCATTCAGCCAGTTGCAGTTGACAGTTTTGCAGAGATATTGAAATATCCCCGCCAAGTTATTTCTCGTAATGCTTCAGAAAGCTTTTTTCCCCGCAAAGAAGGCGTTTATAGCCAATGGCTACTAGATGATAACGGTATTTATACATTCTGCCGCTACTATCCAGGTTACGAACAATTGGCAGCAGTTGCTAATAACCCCTCTGAACAAACTGCACGTAGTAAAATGATGCAGTCTCACACCGATAAATATGAAGCAATCTCTGCGTTTGCACGTCAGTTAGTTGCTACTCTACGTAGTAGTTAATTGGTTAACATTGAGTCAAACAATTTGGGATTTTAGATTTCTGATAGCCTAGCGTTAGCGAGTCTTAGAAGATGTTTGAAAAGTCTAATTTATTACTGGCCCTGGCGACTATAGCGGTTCTCAATTGCATGGAATACAGACCTAACCCCCAGCCCCTTCCCTTCAAGGGAAGGGGAGTAAGATTCAAAGCCTCTCTCCTCTTAGGAGAGAGGTTTGGAGAGAGGTCAAAACTGTACTGCACCCAAGGGAGAACCGCTATAGAAGTCGCGGCTACACAGACAAAACCCACCGACCTGGGTTAAAAATCAATACAGTTCAGTTAAGGCTAAAACTCTTTGTCAAAGTCAATTTTGTTAACGAACCGCATTCGCGCAGCGTCTCGTCAGAGAAGGCCGCAAAGAACGCAAAGGAAGAGAAGAGAGAAGGAAGAAATGCTTAACCCAAGTCTATTGGGTTAAAAATCCTTGATTTTGTCTTAGTCCACGGAGGTGGACTTGGTTTGTGTAGTAGCGAATTCTATTCGCCCAATGCTTTTCAAACTGCACCCAGTTTTAGATGCAGGTTGGGGATTTTAGATTTGATAGCAGGTATAGCGGCCTTGCTCAAACCATTCCATTATCCAAAATCTAAAATTGACACGGTTAAAAAGCAATACGCTTGGGTTAAGGATAATTGTAGGTTGGGTTGAACTTTAGTGTTACCTAACAAACCCCGCTCTTCGGTTGGGTTTCGTTCCTCAACCCAACCTGCGCAATACAAGGTTGTTGACGCTAACTGAACCGTATTGGGTTAAAAAGCTAATTTTCTAAGTAAGTCGGTGAAAATAAATCAAACTATGTGACGAAACGTAAACAGGCTTGAAACCCTTACCAAGGACGAATGACAAAGGACAAATGACAGCCATCACCAGTTATCTTTAATTGCGCCGACC